>NZ_JABXGK010000004.1:0-222382 GCF_013364395.1 Vibrio mediterranei | reverse complement strand
GTTCATATCGACGGCGGTGTTTGGCACCTCGATGTCGGCTCATCACATCCTGGGGCTGAAGTCGGTCCCAAGGGTATGGCTGTTCGCCATTTAAAGTGGTACGCGAGCTGGGTTTAGAACGTCGTGAGACAGTTCGGTCCCTATCTGCCGTGGGCGTTGGAAGATTGAAGGGGGCTGCTCCTAGTACGAGAGGACCGGAGTGGACGAACCTCTGGTGTTCGGGTTGTGTCGCCAGACGAATTGCCCGGTAGGTAAGTTGGGAATCGATAACCGCTGAAAGCAGCTAAGCGGGAGGCGAGCCGGGAGGTGAGTCTTCCCTGGGGCTTTAAGCGTCCTAAAGGGTTGTTGGAGACTAGAACGTTGATAGGCAGGGTGTGTAAGCGTTGTGAGGCGTTGAGCTAACCTGTACTAATTGCCCGTGAGGCTTAACCATACAACACCCAAAGGGTTTTGATGGACTCAAAGCAAGAACTTTGAATGTGTATTTAGACTTTTAAACAGTTTTCCGAATTAAGAATTTGCTTGGCGACCATAGCGTTGTGGACCCACCTGATCCCATGCCGAACTCAGAAGTGAAACGCAATAGCGCCGATGGTAGTGTGGGGCTTCCCCATGTGAGAGTAGGACATCGCCAGGCTTTGAACAACATCGAACTAAAGCAAATTAAAGTAAGACTTTAGGACGATTACATATTGTGGAGAGATGGCTGAGTGGTTGAAAGCACCGGTCTTGAAAACCGGCATACGTTAATAGCGTATCTAGGGTTCAAATCCCTATCTCTCCGCCACATTAAAAAGCCCGCTGAGTAATCAGCGGGCTTTTTTACATCTTGAGAAACGCTGATCTTTCGTTTCATCATTAACTCTGTCAAAGTAAGAGTCCGTTTTATGGCAGCCAACCTAGGAAGTCTACTTTGATATTATCTGACTTTACGGTCACTCCAACCCTTCGAGAAGTTATTGGTAATGAGGCTCAGGTTTTCTCCTGTGAGCTTATTCAGACTCTATGGAGTGGCTATGGGCATTTAGTTAGACTTGAGCTCGCACAATCCCATTTATCTAGTGTTATTGTCAAAGCGATTCAATTACCTGATGAAGTACCAGCTAGCCACCCTAAAGGGTGGAATACTCAACTTTCACATCAAAGAAAGCTCCAGTCGTATCAAGTAGAGTTTTCTTGGTATCAGGAGTTCGTATCGACAATGCCCTCAGGCTGGGCTCCACAGTGTTTCTCTGCTCATAAGTATCAATCTCACCTTGAGCTCATTCTTGAGGATCTGAAGTTATTAGAGCGCGCTAGAGTTGTGAAAACCGCAACAGAGATGGAGATAAAAAGCGTTCTAAAGTGGCTTGCTCAGTTTCATGCTTTTTGGCTTGGAGCGAATACGAATGGGCTTTGGAAACAAGGTACTTACTGGCACTTAGCGACTCGTCCTGACGAATGGCAAGCAATGCAAGATGAACGCTTTAAACAAGCTGCGCACATCATTGATGAAAAGTTAAACGAGTGTCCATACCAAACGCTGGTACATGGGGATGCAAAGTTGGCTAACTTCTGCTTCAATAAACAAGGTAGTGCTGTATCTGCGGTAGATTTTCAATACGTAGGGGGTGGTGTAGGAGTTAAAGATGTCGCTTTGTTCTTTACCACGACATTAGACTTTTCAACGGCTGACTTAAACGTAGCGGGTTACCTTGACTATTACTTCATACAGCTGCACTCAGCGATAGAACATTTTAAACCGGAAATTAATGCTAACCGTGTTTGCAAGGAGTGGCGCGCACTATTTGGATTGGCCTGGGCTGACTATCAACGTTTCTTGCTAGGCTGGAGTCCAGACCACAATAGAATTAATGCATTTACCAGCAAGTTTACTCAACAAGCATTAGATGATTTTCAGTTATAAAAAAAGCTCCGTTAGGAGCTTTTTTAACAGTAATAGTGCCTACTTACTCTCAATAAGTGTCAACGCTTTTCTCGACACTTCACTTGCTGCTTTAGATAAATTCTGTTTTTCTAAAGTATCAGCTAGATAGGCATAGTCAGAAACATCAGGACGAAGCGATAGGGCACGCTCGAAATGACGTTGCGCCTCTGGCCACTTTTCTTCTCGGAAGTAGAATTGCGCTAGTGCACTTTGTGCTTCAGGTGTATCCGGTTGCTTTTTAACAACATCTTCAAGTAGCACAACAACAGGGTGTGTATCTGCAAGGTTTAGTTCTGGTAATACCTTATACAAGTCATCATGACCCTGTTTTTTCAACGTTTCTTTAATTACAGTAAACGCTTCTGCATCAGCCTTTCGAGCGATAAGCTGTTTACTAAAACAGCCCACTAAGTGGGTGCTTTGGCGTGTTTTACGTGGCAACTTATTCCAATGATTGATTAAACCTTCACTGCCTTGCTGACTAGCAATATCTTCTAGCAATCCACATTGAGCGCGTTCGTTCAGTTCATTTTGCTCTAGTTCATCGATGAGCTTTGCCTTATGGAGTTTAGGCAGTAAATCGATTAAGGCTTGCCACTCGCCAAGTTCTCGATAGGTTGTTTTTTGCAAGCTCAAAACAATGGAATTGTTTGGGTGTTCTGCTTTGAGAGTTTCTAAAGTACTCGCGGCAACTTCCCATTCCTCTTCTCGAACCGCTTGTTTCGCTCTAGTTAGCTGAACGGCAAGATCGGAGTTTTCCTGTTTAGCGGCCAGCGCTAGATAATGGTCACGCTTCGCTTTGTCACCTTGCCCTAAGGCAGCTTCAGAAGCGACGAGATAACATAAAAGCGGCATATCGTGATAGTTAGCCCAACGTGTTACCTTTTTCTCTGCAAGCTTCCAATCACCTTCTAGCAGCTTAACGATACCCTCATTGGTATAGCGGCGTGAACGACGCATTTTACGAACGCTGAAGTAATTAAATGTCGTGACGCTGGTGTAAAGCACTTTCTTGATGATGTATTCGAGCAGAAACAGCCCCGCCAAAGCCGCAATAACAAACACGACTAGAGTTGTAACGCTCATCTCGATGGTTTTATTGGCAATTGAGATCAGCACATAACCTTGCTGGCCCGAAAACTGGGTACCAACAAATAGACCCGCACCAAGTACGATGAAGAGAAAGATTAATCGAATCATTATTTCTCCTCCGTGATGATGGTGGTGACTTCACGGCGCAGACGTTCGTTGATGACATCGGATAATTGAGCTTGAGTTTCCAATTTGACAGGATAGTTAACTTGAATGTTTTGTTGGCTCAGTTTGCCTAGCGCAGCGTTAAACTCTTTAACGCTATTGTTGTCCATATCAAAAAACGATTCTGACCATTTCTCTGCGGTTTCTAACGACATCTTATAGATCTCGCCTTGTTCTTTGTATACCGCACGAATCGCAGTTTCTATCTTAGATTTGATGTTTTCTTTGAGATAGAAATGCTGCTCAGGTGAAAGCAGTGGGATTACATTGCCATCGCGAGTACGGAAAGTAATAAAGTTTTCTGAGAAGTCTTTTAACGACGTCATCAGGTTATCTTGCCAATCGTAGATGTCTTGTGAAACTTGGCGTTTCTCGACAGCAGGTGCATCAGGAAGGATGGCGTTGGCAAGAGGTAGCTTATCAACCTCTTGCTGTAGCGAAGTTAGTCGTAGTACGAGTCCGTCACGGTCAATAAGTGGAACAGTACGTAGCTTGGTGATGTCATTTGCCATTGACTGGCGCAGAGACACTAAGCTTGGATCGTTGAGTGCAGCGATACGCTGGTCAGCACTTTCCATCAAACGTGTCGCACTTACCACATCGTGCTCCAAGAACAGTTTTCGGCCCGCGAGTTTAACCAAATAGTCGGCCTCAGCCAGAAGCCAATCGTTAGGGCGACGACCTTTAACGTCAGCAACCGCTAGTTGCAGGCTTTCTATACTTTTTTGTTGTTGGCCTAACACAACTTCGGCTTTATGTGTCACTGTTTTTGCCTGTTCAAGCGTTTCCGACTGCACTTGCTGCATTTCGCTGCTTAAGCTGCTTGTTGTCGCTTTCAGTTGTGACTCTAGCTTGGCGATGCGAGCTTCATAATCGCTGGCTTGCTTTTGCATTTGGTAGCTGAGGCCGCCACCAAAAATAACCGCTAAAACAATGGCTACCGCACCAAGTTTAACACCACGTTTGCCCTGTTTTTCTTCAAATTCTGGCACCGCCGTTGGTGGTTTAGCTTGTTCGTGTTGAGAAGTTTCTTGTTCAGCTTTTGATGTATCAGCTTCTGGGGCTAAAGCCTTAACGTCTTGTTGTTCTTCAGACTGGATTTGCTCGTCTTTATTTTTGTTGGTCATTGTTAAGTCCTATTTCTAGACGCTGGAGAGCAGCAAATATTGTAGAGTTCGATGCACCTTGGGTATTGGTAACGTTATTAAATCCCTTTGTCATCGCTAAAGTAGCAATTCGTTCACTCGGAACCAATAGCTGTTGTTGTGTTAACCAGTTCAATTCTGGTTCTGATACTTGAGACAATAAAAACTCAAGTTGTTCACCACTGGTAACGACCAGAGTGTCGATACCCATTGAGCGCCATTGTTTTATCGCGTCTATTTTTAGTGGCAGATATCTGCGTTGGTAGGTTTCTAGGTATTGAACATCTGCACCAAGTGCACAGAGCTGATCATAAATGAGCTCTCGGCCGCCGTTGCCTCGAAGAATGATGACATGTTTTCCTGACACATTCGCCAACTCTGGTAATGCCAGTAGGTGTTCACTATCACTTACCGTCGGATAGTTTACGTTTTGTTGGCTGAGTTTGCTTAATTCATGTGCTGTTTTTTGACCAACCCCTAGATAAATACAGGAGTCAGGTAACGAGAGTTGCTGATGAGAGAGAATATGATGGAAGGCATAGACGGCGTATTGGCTGACGGCAATGATGATATCCGAACTTTGCAGTTGGTCGTCATCTAAACAAAGCTGCAGATTGTCCTGAATATCAATAAGTGGTTGATGGAGGGCAATGCCCCCCATTTTTTCTATGAGATTGCAAAGTTCTTCGCCTTGATTTTCAGGGCGTGTAACCAATACTCTCATCAGTCATTACTCGTGCTCTTGATAGAGCTTTTCTAGGATTTCTTTTGCGCCATCATTGAGCAGTTGATTCGCTAATTGGACGCCTAAGGCTTCTGCATCCGCGCGTTTACCACGAATTTCACCACGCACGATTTTTGAACCATCTGGCTCACCGACAAGAGCTCGTAACCAAATCTCGTCGCCATCGATCAGTGAGTAGCTACCAATCGGCACTTGGCAGCCGCCTTCTAACGTTAAGTTCATGGCTCGCTCGCACAGAACACGATCGGCTGTGTTAGTGTGATTAAGAGGTTCGAGTAATTTAATCAGTCGTTCATCATCAAGGCGACACTCAATGCCAACCGCACCTTGACCAACTGCAGGCAAGGATTCTTCAGGTTCGATAAAGCTGCGAATACGTGATTCAAGTTCTAGACGTTTCAGGCCTGCGGCAGCAAGGATAATGGCGTCATACTCACCGTTATCAAGTTTTCCTAAACGAGTCCCTACATTGCCTCGAAGCTCTTTAATGACTAAGTCAGGGCGCTGTTCTTTTAACTGACATTGTCTGCGAAGACTACAAGTACCTACCACAGCGCCTTGAGGCAGTTCGCTAATGTTAGTGTAAGTATTGGAAACGAAGGCGTCACGAGGGTCTTCACGTTCGCAAATGGTGACAAGGCCTAGGCCTTCTGGAAAGTCTACAGGAACGTCCTTCATTGAGTGCACCGCAAGATCGGCGCGCCCTTCAAGCATGGCGACTTCCAGTTCCTTAACAAATAAGCCTTTACCGCCCACTTTCGCCAACGGGGTATCTAAAATGATATCGCCTTTGGTGACCATAGTGACTAACTCAACTTCCAGTCCTGGGTGCGCCGCAATAAGGGCATCTTTGACATAATGAGCCTGCCACAGGGCAAGAGGACTTTTTCGGGTAGCGATTCGGATTGGCTGAGTTTGCGTCATATCGTTCTCGTAAGCATTTCTTTGTTTTTGGTCGTGCCACAATCCTAACACTGTCTCTATGAAAAGCTTAGTGATTTCCCTAGGGCTCTCCTAAACGACAACTTTGCTTGTCACAAATATTGTTAATAGTGTGAGGTTAATCGCATTTGTTATTGCGACTACTGTTAGAATTGTCCGCTATGATTTGGAAGGCAAAACCAAATCCTCGATGTTGTGCTGTGAGGGGCTGTAGTGCCGAGTATTGCTTTACCGCCTATAATAAAAATGATACATTGATCACGTTTTGAACGCTTGTTTGTTTAAAACCTACGCAATATAGCAGTTAGATTAGACCTAGGAATCACCCTTGCAGGCATACACTCATACCCTTATCCAGAGACTTGATAATCTCAACCAGCAGCGCATTGAACGCGCGCTGGCGCTTATGGATATGCAAGGACAACGTGTTTTCCAACTGATTCCAGCGCTTTTTCACTTCAACCATCCTATTATTCCCGGCTTCTTTGAAACTGACAGCCCAAGTGGTCTTTACGGTTTTGAAGCAAATGACGTTCAACGTCAGTTCCTTGATGATATTGCATTAGCTTTGGGGCAACCGCTGCCAGAGCCGCGTCAACACGATATTCTAGGCCTTTACACCATGGGCAGTACTTCGTCGATCGGCCAAAGTACATCAAGTGATTTGGATATCTGGGTTTGTATCTCTCCAGATATGCCGACCGAAGCTCGTGAAAAGCTGAGCAATAAGTGCTTGTTGATCACCGATTGGGCCAAAGGCTTGGGTGTTGAAGCAAACTTCTTCCTAATGGATGAAGAGCGCTTTCGCAGCAATATTTCCGAAGAAATGACCGGTGATAACTGTGGTTCATCGCAGCACTTATTGTTGCTGGATGAATTCTACCGCTCAGCCGTGCGCTTAGGTGGTCAAAGATTGTTGTGGCAAATCGTGCCACCGGAAATGGAAGAGTGCTACGAAGATTATGTCGAGCAGCTTTGCCAAAATGGATACATCAATTGTGAGGAGTGGATTGATTTCGGTCGACTCAATCGAATTCCTGCAGAAGAGTACTTTGGCTCAAGCTTATGGCAGCTATACAAGAGTATCGATTCGCCTTACAAATCGGTGTTAAAAGCGATTCTGTTGGAAGCGTACTCGTGGGAATATCCACATACTCAGTTACTCAGTATCGATACTAAGCGACGCTTCTTTGCCGATGCGCCCGATCTCTATGGTATGGATGCGTATTACCTGATGCTTGAAAAGGTCACGCGTTATCTAGAACGTATTGGTGATACGACACGTCTAGATTTAGTGCGTCGTTGCTTCTACCTTAAAACTCATGAGAAGCTATCTCGTGAGCCTGGTATAGGCTCTGTGCCATGGCGTCGTGAAGCGTTAAGTGAAATGACTGCTCAATGGCAGTGGTCACAAGAAGTATTGCAGGAGCTAGACAGTCGCCGTAACTGGAAGGTAGAGCAAGTGATGGTGGTGCACAATGCATTGCTAGATGCCTTAATGCTCAGTTACCGTAATTTGATTCAGTTCGCTCGTCGTAACGACATTACCTCTGCCATCAGTCCTCAAGACATCAGTATTCTAGCGCGTAAGCTTTACGCTGCTTTTGAGGTTCTGCCTGGTAAGGTGACACTGCTCAATCCCCAGATTTCTCCTGATTTGCACGAACCAGATTTGACCTTTATCGAGGTTAAAGAGGGCAAGAGCTACAAGTCCGGCTGGTACCTTTATAAGCAGCCACTCATTCCGCATCGAATCTTAGGGCAACCTGCTCTTGAGCATAATGAATACCTGAGTAAGTTGGTGGCGTGGGCGTTTTTCAACGGCTTGATTACCGAATCGACTCACCTCAACTCTGTGGTGCGTGAAGCGCATATCGACATCGATAAGTTCTATCAGATGGTGAGTGATCTGCGTAATACTTTCTCATTACGTAAACGTCGTCCAAGTATGCAAGCGCTTGGTAGTCCTTGTGAAATCAGCCAGTTGGCGATGTTTATCAACTTTGAAAATGACCCAACTTCTGAACTATCCGCCAAAACGTCCAAAGTCGACCTGAAAAACGTTGATATATTGAGTTTTGGACAGGAAGGAAAAAGTCTTATCGGTTCAGTAGATCTGGTTTACCGTAATTCGTGGCATGAAGTTCGTACTCTTCATTTTGAAGGGGAAACGGCGATGCTTGACGCATTAAAAACAGTGTTAGGTAAGATGCACCAAGATGCGTTACCACCTGAGTCTGTGGATGTGTTCTGCTACAGCAAAAACTTGCGTGGTGTCCTACGAAATACCGTCTATCAACTACTTGCAGAGTGTATTGAGCTACGCTTAAAACCTGTTGATCAAGAGAAACGTCGTCGTTTTAAAGCGATTAAAGTGGCGAACCAAATGTATGGCTTGTTCTTTGAGCGTCGCGGCGTGTCAGTACAAAAACTGGAAAACTCAGTAGATTTCTATCGTAGTATCTCGACCAACAAATTGCAGGGCTCACCACTTCTTATGCTGGATCGTGAAGAAGAGTTCCAACTACCCGATGTAGTGGATGGCTTTGCGAGTGAAGGCTTGATTCAGTTCTTCTTTGAAGATACCGATAATGGTTTCAACATCTACGTGCTTGACGAATCTAACCAGGTAGAAGTGTATCATCAGATGCGTGGTAGCAAAGATGAGATGATTGCGAGTGTAAACAGCTTCTACACGTCTAACGTTGATAGTGAAATGTCATCGAAGTTAATTAACTTCAACTTACCGCAGTATTACCAACTGATTCATCCTGAAGAGGGAGAACCTTATATCATTCCTTATCGTAATGATGGCTCTCCTAACTCTAAAACGTCTAAAGCGGTGAACGCTTAAACCCAGTCAATGTCTTCGCCGGCATGTTTCACACACTCGGCTTTGACCATGTCCATAAGTTCAACATTGGTTTTTGAACAGGTCCAAGCGCCATCAATCAGTTTGAAATGAAATCCACCGGATTTAGACGCGAGCCAAATCTCGTGCATCGGCTCTTGGCGGTTAATGATGATCTGGCTACGGTCTTCAAATTCCAAAGTCATGACATTGCCAGACACTTCATAGTCGATATCTGCACCTGAATCATCAATTGCTTCTTCGATGTTTTGCATCTGCTCATCGACTAATTGGTGAAATTCCGTGTCGTTCATTTTGTAATCCTATTGCTTTTCTAATTCGTGGTGCGATTATAGGGGGCATTGATTCAATAATCACGATATGCAAAATGAAAAAGACGATTACCGCATTTTTTATGCTCGTCGTAGTGACATTAGCGGGATGTGGCCAAACGGGACCACTTTACCTTCCTGCTGATGACGCACCAGCAAACGAGCAAGCTCAATAATCACCGCCATCGATACAGTGTAAAGGGATACAGGATTTGGATTATTTCAACTATCAGGACGATGGCCAGCTTTGGGCCGAGGAAACGTCACTTACGCAACTTGCCGAGCAATACGGCACTCCGCTATACGTCTATTCACGAGCGACGCTAGAACGTCACTGGAATGCGTTTGATAAATCGGTGGGCGACCACCCACATCTCGTGTGCTACGCGGTAAAAGCGAACTCCAATATAGGTGTGTTAAATACGCTAGCACGTCTTGGTTCTGGCTTTGATATCGTTTCTGGCGGTGAGCTAGAACGCGTTGTGGCAGCAGGTGGTGAGCCAAGCAAAGTAGTATTCTCTGGTGTGGGCAAAACGGCACAAGAGATGCGCCGTGCTCTAGAGCTAGGCATTAAGTGTTTTAACGTTGAATCTGAACCTGAATTAGAACGACTTAATCAAGTCGCCGGTGAAATGGGTGTAGTTGCGCCGATTTCATTGCGAATTAACCCGGATGTAGATGCTAACACGCACCCTTATATCTCGACGGGTCTGCGTGACAATAAGTTTGGTATCGCATTTGATCGCGCTCCAGCAGTGTACAAGTTTGCTCAAAGCCTGCCAAACCTTGCAGTCCATGGTATCGATTGTCATATCGGTTCACAGCTTACTGATATTGAACCGTTTATTGATGCGACAGATCGTCTGCTTGCTCTTATTGACCAGTTGCGTGCTGATGGTGTCAATATTAAGCACCTTGATGTTGGTGGTGGCCTAGGTGTGGTTTATCGTGATGAATTACCGCCACAGCCTTCAGATTATGCGAAAGCGCTATTAGCTCGATTAGAGAATCACCCAGAGCTTGAGCTTATCTTCGAACCAGGTCGCGCTATAGCGGCGAATGCTGGTGTGCTGTTGACCAAAGTTGAGTTCCTAAAACATACCGAACATAAGAACTTTGCGATTGTTGATGCGGCGATGAATGACTTGATGCGACCTGCATTGTATCAAGCGTGGCAAGACATTATTCCGGTTTCACCACGAGAGGGTGAAGCGATAACGTACGACCTCGTTGGCCCTATTTGCGAAACGGGTGACTTTATCGGTAAAGACCGTTCTTTGGTCTTAGAGCAAAACGACTTACTCGCCGTTCGCTCAGCAGGTGCTTATGGATTCGTTATGTCTTCGAACTACAACACGCGTCCACGTGTTGCAGAAATCATTGTCGATGGAGATAAGGCGCATGTCGTGCGTCAGCGCGAATCTCTGCAAAGTCTTTGGGAATTAGAAAGCATCTTACCGGAGTAATAGAACCACTATGCATTTCCACTTTTCTAAAATGCACGGTTTGGGTAACGACTTTATGGTTGTTGATTGTATTACCCAGAACGTATTTTTCTCACCCGATCTCATTCGTCGCTTGGCGGATAGGCATACTGGTGTGGGTTTCGATCAGCTTTTGATTGTTGAAGCGCCGTATGATCCAGAAACTGACTTCCACTATCGCATTTTTAATGCCGATGGCAGTGAAGTTGAGCAGTGTGGAAATGGTGCGCGTTGCTTTGCGCGTTTCGTGCAGATGAAGGGTTTGACCAATAAGTACAGCGTGAGTGTTAGCACCAAGAAAGGCAAAATGGTCTTGAAGTTGGAAGAGAACGACTTAGTGACTGTGAACATGGGACAACCTGAGTTTGAGCCAAACAAGATTCCTTTCAAAGCGAAGCAAAAAGAGAAAACCTATATCTTACGCGCTGGGGAGCATACGCTGTTCTGTGGTGCGGTGAGTATGGGTAATCCACATGTTGTAACGGTGGTCGATAGCACTGAAGAAGCTGATGTTGATAGACTCGGTCCATTGCTTGAGTCGCATGAACGTTTCCCTGAACGCGTTAACGCAGGCTTCATGCAGATACTGAGCCGCCATGAAGTGAACCTTCGTGTGTACGAGCGTGGATCGGGAGAAACTCAAGCTTGCGGTAGTGGCGCTTGTGGTGCTGTCGCAGTTGGTATTGTCCAAGGGTTACTGGATGAGAATGTTACAGTGCACCTGCCGGGTGGCGACTTAAAGATTAGCTGGAAAGGTGAAGGCCACCCGTTAACTATGACGGGACCTGCAACTCACGTGTTTGATGGGCAGATTTCTTGCTAGTCAATGCACCTTGAGGTCACTTGGGTATATACTAATGGCGGGTCCTAGAAATAGGCCCGCCATTTTTATCTACTGACAGGGAATAAAGGGAAACATTTTGTCTGAGTTTGAAGCGAACCACCTTACAGCAGAAGTGGTAGCACAATATCTTTCTGATCATCCAGATTTTTTTAAGGGTAGAGAGTCGCTAGTTGAATCCCTTTCCCTACCGCACCAACAGCAAGGTGCTGTTTCTCTCGTAGGTATCCAATTACAACGACAGCGCGAACGTATTGAAGCGCTGGAAGAAGAAATTACTGCCTTGATGTCTCTGGCCGCTCGCAATGACAAAACCTTTTATGAGTTTATGTCACTGCAAGAGAATCTACTCAAGTGCCGAGATCTGCAAAGTGTTGTAAATGCGATTAAGCAAACGGCTCAAGGGCTTAACCTTAATGGGTACTTGAAGCTAATTGATGAACAAAGTGCCGACCCGCTTTCTATGGAAAGTTGGCAGCGTTTTACTACCAATCATCTCAATGGAAAAGACGCTTATCTAGGTCGTCTTCGTCAAGCCGATAGAACCATGCTGTTTACTGAGCAGCAGATTGCCAACGGAAAAGTTCCTGAACTCGGTTCGTATGTAGTATTGCCATTAAAGCGTCAATTCGCCCAAGGTTTATTGATTTTTTCTAGTGAGGATGGCGGTCATTTTCAGCCGGAGATGGATACCTTATTTTTAAGACACTTAGCGCTGGTGGTCTCCTATCTTTGTGAAAGTTTAGAGTGGCAGGCGCAAGAGGAAGACGATGTCAGACCAAGTACTGCCTAGCGGGTTGCAAAAGCCGCTAGAGCGTTTCTACGAGTACCTTCGTAGTGAGAAAGGGTTAAGTCTCCACACGCAACGTAACTACCGTCAACAGTTAGAAACCATGGGCATGCACTTGCATGAAATGGGTATTGGTGCGTGGACGCAAGTCGATGCAGGCTGGGTAAGGCAGCTTGCGGGTAAAGGCATGCGTGAGGGCATGAAAGCCAGCAGCATCGCCACGAGGCTTTCATCGCTGCGAAGCTTCTTTGATTTTCTGATTTTACGTGGCGAGCTCACAGCAAACCCAGCGAAGGGTGTAAGTGCACCGCGTAAGCAACGTCCATTGCCGAAAAACCTCGATGTTGATGAAGTGAACCAACTGCTTGAGGTTGATGAAGATGATCCACTGGCGGTACGTGATCGCGCCATGATGGAAATGATGTACGGTGCTGGACTGCGTTTGGCAGAAATGGTCAGTATTGATGTCAAACACCTGAACTTATCCAGCGGCGAGCTTCGCGTTATTGGTAAGGGTAACAAAGAACGCAAGGTGCCATTTTCAGGCTACGCCACTGAGTGGGCGAAGAAATGGCTCAAAGTTCGTGGAGAACTAGCCAAGCCAGGTGAGGTAGCGTTATTTGTGTCTAAGCTTGGTACTAGGATCTCTCATCGCAGTGTGCAAAAGCGTATGGCGGAATGGGGGCAGAAGCAGTCTCTTGCTAGCCATGTTAGTCCACATAAACTGCGTCATTCATTTGCTACGCACATGCTCGAGTCGAGTAATAACCTGAGAGCAGTGCAAGAACTGCTTGGCCACGAAAATATCTCGACCACTCAGATTTATACTCACCTCGACTTTCAACATTTGGCTCAAGCTTATGATCAGGCACACCCTCGTGCCCATAAGAATGGTACGCCCAAAAAGAAAGAGGACGAGTAAATGCGCTTTTATCGTAGCTTTGCCCCTATCGAGGCCATGACATTCGATCTTGATGATACGCTTTACGATAACTTCCCGGTGATAATCCGCGTAGAACAGCAAGCGGCACAATGGTTATATCAACAGCACCCAATTAGTCAGCGTTGGGATAAAAAGCAGTGGCATGAGTTTAAGATGGCATTGGTTAAAGCGGATCCTGCGTTAAAACACGACGTGACCCAATGGCGATATCAGCAGATTAAACAGGGTTTGGAGCATTTGGGTTACGATGATCTAAAAGCAACCAAGGCTGCACAAACGCTGATAGAAAAGGTATTGATTTGGCGTAGCGATTTCGATGTTCCACATGAAACACATGACGTGCTGTCCGCGTTGAGTAAACAGATCCCATTAGTAGCTATCACCAATGGTAATGTAGACGTGGAGAAGATAGGGCTCAGTCAGTATTTCGATCTGATCCTTAAAGCGGGTCCCGATGGACGAGCTAAGCCTTACCCCGATATGTTTGATAAAGCGGCACAACACCTAGCCATGCCACGTCGTCATATCCTGCATGTTGGAGATCATGTGATCACTGATGTTGCTGGAGCGATACGTAATGGCTTCAGTGCTTGCTGGTTTAACGACAAAGCAAAATCGCCAAGGCAGACGGTGCGTCTCAAACAACTGCCAGATATTGAAATTAATCATATCCAACAGTTACTTGAGCTTAAGTTATAACGTGCTTTATTGAGAACAACTAGACAGAGCGTGCCCACTGCGCTCTGCTTGAAACCACTGCAAATACTGTTCAAAGAACGTCAGCATTGCGTTGGCGTCATCACTGCTTTCTAGCTCTCTGACCATTTGTGCACACACTTCAAACGTGCACAGGTTACCCACTTCCTGATTACGTCTTAGTTGATATTGAGAGCTTTGCGTCGCTTCAAGATGAACTTTAGGTAAGTTTTGTAGCCACTGGCTGCGATTCAACATTTTCTTCGCTTCTTGCCACGTTCCGTCCAGTACGATGAAATTACTTGCTGAGGGATGCAGCGTTTGCCACTGTGTCAGTGGCATGCTGTCTTGATCAGGAAACACCAAGACTGGTGTTAATACACTGCTTTCAGGTAGGCAGTATGGGTCAGGCTGCTTACGCTGCCATTCACGGATATTGACCTGTTTGATTACCCGCGCAACAAGCTTGCCAGTATTAGTTTCTCGCTGAAATTCATTAGGATGAGTTAGTAGGGTAAAACAAAGATCTGAAGCGATCGTCGGGATCGCTTCACAGTAGCAATTGTGGATAAAACCACAAGTTGTGCACACTTGCGTCATGGTTAATTACTCTTGAACAACACCAAGCCGCCATTAGCGATCGGATAGAGTACATCACCAACTTTTTCTTGAGTTGCTGTTAACTGGTTATCTGACAGCGTGAAAATTCGCTGTGACACAAGGTACTGCTGTTGGTGGCGAGTCATGATGACTTGAACCTGTTGGTTGTTGAGTTGCTGCCAAAATCCGCGTTCTTCCGTTGCGGGTGAGTTGTCTGGGTATTCATAGCGGGTAATGGCTGTATGATCAGGAAGTAGCGTCATAGAGACTGTAAAACCGGCGGTCTCTGTGGATTGCGCAAGATACTCGCCTGTCCATTTAAGGGTGTTGTCACTATTCGATAAGGTGCCACAGCCTTGTCTTGTCTGTTCACCCATGGTGAGCGCCGCACTCCATCCATAGATGGTGTCACTCATGGTATCGCTGCACGGCTTACTGCTCATTTGCAGATTAGCATTATCAAATTCATAGCGACGTGTGGTTTGAGTAATGGCGGTGTCTTTCAGCTTTAGGGTTTGCTTATCTTCACCTAATAAGGTGAAGCTGGCTTGTTGCGCATTATCAAACTTTAGTGACCAAAATGGTTCGTTCCCTAACACTTGCGTGGAACGAAGTGGCTGCTCGCAGCGTTTTGGGTTTTCTGCAGTGATCATATTGACCTGTTTCACGACAAAACGACCCGTGTAATCAGAATCAAACCCACGATGACTTGGTGGTTCTAAATAACCAATGACTTCAGCATAAACTGGTTGGTAGGGCCTTTGTGTGAGTTTTTCTGCTTGTTCTCGCACTTCTTTCGGTAATTGAAGCCAATATTGATGTTGGCTACCACACGGCTGAATAGTGCGAGTTTCGTGCCCGATAACCGCTTGGCCACGCATCACATAGGTTTGCGGTGTGATAGTTTCTGGGCGAGACAGTTCAGCTTGAGGAACCTGACTGTCCTTGCTTGAATCAGTAGTGTTGAAAGAAGAACACGCTTGAAGCAATATGAGTGGAGCAAATGCGAGCGGTAAACGCGACATTTTCATTAATCTCTTCCTTAGTCAGTCGAAGTTACAAGAAACACAGATACAAGGACCATTATGGCATATTGGTTATTTAAAACAGAGCCGGACGAATTTTCGATTGATACATTACGTGTCAAAGGTACAGCCTGTTGGGAGGGCGTTCGCAACTATCAAGCTCGAAACATGATTCGTGATGAGATGAAGGTGGGTGATTCGGTATTGATCTACCACTCTTCATGTAAGCAAATTGGTATAGCTGGCTTAGCGACGATCACCAAAGAGGCTTATGTCGATCATTTTCAGTTTGATATTGAAAGCGATTATTACGATGCGAAGTCTGATCCCGAAAATCCTCGCTGGCTAATGGTAGACATTGAATTTGGCGAAAAGTTTAAGCGCGTGTTGCCGTTGAGCGTACTGAAAACTATGCCGGAGTTAATGGAGATGCCTTTGGTGAAAAGAGGTAACCGACTTTCTGTGATGCCCGTTACTGAATCTGAATGGCAAGCCATCTTAAGCCGAGTCGCCAGATAACAAAACTCCCATTCTCGATAGCTAGGATATGCGCTACATAGGGATGAGAATGGGAGTATTTGACGGTTGGAATCGTCGCGTTAGATAAGGTTTTGTTTTAAAAACTCAGCGACGGCATCATCGGCATTACTACCAATGACTTCATTGTTAGGTAGAGCACGTTTCACTTTGTCGTGCGCATTTTCCATAATGTAACCATGGCCTGCCATTGTTAGCATTTCCACATCGTTCATCCCATCACCAAAAGCGATGCAGTTTTCTAAGCCAAAGCCAAGTTTTTCTGCCACGGCTTGCAGAGCGTCACCTTTCGACACCTCTTTTGCCATGACTTCTAAACACCAAGGAGTGGAGAAAGCGATGTTTAGGGAATCACCAAACTTGGCGCGTAAAGCATCTTCAAATTCCACTAAATGTTCATGGTCTTGCTTTGGATGAGTAATGAAGATTTTTGCAATACCAGAAGTTGGTGCTTGGGTCGCATCGAACAAGTGGTAAGTAAATCCAGTTTCAGTATGGAATTTACGTAAGTACTCATCTTCTTGATTGAGTAGCCACTTTTCATCCTGATACATATGAACAAATAGTTCGCTGTCTGTGCTTAGCACGTCAACAATCGGTTGTACCAGTTCCTCTGGCACGTTTTGGCTATACAGCAATTGATCATTTTGGTCGTGAACACGCGCACCATTTGATGTGATCATGTAAGCAGGAATACCCACTGATTCACGAATCCCAGCCACGTCCACATGGTGACGACCAGTGGCAAAAATAAACGTATATCCCTTCGCGTGAAGTTCCTTAAGTGTTTGTTTGGAGTTATCACTAAGCTGGTGGTTTGTTGCCAGCAGTGTACCGTCTAAATCAGAAGCAACAATTTTGATGGAATCGCGGTTAAGGGTCATAGTTCTCTCTTTGTCATTGGAGGATAGGGTGAATTCGCAGCATTGTGGAATGGCTCTATTGTAGGGGATATTAAACCAGAAAAAGAGGGTAAATGGGTTACAGAAATATTTCCTCATTTACCCAAACTGTTACCAATTGCGTTATCGCTTCTCGGCGCTAAAGAAATGGCGAATTGCATCCATTGCTTGATTGCGATATTCATCTTTTTCAAATAGTACTTCGTGTTTAGCCCCTTGAACCGTGATCATTTGAGCTTGGTGATTGGTACGTGAAAGCTTATTGATGAACTTACTTTGGTCCTGATTGCTAACAATTTGATCCGCGCCTGCTTGTACGAGGAGAAGCGGTATTTTTACTTGTCGAGTTTGTTGAATGCACTGCTTTGCAGCCATTAAACCCTGCCAAACCCAGCGAGTGCTTGGTCCACCAATCTTCAGTTCTGGCATTTTCTCGTACAGGTCTCGGAACCAGTGATAGCGTACTTCACTTTGTGAAAGAGGGTTGATATCGAAGGGTTTAGCGACATAACCTTGATACCCTGGTGCAAACGTTGGTTTCGGGTATATAGCCGTCATAATCTGCGCGACTATGGTCGCTATGGGCTTGAGGTACCATGGCACACTCACGCCATACATAGGAGCGCTAAGCGCTATTTTATCGAATGAATGATGAGGGCGAGTTTGAATAAAACGTGTGGCGATGTTTCCGCCCATTGAGTGGGCAAGTAGGTGACGTTGCTGATAGCGCTCAAGTTCGAACGTATCCAGTATCATCTGCATATCGTCAAGATAGTCGTCAAACTCATGGACATGGCCCATTTCAGGATTTGGTGCTAGGTGAGTAGAGAGTCCTTGTCCACGATGATCAAAGGAATAGATGTCGTAGCCTTGCTGAAAGAAGTCATAGAACAGCTCCTGGTATTTCCAAGCCGATTCAATGCGGCCATTCACAACAACGAGTGCTTTTTGATGCTCCGGGCGAGTTAGCTTACACCAAAAGAGCTTGGTGCCGTCTTTTGCTTTTAGCGTACCTTCCTGTCGGTTCTCCCATAATTGAGCAATTTGTGAGTTTATAGCTTGCTCAAATTGTGGCTCTTGAGTATAAGTGACATCGGTAGCGTTTAATTTGCTCATAAATTAGCCTATCTGGTGCATTATGTGTAATATGCTGTTTTTTCGATATTTTTGAATCGAATAGAATGCTTTTTGCCCACTATCCTCATTACTAGGATACGAATAAATCAGTGGTAAGGAAATACAATGGATTATCATGTTTGGTTAGCGTACGTCGTAACTGCGATTGTTTTTAGTTTAGCGCCGGGCTCTGGTACGGTGAACTCGATTAGCAATGGTATCAGTTATGGGACGCGTAAGTCGTTAGCCGCGATTGCTGGACTGCAGATAGGCTTGGCGATACATATCGTGCTCGTTGGCGCGGGCATTGGAGCACTAGTGGCTCAATCGGCGATTGCCTTTAGCGTGATTAAATGGATTGGCGTGGTCTACTTGATTTGGTTGGGCATTCAAAAATGGCGTGATACGTCGTCGGTTACCGCAATGGCAGAGCAGGATAATCGCAGTGCATGGAATTTGATGCGCAGTGCGGTTTTTATCAACCTGACTAATCCCAAATCTATTGTGTTTTTGGTGGCGTTATTTCCTCAGTTTATTGATCCGAATGGTGATCAAGTAACACAGCTAGCTATTCTGGGTGTGACCACGGTGGCGATTGATGCAATGGTCATGCTTGGCTATACCTCCCTAGCGTCACAAATGGGGCGTTTTATTCGTTCTGACCGTATCATGGCGAAGATAAACAAGGTGTTTGGTTCGATGTTTGTCGGTTGTGGTGCGCTGCTGGCCGCCGCAAAATCATAGCCTGATTGGCTTAGATATGTACGCTACTTACGTTGCTCGCCAACCCATTTTTAATGCTCGTCGTCATACACTAGGCTACGAGCTTCTTTTTCGAGACGGCGAAAAAAACGCGTTTCCTGCACACGTTGAAGCGAATAGGGCGACCTATCGACTGATAGCAGAGAACTATCTGTCATTAGGGACCAACCCTAGCATCACTGCGTCGCGATGTTTTATTAACTTTCCACACCAGAGCCTTATACGTCGCTTGCCGTTAATTTTGCCCAAGCAGAACGTGGTGATTGAGATCCTAGAGACTTGCCAGCCTAACGACGAGCTCTATCAGGTTGTCAAAGAACTGCATCAACTGGGCTATATGATAGCGCTTGATGATTTTGTCTACAGAGAGGCTTGGGAGCGATTCTTGCCGTTTGTGCAGATTGTAAAGCTAGACATTATGGCGATGGGTGTAGAGAAAGCGTGTGCTTTTGTTATACAACAAAAGGCGAAAGGAAGCCCTCGTCACTACCTTGCTGAACGTGTTGAGACTGAAGAAGAGTTTCTACTGACTAAACAAGCGGGCTTTAAGTTTTTCCAAGGTTTCTTTTTTAGTAAGCCTATTATGGAGAAGCAAGTTTACATCAGCTCTGAGCAGTTGGTGGCCATGGAGCTTTTCCAGCAAGTGTGTGTACCTGAAGTCGACTTTGATAAGGTTGAGCAAATTGTTTCTAAAGACGTGACGCTCTCTTATAAGCTGCTGCAATTTGTGAATACGCTCAGTCCTCGCTTAGATTCTGAAATTTCCTCTTTTCGCCAGGCACTTATTTATCTCGGTCAAGAGAAGCTTAAATTGTTTGTCTCTCTTACGGTTGCATCCTTTATTTCTAGTAATAAGCCGAAGGCACTGTATGAACTTTCATTGCAACGAGCTCAATTTTGCCGTTTGATGACCAAACACCCTCAATTCAAACAGCACCGGGATCAAGCCTTTATGATTGGTTTGTTTTCTATCTTAGATGCTTTGATGGACCTCTCCTTAGATAAGTTGCTGCATCAGCTTCCTCTCTCTAATGAGATTAAAGGCGCACTTTTGGAGCGTGAAGGTCCGTATGGCTGTTTATTGTCTCTAGGAGAGTGCTTTGAAATGGCAGACTGGCAAGGTGTGGAGCGTCATCGAGCGCATTTAGGTTTGTCGCAAAATGAGGTGTTCTCAGCGCTGGCAGATGCGCAGCGCTGGAGTCAAAAAATGCAATCGCTTAGCTAGCGAGTCTTGGGAAGTACGTCCAACATATTTTGGTAGGCCATTTTGTCTGCGATGTTCTTAGGCAGCGCTGACAAAATGGGATGCCAAGTGCTTAGTGCGGTTTGCTGATAACCAAATGCTCCAACTACGTCGCTGCCAACCATAAATCGATCTGGGTAAGCCTCTATCAGTGCTAGCCAGCGTCGATCCAATTTGCCCTCTGGCATCATGACGTCGATCAGAGTCCACGACGCCAAAATATAGAGATTGTCATGCTCGCTGAGTAAATCTGAGACGGTTTCATAGAGAAACTTCATTTTAATAGTGCGAGTTAGAGTGGACGTGGTACCTGCGTGAGCCCATAGAAAGCGGGTGTCTGGATTGGTGCTTAATGCTTGCTCGAGTTCTTGTAAATAAAGTGGATTATCTTCTCTTTGCGACGTGATATTGGTGTGCAACAGCACGGGCAAGTCGTATTGTGCGGCGAGGTGATACACTTTTTGCAACGCAGGGTGATTAGCGCGCGGTTTCTCGTCGGCAGTCAAAGCTGTTAAATGATCATGTCTAGTAATCACTTCGCCAATACCTTGCCAGAAACCAGGTCGATACTTGAGTTCCTTTTCAATAAGCTCTGCGGCATTGAGATCGGTAGTATTAAAGCCGCTCAGGAAAGGATGTAATCTGGCTTGGCTTACCGCGGGTAACGCTTCAACTTCGCGGGCAATCAATTCGTCTGTGTGCGAATAATAGTAGACCGGGGTATCATCGCCATAGACAAAACGCGGTGCTTTAGGAGCAGAGGCATCCCACTTCTTAATAACAGGTAGCCCCATAACATAGGCGTGATCGATATTTAGCTTATCCATGTTATCTATCAGAGCTTGAGCGCCTTCTGAACGCTGAAAGTAGTCGACAAGATGGACTTCAGCGTCGTTGACTCTTCCTTGATAGGCTGCGCTGCAACCAGCCGACAAAATGGTGATAAGCGCAACAGATAAATGCTGACCTAGCTTTACTCGCAGATCCATGAGTCACTTCCATGTTTAGTTAGATAATTAAAGCTAGCATGAGTCTTACTAGCAAAGCTAAATAAATTAGCGAGTTAGTGAGAAGTGTAGGAATTTGTCCCCTTGATAGGTTAACTCTCCTTTATCACCTGGGTTGAGGTGGTGATAGTAATGAACACCAATTTGAAATTCGCGTTTAGGACCAAATGTTCCTTTCTGGATGTAAATCCAATATTCATCTTCTTGGGTAGGATCGTCGGTAACGACGACTTGTTTATCTAAGATAGTGACTGCCGCTTTTCTCTCTGGAGCATTAACACCCACAGTGTGTTTTTTTTGTACATAAACAAAAAGATAGCCAGCAAGGATGATCAAAACGATGAGAATAATAACCAGTGATATAGGCATGTAAACCTCGTATGTCTAAGTGGCCTGGAACTAAGATCGCACATATTCAGAAGAAAATAATCTGCAACTCCCGACCATCGAGTCAATTTTAGGGTCATATCACACAAAAAATCGCATTTTTAGGCTTAAATCTTTACTTGAATTTACCTAACAATTGTCGAATTCTTAATACAGATAGTTAACAATGGAGTGAATGAAATCTTTGGATAGTAGCCAGCGCACCTATTTTCACATTTTTGCTGGTTGTGGGAGGGATGCTTATGTCTGACATTGAAAGTGTAGTGTTGCGAACGAGACGCTTAGAGAAGTTATTGAGGCAGCAATATCGTGCTGATGGAAAAGGTTTGCATCAACTTGTCTCAAGCTGTGAAGAACGGCTGCCGCATGATGTCATTAGCAAACTGAGATATATTGCCACTATCCGCAATAAAATAGTCCATGAAGATGATTATGAGCTAGATGATAAATCTGGTTTCATGAGAGCTTGTGATGAGTGTGAACAGGAGTTAACCCCGAGGAGCAGCCGATTTATTTGGCGCACAGCCATGTGGCTGATGGCACTGATCACATTGCTTGCGATGGGCTTTTACTATGTGCACTGGGAAAAAGTGCTCCATATCTTATCTAAGTAAATAGTTAAAATGAAAAAGGGACGCGAAAGCGTCCCTTTTTTTGTCTTTCTAGCGTTGGCTAGTAAAGAATCGGCAGTGTCATTAATCCAACCACGACGGCTATCATCACTAGACCCTGCTTCTGAGAAGATGAAATCATAACACTGCTCCTTTCTTGAATTCCTATCTTGTTAAACAGAATAGCACTGTTTTTTAATGTTTGGCAAGTTAGAAAGTGAATATCTTCTATTTTTTGCAGTTTTCTTTCCATTAACTAGCGATTAATGGTCAATAAAACAGTGTATTTTCGTAGCTTTAAATCTGTTCAATGTTGTGTTTTTGATGGTTTGTTGTTTTTAACTTAATGATATTAAAGAAAAAATATAGATCACAAAATTGATTATTATTAAAGCTTTGGATTATATTGTCTTCGATCGCTTTGTTTGGTCTAAGTGAGCTTTGTGTTGGTAAGTGGTCAGGATGTTGAAGAAAATCTTGTTCAGTGAGAGTGAGGGGCAAAAAATTCTTAGTATAAGAGAAGAAAAGTTGCAATTTGAACTATAGTCTAAGTGCAGTGGACTCTTGGTTGTAATCTTTTAAGTATTGAAATATAAAGATATTAGTGACTTTTTGTTTCGTAGTTCTCTTCGCTGGTTTTAGTTCATTAGTGGAAACTGACTTCCGATCTCTATGTTAAAGGGAAAACGTTTGCTTTTGTTTTTTAGCTAATGATTAACAAGAGTCAGTTCATTTTCGATGATCTGGCCCACTGTCAACGGCAATCTTATTTAATTTAAAGCAAGTCCAACTTTTCAACCTTACTACTGGACAGCAAAAGTGAGCTCCATACACTGGCGTGGATAACAAGAATTAGGTGTGTGTATGTGGAGTTGGCTGGCGATAGCTTTATCGTGTTTGCTGTTTATTTTTGCTGTAGAAAAAGGCGATAAGTCTCGAAGTGTGCTTTTTAGCGCTTTGACTCATAGTTTACTAATTGTGCTGTTGGCGACCTCAGGTTTAGAAACCAAGTATGAGCTTTTGGTGCTACTGGGGTTAGTTGTCTTCTTATTTAGTGATGCTTCTGGTCAATACACTCGGTTTGCCAAGCTTAGTTTTGTTGGGTATCTAATTGCTCAATCTCTCTATGGCTGGGCGATGTGGGGACAGGTGAATAGCCAATTTGTGCTGTGGTTGCCCGCTTTGATGCTATGTATCGCTATAGTCACCTTTTTTCTACTGTTACCTCGCCTTGACTCATTTCTGGTTCCAGTGACCGTGATGGGCATTTCTTTAGTGCATTTAGTATGTGCAGCAGGTGAAGCCTGGTTAGCACAAAGTGGCATGTCATCTATATTAGGCTTCTTGGGAGCGCTCACCATGGCCCTATCTGCCATGTTATTGGCGTTAGATAAATATCGTTTTCACTCGCGCCGTGCGCGCTATGCCATCTCTGGCAGCTATTATTTAGCTCATGCGTTAATCGTGGCTTCTGCGATTAGCTAGCACAAAAAAAGTGTGCGATTGAGGTAGATCATCACGGAAGGGACCACTTTAACGTTAATATTCAATCGTTGATTTAATGAGGATTACCAAATGACCGCTGCTATCCATGCTCATAAAGTGCTTAATCTGTTACGTGAACAACCAATGACACGCGAACAGTTAGAACAAACCGTTATCGAGCAATTTGGAACTGAAGCTCGTTTCCGCACTTGCAGCCGTGAAGGCTTTGACCTTGATTCGCTGTTGGCCTTTTTTGTTGAAAAGCAGAAAGTGATTGAGAATCAGGGAGTATGGGAGCTAAACATAGAGAGAGTTTGTTCTCATTAGACGAGATTGTTTCGACTAAAAGACGACAACTAAGCCTGCTATACTTCACGAAAATCTATCGTTAGCAGGCTGTATTCATGGATATACTCTCCGCGGCGACCATGTTGTTCCTCATCATGGACCCGCTCGGCAATCTCCCTATTATTCTTTCCATCTTAAAACATCTAGATCCGAAACGAAGGCGGAAAGTTCTAGTACGCGAGTTATGCTTCGCTCTACTCATTCTGATGTTGTTCCTTTTTGCGGGGCAGAGCATACTGACTTTCCTTCATGTTAAACCAGAAACATTGAGTATCTCTGGTGGTATCATTCTATTTATCATTGCGATAAGAATGATCTTCCCACAGACGGGCAGTGTGGCTGGCTTGGCGGCGGGTGACGAACCGTTTATTGTTCCTATGGCTATCCCGATGATTGCTGGGCCTTCAGTGATCGCCTCCATTCTGTTGTTATCAACACAAAACCCCGACAGTCTGACGGACCTGTCGTTTGCAGTTCTCATCGCTTGGGGCGCTACTTTCTTTATTTTGATGTTCTATAGCTTCTTCCATAAGTTGTTAGGAGAAAGAGGTCTGAAAGCGGTCGAGCGATTGATGGGCTTACTGCTCGTTATGATTTCGACACAGATGTTCTTAGATGGGATAAAGAGCTACTTGGGAAGTTAAAAAAGAAAAGCCGCATTCGCGGCTTTTCTTTTATTTGTTTTCAGTATCTTCTGCTTTATCGGGAGTAGGTCCCATCATGTGTTTTTGTCTAATATCGAGCAGAGCGAAAATACCGAACGCTAGAATAGAGTATTTTTCCCATGTGCCTAGCTTGAGCTTGTCACCAAAGGCGCCAAGGAAAATGGCCATCTGCACACCATGCATTAAGAACAGAAAGGCTGTCATGATATACAGCGCTATCGCACCTTTTCCTGGGAATGGATGGAAAATATTTAGTATCAATACAAACCAAACAAATCCAAAGGCGATCTTCGCCAGCATTAACAGTGCTTTCATTTTGTTTCCCTCTCAAATAATCGATAACAAACCTGACCCGCCGTTTTTTCTTTTAATGGATCCCAGTGCTCTGGGATGACGTCGATTTGTAATTCTTTTTCCGTTTCAATATAGATTAACGCATTGTCGGCAAGCCAACCATTATCTTCAAGTTTTTGAATCACTTCTGGTAGCAAGCCTTGACGAAATGGAGGATCAATAAACACCACATCGTGTGGTTGTCCTGGTTGGTCTAAAAAGCTAAGTGCATTGCCGTGATGGGTGACGATATTGTCTGCCTTAACAAGCGCTACATTGCTGATAATTTGTTGGTAAGCTTTGTCGTTGAGCTCAATCATAGTAACTTGCGCGGCTTGCCGAGAAGCCGCTTCAAATCCTAAACTGCCTGAGCCAGCAAAAAGATCTAATACCTTAGCGTGTGGAATATCTTGCGCTAACCAGTTAAACACCGTTTCTTTGACTCGATCGGTGGTTGGACGGAGTCCTTCTGCATCGTGAACCGGCAGTTTTCGTCCGCGCCACAGTCCGCTAATAATGCGCACACTCCCCATTGGTGCCTTACCCCCGCGAGTGGCGCCTGAACGAGATGTCGTCTTCTGGGACGGTTTTTGTGATGGAGTTTGCTTGCGACGTCTAACCATAGATTTTTTGACCGACAATTAAGTGTTACTATAACGGGCTCATTAAAGAGCTTAATTGGATAAGTGACGAAGTGTACCAATCTCTGACAAAAGTTTTCACTGCTTTGTCGCAATTATTTTTTGCATCGCTTGTCGTAAATAGATAGCGTTTTAAGCAAATCCGAATTTAAGACCATTTGAAAAGACAGTATTCAGGATAGTTTCAGATGACAGAAAAGAAAAAACGCGGGTTACTCTCGTGGCTTGGCTTTGGTGATGAAGAGCAAGCACCGCAAAAACAACAAGAGACATCTGCTGACGTTGAAACCGAACAACCGCAGCAAGAAAGTAGTGATGTTGAGGTCACCGCAGAAGCAGCCCCTGAAACGGTAGAGCAGGAACCAACAACTGCGGAAGAGGTTGCAATACCTGAAGCGGAAATCAACACTGAAAAAGCAGAAGCAGAAGCAGAAGCAGAAGCAGAAGCAGAAGCAGAAGCAGAAGCAGAAGCAGAAGCAGAAGCAGAAGCAGAAGCAGAAGCAGAAGCAGAAGCAGAAGCAGAAGCAGAAGTGATTGCTCGAGTTCAAGAGCAAGAGAAGCCAACTGAGAGTTTCTTTGCGCGCCTAAAGCGTAGCCTAAGTCGTACAAAAGCCAATATTGGTGCAGGTTTCTTTGGCTTATTCAAAGGCAAAGAGATCGACGATGAGCTGTTTGAAGAGCTTGAAGAGCAGCTGTTAATTGCTGACGTTGGTATGAACACCACGGTTAAGATTATTGATAGCTTAACTGAAAAAGCCTCTCGCGCTGATCTTAAAGACGGTGAAGCTCTGTATGGTCTGCTTAAAGAGGAAATGGCAGAGATTCTAAGCCATGTAGAGAAGCCTCTTGAAGTTGATAGTACTAAGATGCCTTTCGTTATACTGATGGTAGGGGTTAATGGTGTTGGCAAAACAACCACCATTGGTAAGCTTGCTAAGCAGTATCAAGCCCAAGGTAAGAAAGTCATGCTGGCTGCGGGTGATACCTTCCGTGCTGCAGCTGTTGAGCAGCTTCAAGTATGGGGTGAGCGCAATGACGTACCGGTTATTGCTCAGCATACTGGCGCGGATAGTGCGTCAGTAATTTATGATGCTATTGAAGCCGCAAAAGCGCGCGGCGTTGACGTTGTGATTGCTGACACCGCAGGTCGCTTACAAAACAAAGCCAACCTAATGGAAGAATTGCGCAAGATCGTCCGTGTTATGAAGAAGATTGACGAGTCGGCACCGCATGAAATCATGCTAACGCTAGATGCTGGCACCGGTCAAAATGCGATTAGCCAGGCGAAACTGTTTAGCGACGTAGCACCGCTGACGGGCATTACGCTGACGAAGCTAGACGGAACCGCGAAAGGTGGGGTTATCTTTGCCTTAGCTGACCAGTTCCAAATCCCAATCCGCTATATTGGTGTGGGCGAAGGTATTGACGATTTGAGACCATTTGAAACACAAGACTTTATCGACGCACTGTTTAGCCGAGAAGACTAAGTAAAACTCAAGGGATGCGCAGCATCCCTTGTCAAAAATAGGCATCCAATCAGGGGAATGATTCGGTGATCAAATTTGAGCAAGTGAGCAAGGCTTACCGCGGTGGTAGACAAGCGTTGCAAAAAGTGGATTTTCACCTTCGACGCGGCGAAATGGCGTTTTTAGGCGGCCACTCTGGCGCAGGTAAAAGTACGCTACTAAAACTGATCTGTGCGATTGAACGACCAACCGATGGTCGTATCCTATTTAACGATCACGACATCAGCCGTTTGCCATCAAAGGATATCCCTTTCCTTCGTCGTAACATTGGTATCGTATTTCAAGATCATCGATTACTAATGGATCGCAGTGTATTTGATAACGTGGCGTTGCCAATGCGTATCGAGTCTATCTCTGAAAATGAAATCAAGCGTCGAGTTTCCGCAGCACTAGATAAAACGGGTTTATTGGATAAGGCCAAATGTCTGCCGAGTCAGTTGTCCGGTGGTGAGCAGCAGCGTGTGGGTATCGCGCGAGCGGTTGTGAACCGACCCACTATGCTATTAGCAGATGAGCCTACTGGTAACTTAGACCCTGAATTGTCCAACAAAGTGTTAAAGCTATTTGAAGAGTTTAACCGCGCAGGCGTGTCCATTTTGTTGGCGACGCACGATATCCATTTGGTTCGCTCCAGACCTCAATATCGTTACCTTGAACTGAACCAAGGATTCTTAAGTGAGGTCAGTGATGGTGTTTAAGCGTAAAAATAGCAAGCCAAAGAAGCACCGTTTAAAGTCGGATAATTTCTTTACTGTGCATTGGAAGCAGGCAAAAGCGTCTTTAGTAGAGATGTGGCAGCGTCCATTGGGTAACATTCTAACTCTGGCGGTTATTTCTATGGCGCTAACCATGCCAGCTTGTCTTTACCTGCTAGGTAAGAACGTCGTGGCAGTGACCTCTAACGTGGCGAGCCAATCGCAAGTCACCGCGTTTATTTCCGTCGGTGTGCCAGATGCAAGAGTGTTGGTACTTAAAGACGCAATTGAAGGTTGGGAAGAGGTCAGTTCGGTTAAGTACATTACGCCGCAAGAGGGTTTAGCTGATCTCAGTGAGCACTCTGGTCTGGATCAGGCTCTGAGTTTGCTTGACGGTTATGCGCTTCCTGGGGTGCTTACCATTATTCCAGTGAATGCCGACGTACAGACTGACCGAGACTTAGTAGCTAAACTGCGTACTCAAGAAGAGATTACCGATATTCGCCGCGATGAAGATTGGTTGAGTCGATTTGATGCAATCAAAACCTTAGCCTCAACATTAGTCGTGACGTTATCGGTGCTGATGTTGGTTTCTGTATTTTTGATTGTGGGCAATACATTGCGCTTTAACGTATTAGCCAATAAAGAAGCCATTCAAACCATGAAATTGATTGGTGCGACCGATGCTTATATTTTGAGGCCGTATCTCTATTCAGGTATGTGGTTTGGGTTGTTAGGTGCGGTTGTTGCTTGGTTGTTGACGGCGTTGATTACAGTCCTACTCAATAGCGCTGTGACCGACCTTGCTACTCTGTATGATAGTGATTTCCGACTCCTTGGCCTCGGCTGGGACGAGACCTTGCTAATCCTGATGCTCGGACTATTCTTGGGGACAGGCGCAGCAAGAATTTCAGCTAAGCGTCACTTAAAAGAAATTGAACCGGTCTAGAAAACTCAGGTCAGAATATTGATTGAGCGGCAAAGCTGCTCAATCCTGACGCAGAGTGTAACAATTGTTCGCTTGTACGTTACTATTAATAATTATGTAGTTATTCAGTGAGATATTGGGAGCTCAGTCCCATCTGGGCAGAAAATACCTATTAATGAATGAAATTTAATCGGCATTTACCCTTGTTTAGACCAATTGATTATGCATAATTACAAACCCCTTCTTGAATCTCAGCCTATTAAGGTTCAGTATTGATGGATTGAGAAGGCGTTAATCCCACTCGACACGAATGAGGAAGTGAATGGCAAACCAAGCGTATCCAATGGCATTAGTGACACAAGATAGCCTCGATGGCTACATCCGCTCAGTCAACAGCTACCCAATGCTGACGGCTGATGAGGAGCGTGAACTAGCAGAGCGATTACACTATGATGGTGAAATAGAGGCAGCGAAAGGGCTGATTTTGTCTCATCTACGATTTGTTGTTCATGTTGCTCGTGGCTATTCTGGCTATGGGCTTCCTATGGCTGACTTAGTTCAAGAAGGCAATATTGGTCTGATGAAAGCTGTGAAGCGCTTCAACCCTGAAGTAGGGGTAAGACTGGTATCTTTCGCGGTGCATTGGATTAAAGCGGAAATCCATGAATACGTATTACGTAACTGGCGTATCGTGAAGATTGCGACGACTAAAGCTCAGCGCAAACTGTTTTTTAACCTACGTAAGTCGAAAAAACGCTTAGGTTGGTTCAACAATGGTGAAGTAGAAACGGTAGCAAAAGAGCTGGGAGTCGAGCCATCAGAAGTCAGAGAGATGGAATCACGTCTCGCGGCTCAAGATTCAACGTTTGAAATGCAAAACGATGATGACGATACCGGTTCATACACTGCACCTGCGCTTTATCTTGAAGATAAGAGCTCAGATCTCGCAGAAGACTTTGAAGCTCAGAACTGGGAAACTCACACCAATAACCGTTTAGGCCACGCGCTTGCGACGCTTGATGAGCGTAGCCAACATATCGTGCGTTCTCGTTGGTTGGATGACAACAAATCTACGTTGCAAGATTTAGCCGATACCTACGGTGTGTCTGCGGAGCGTATTCGCCAGTTAGAAAAGAACGCAATGAAGAAACTTAAGGCAGCCGTCGGCGAGTTTTAAGCTTAATTTAAAGCAGAATAAATGATTAAGGCCGAGATCGAGAGATCTCGGCCTTTTTACTTTTGATCTGAGAATCAAAACGATCGAATTATGTGATCACATTTTTCACTTGTGGTCTGTGGATAAGTCTGTGACAAAATTATTTACCAACTGTCAGAAAGCAGCGATAAACGGTCGATTGAAGCGCTTTTGGTACTGGGGATACCTTTTGCTTTACACACAGATAGATCAAGATCATACCTAGATGTTGTGGATCGTTGGATCTAAAAGCACCTTATCAACGCAATCCACAGAGTTACACACAGATGGTGGTTTTTTAAGCTTAAGTGGATAACCTTATTGATTATCGGTACTTTGACAACACTGAATAGTGATACTATCAGACGTGAAATAACAACGTATAAAAAGCATCGAATCCAAACTAAATTTGATATTGATTGGTGCACAAAGAAAGTGAAGGTTTAGACTCTATGGAGCAGTTTCAACACATCGATGTGGTCAACGCACATCAACTACTGAGCAGTGACTCAGAAGCACGATTGGTGGACATTCGTGATATTCAGGCATTTACCGTGGCACATGCCTCGGGTGCATTTCATCTTACCAACGACAGCATTGTTGATTTCATGCAGCAAGTGGAGTTTGAGTCGCCAGTGTTGGTTATGTGCTATCACGGCATCAGTAGCCAAGGTGCGGCGCAATATTTGCTAAACCAAGGTTTTGAGCAGGTATATAGTGTTGATGGTGGCTTTGAGGCTTGGCAGCGCGCCGAATTACCAATAGAGAAATAACTATGATTAGATTGATCACGATTCAAAACCCGAGAATGGGTCAGGCATTTATCGATTATATGGCATCGAGAAAGATTGATGTACAAATGATGCCTGAAGGAAGTGGTCAATTTGCCTTGTGGCTGATACATAGTGAAGACCAAGTCGAGGCGGAGGCCGAACTCAAGCAATTCCTGACCGAACCTAATCATCCGAAGTACCAAGCCTCTTCTTGGGACATGGCAGAGACGCGTCAGAATAAATTCCATTATCAGACACCCAGCTTTATGTCGCTGCTTAAGGCAAAAGCCGGCGTGGTGACTTTGAGTATCATGCTCATCTGTTCAGTGATTTTTATCTTGCAGCAGCTTGGTTGGGGGGAAGCGATCTTTGCATCTTTGCATTTCCCTGCTCTCGACGGACAGCAATGGCAAATCTGGCGTTGGTTTACTCACGCACTGCTGCATTTCTCGGCATTACATATCATCTTTAACTTATTGTGGTGGTGGCAGCTCGGAGGCGATATTGAGAAACGTCTTGGCTCTGTGAAGCTTATTGAGATATTTTTGATATCGGCTGCGGTGTCTGGAACCGGACAATACTGGGTTGAGGGAGCAAACTTTGGCGGTCTGTCAGGCGTAGTTTATGCGTTGGTGGGATATCTTTGGATGCTCACTTGGAAACGACCTGAGCTTGGTCTCATCATTCAAAAGCCGATCGTAGGCTTTATGTTAGTTTGGCTTATTCTCGGTTTCTTTCAACCTTTCTTGGCGATTGCCAATATGGCGCACTTAACTGGTCTAGTAAGCGGTATCGTATTAGGATTGGTGGACAGCCAGCGTTTGAAAGCGCGTTAGGTTGCGCTTCCTATTGGTATAAGTATTTGGTAAATAAAAGGTCGGCGATGACGGCCTTACCGGTTTCTGCTAACAGTAGGTTATTGAGATTCTCAACTAAGGCGTGACGAATTTCTTCTCGACCAGCCAGAGATTTGATGACATCTGCATTTTGACGACCGAGTAGCTCTACAACCGCATCACGAATAAGTGGTTGATGGTGTTCAATAATAACAAGGTCGCTGGCATCTGCGACCATAACGTCGATTCGTACTTGAACATAACCGAGTCGCTTGCCTTCAGTATAAAAGTTCGTCGTCAACTCTGGTTCTAAAGTGAAATAAGCGAGGCTAGGAGCAGTAGGATCTGCCGAAAGAGCAGGGAATGTGACAGTCAAGCCCATGATAAGGAAAAACTGGCTTAGGTAACGTTTACGCATATTTCTCTCTTTCTAACTCCATTTAGCCGATATTCCATAAGCCTAATTTTGTTACAATAGCACGATACAACTAGAGTTTATGGCCTCTTCGAGTGGTACAATACGCCATTCAGAAGAATAATGATTGTACGCCTTAAGCGCGTGTTATTGAATAGCAAAATGAATGATTCAGTTTTCGATTATCTGAAAGTATTAAGCCACGCTCAATGGCAATCTCCAGAACAGTTTCGATTTACCAATGATAATGTCTTGCAATGGTTAACAGAGCAGGGCTCTTTGTCACATAAATTAAGTGCTCATTGTGATCACTTCGCAGTAGAAGTGGTGCGCAACGAAGCCAGTACTCCACAATGCATGTCACATGAAGAAGTGGAGTTACTTGATCACGAAGCCTGCTGGCTACGAGAGGTGGTGCTATCAGGCGATGATGTGCCTTGGGTCATCGGTCGCACATTGATGTCGCTCGATGCCATGGATAGAAGCCAATACGACATTTCACAACAAGGAACTGTACCTATTGGGGTCACCGTGTTTTCAAGCTCAGATACTAAGCGTGATGCACTGCAAGTGGCTATGATCTCGACTCCGCAAGGGGACTTGTTTGCTCGTCGTTCTCGTTTGTGGGTCTCAGGACATCCAATATTGGTCGCGGAGCTTTTTCTTCCCGATTCGCCGGTCTATAACATGGAGAGTGAATAATGACCTCGGCAAAGGCAAAAGCCTATTGGCAGTTAATGCGAATGGACAAACCCATCGGCTCGTTACTGCTGCTCTGGCCAACACTTTGGGCACTGATTCTTGCGGCCGAAGGGATACCAGATTTGCATGTATTAGTGGTTTTCTCATTGGGGGTGATCATGATGCGCAGTGCGGGTTGTGTGATTAACGACTTTGCAGATCGCAAGGTGGATGGTCATGTAGAACGCACCAAACTTAGACCGCTTCCAGCAGGTTTGGTGTCATCAAGAGAAGCCATAGCGCTGTTCCTTTTCCTCGCTATTGCGTCGTTTATCCTTGTATTGACGATGAATACTCTGACGATACAGCTGTCGTTTGTTGGACTATTTTTAGCGTTTATTTATCCATTTATGAAGCGCTATACCCATCTACCGCAATTGTTTTTAGGACTGGCTTTCAGTTGGTCTATTCCGATGGCGTGGGCTGCACAAGCAAATGAGCTGCCACCTATGGTTTGGTTTGTCTTTGTGATTAATGCCCTTTGGACCATTGGCTATGATACTCAATACGCCATGGTTGATCGTGACGATGACTTAAAAGTAGGGATCAAATCGACGGCAATCTTGTTTGGTCGCCGTGACAAACTCATCATTGGTTTATTGCAGTTTGCCACGTTACTTATGCTGTACACATTGGGTGGATGGTATGAACTCGGTGCGAGTTATTATTGGAGCTTGCTGGTGGCTGGGGCATTGTTTGTTTATCAACAATGGCTCATTAGACAGCGTGAGCGAATGCCGTGCTTCCAAGCTTTCCTCAATAACAACTATGTAGGCATGGTGGTGACGATCGGTTTGCTAGTAGCATTTTGGCCGTAGCAAGATAGAGAATAAAACAAAGGCGCTATTGAATAGCGCCTTTGTTATTTATGGGATTTACTCAGAAGTAGGTGCTTGTTCTATAGCATTTTCTACATCGCTTTGATGCACACTCTCCTGAATAGTTAATCTCACCTCAGGGTAGAGCAAGCTGTATAGTAGGCTAGCTAACGTTTCGGTAGCGGCGCTATCACAGTTACCTTCTACATCAAGGTAGCCTTGTTCTTTCAGGGTGCTGAACAGAGCTGCAAAGGCTCCTTTATCAAAGAACTCCGGAGCATTAATGCCATGAAGACGACCAAGACGCTGGGCAATTTCTTGGCTCTTCTGTTCCAAGTCACTCTTGCCTAGTTCAGGGTAGCTGGCCAGTAGATTAAGTGAAATCGCATAACGTTGAAGCGTCTCGGAAATCGTTCTACCTAGTAACATCAAGGTTTGAGTGTTGGATTGGTTCATTGAGACAAAACCTTGTTCCACCACGACCAGTTGCTGGCGCTCAAGTTCTGCAACGATGCCGTCGACGGCCTGTTCCAACTCTGCCTGGTCTAGATTCAAGAACAGCTCTTTCTTGAGGAAAGGATAAAGCTTTTCCACATTGTACTTGATAGCTTCAAGTGACAATTTATGTTGGCGGATTAACATTTGTGCGATCAAAGATGGCAATGCAAACAAGTGGATGATGTTGTTGCGATAGTAGGTCATCAGAATCGACTGGTGACGATCTAGGGAAATAATGTCACCTAAGGTATCAGATTCAATGACAAACTTGTCCAATGACTCGGCGTGAGCTACCAATTCTTCTGCTGAATCGTTAGGCAGCGTGCTAGTTTGTGAATAAGGAACATGCTTAAGCAGCGACAGATAACAATCAATCTGTGACACCAAGCTGTCACGAGATAACGCCCGTTGACGTGAGGCAAGCAAGGCTGTGGCACACAGCGTTAATGCATTAGTTGCCGCAGCATCGTTAATGTTAGTCATCATCTTGGTCGCAAGATCGTTTACTGCAGGTACCAACCACTGTGGTTTACTGGTGCCCATTGGATCAATGTCTTGCGTCCAGTTTGGCGCGGCTTCATTGAGATATTGATTGAGTGGAATTGGCTCACCAAAGTTCACATAGCCTTGACCAAAGTTGCGCAGTTTACGAATGGTCTTGATTACTTGGCCTGCATTCTCTTTTTCTTTGCGCTTACCACGTAGCTCTTTGGCGTAGGTGCTCACTTCCATCACATGTTCATAACCAATGTACACGGGAACTAGAGTGACAGGGCGGTTGAGGCCGCGCAACATCGCTTGAATCGTCATTGCCAGCATGCCGGTTTTTGCTTGCAGTAAACGGCCAGTACGTGAACGACCGCCTTCGCTGAAATATTCAACGGAATAGCCTTTGGCAAATAACTCTGCCAAATATTCGCGGAAAATCGTCGAATAAAGCTTATTTCCCTTGAAACTGCGGCGAATAAAGAACGCGCCACCACGACGGAAAATAGGCCCTGCTGGGAAGAAATTGAGGTTAATACCCGCAGCAATGTGCGGTGGTACCATGCCTTCACGGTAAAGAACATAGGACAATAATAGATAGTCCATATGACTACGGTGACAAGGTACATAAACAATTTCATGACCGTCTTGCGCTAAACGGCGCACGGTAGAAGCGTTATTGACGTTGATGCCTTGATAGAGTTTGTTCCACAGCCAATGAAGGATATGGTCGCCACTTTTTATCAGCTTATATGAGAAGTCAGCAGCAATTTCATCCATGATTTGATGAGCTTCTTTGCGTGCTTTTTGTTCACTAATATCGTTAGCTTTCGCGTAGTCTGTGATCGCTTGCTCAATCACTTGGGAGTTGAGTAAACGATGGAATAGTACTTGGCGGTTTGGCAGGTTAGGACCAGAGGCAGCGAACTTCTGTCTTGAGAAGTGGATACGGGCTACACGCGCCAGTTTGTGAGCGATAGATTCATCCGTGCCATGTGAATCTGCCATATAGCGTAGCGACACTACTGGGCTAAAGCGCACCATGCAGTCCCGACCTGAAGCAATAACCGCGAAGGCTTTTTGCAGACCGTTCATCGGTTGCAGGTAAGGCTTTGGTGTTTCTTCTTTACCAGGTTTACGGCCCCAAAGAACGGTGGTCGGAATAACCTGAACATCAAGTTCACGGTCTTTCTCGTGCTCTTTAAGCAAGTCAGAAAACAGTGCGATGGATTCGTTCGGAACGTTCTGGTCGCTACTAATGAGAGTTGGTCTTGAGGCGATGAAGACAAAGCGACTACGCTCTTCTCCATTGAGCACGATAGGCTCTAATGGATCCGGTAACCCAACGGCCAAGGCTTGCTCTTGTAATGCGAGCAGATCGACATTGGAGCTAAACGGAAGGGCGTACACCACAGGTTTCGTTGCATCGATATTGTGGTCTTCGATAGGGTTAGATGGAATCGCCGTCCCTTTTACCAATACCGACATTGGCAGTTTAAGAAAGGAACGGAACAGTGATTGTCCTGAAGACATAAAGGTTCACAGCCTCAATTTGTTCGAAAGAAACAATGCCTGAGAAGCACACATACTATGAATTGTAGTGTGTTAATCCTAGGCACTATATTTAGAGCGGTGCAAGCATACCAGAAACTGGTCTTACCTTTTAATGAAAAAACTCGTTACATCCTAATTCGGTGTTTTTTGCTCTGTCTGAGTTAGATATGGTGTTAAGCCGCTAAAAAAACAACCAATTGTCTTTGCAATTAAACCATTACTGGATATACTCACAGTTAACTGTATAAACAGACAGGTGAATTATGAAGCCGCTAACGCCACGACAACAGCAAGTTTTTGATTTAATCAAAAGCAAAATAGACGATGTAGGTATGCCACCTACTCGTGCCGAGATCGCGAAAGAGTTGGGTTTCCGCTCTGCGAATGCGGCAGAAGAACACCTAAAAGCTCTAGCACGTAAAAAAGCCATTGAAATTATCCCTGGTGCATCTCGAGGCATTCGTATTCTGCTTGAAGATGCAGCGAACGAAGACGCTGGCCTGCCATTGATTGGTCAAGTTGCTGCGGGTGAGCCTATTTTGGCGCAAGAGCATGTTGAAGCACACTACCAAGTTGATCCGAGCATGTTTAAACCACAAGCTGATTTTCTGCTGCGTGTTAATGGCGAAAGTATGAAGGACATCGGTATTATGGACGGCGACCTACTTGCAGTACATAAAACGCAGGATGTTCGTGATGGACAAGTGGTGGTTGCACGTGTCGATGACGATGTGACGGTAAAACGACTCGAGCGCAAAGGCGCGACCGTATTGCTGCATGCAGAAAACGAAGAATTTTCTCCGATTGAAGTCGATCTAACTGCTCAGCACCTTGCTATTGAAGGGGTTGCGGTTGGTATTATTCGCAACACTGATTGGATGTAATAGCACTAAGGCAGATAAGCAAACGACTTCTCTGCCTTAAATTCTACGCGTTTTTGATGAAATTGTAGAAAAAATACCCGTCTCCACTCCCCACCGTGCTCACTTTCTGGTATGTTTCGCACCCTTGTATCGTTCAGGAGATAAATTGTGGAAGCTTGCCCACTGTGTGCGGGACTTTCTGTACACCATTATCACAGCGATAAGAAGCGAGATTACTTGCAATGTGGTTCCTGTCAGTTGGTGTTTGTACCAAGGCAGCAACGACTTGATGCGAGCGCGGAAAAAGCGATTTATGACCTTCATATCAATGATCCTAGTGATGCTGGCTATCGACGTTTTTTATCTCGACTAGTCTCACCACTACAAGAACGATTATCACAAGGCTCAAAAGGTCTCGATTTTGGCTGTGGCCCGGGCCCAACCTTGTCTTTGATGTTCGAAGAGCAAGGCTATGACATGTCGCTGTATGATTTGTACTATTATCCAGAGAGTTCGGTATTAGATAATAGCTATGACTTCGTCACAGCAACGGAAGTTATTGAGCACTTGTATGAGCCAGACTTAGTTTGGCAACAATGGTTATCGCTCATTAAGCCTGCGGGATGGTTAGGCTTAATGACTAAAATGGTGGTTGATGTGGATGCCTTTGCCAAATGGCACTACAAGAACGACCAAACCCACGTTGTATTCTTTAGTCGAGCCACCTTTGTGTATTTGGCACAAAGAGATGGGCTGGAGTTAGAATTCATTGGTAATGATGTCATTTTACTGAGGAAGCTTACGTAATGAGTCGTAAGAAAAAATCGAGAAAGCCAGGCGCGAATCCAGAGCCTGTAATTGTTACACGCAACCGCACTGAATCGGATGTGGAAGGTCGCTTACGCAAGCGTTTGAAAAAGCGCAAAGGCCAGAAGTCTGGCAGTCGTCATTCAGAAGGTTCAAAAACCAAACAGGCAGGCAGCGCAGCAAAGCTAGACCCGCGTTTAGGTAGCAAGAAAAAAATCCCACTTATCGTTGATGATAAGAAAAAGCCAAGTAAACAAGAGCGTCGTTTATCTGCTGAGCAAGAACTTGAAATGCTCGAAAATGATGCACAGCTTAACGTATTGCTTGATCGTATTGAAAGCGGTGAAAACTTGGGTGCAGGTCTGCAAAAATACGTTGACGAGAAACTTGACCGAATTGAAGTACTGATGAACCGTCTTGGCCTAATGGAGCCAGAGATCGAAGATGAGTTTGAATCATCTATGGCTGAAGAACCTCGTCAGACAAAGGGCAAAGCAAGCAGCGATGCTGATTTGTTGTCTCAATTTGAAGAGCTAGACATCGACCAATTCAAGGATTAATAAGGGTAGAGTAGATGAATACCTTCACACTGTTAGCTATTGCTGGTGCCATCATTATTGTCGGCTTGGCTAGTTATGCGGGCTATTTGCTACTGCAACTTAAAAAGCAAAAGGAGTTGCAACAGCAGCATCGCGACTTGGCTATCCAAAAGCGAAATGCCAACATTTTTGAAAGCGTCGATACGATTTGTTTAGCGACGATTCAAGGGCAATGTGATGTATCAGAAGCGGCGATTAGACTCTACAACATCATGGACTACGTTCAAGGTAATGACCGTGTCGATTTTGATGAGAGCTACCCCGCGACTTCTGAGCTATATCATATCGTTAAAGATATGCCACGCGGTGATGCGCGACAAGAGATGAAAAAGCAAGACCGAATGCGGGATAACCTTACACGTCAGAAGGCAGAAGCGCGTTTGAATGACGCAATTATCGAAGAGCTCAAAAACCTTCAGCAGAAGGTTAAGCCACTGAACAATGCCATTGATATTAAGCTTGTAGGATAGCCTTTTCGTTTCGTTGGTCATGACTAGTGATCAAGCTAGCATTTTTGTTGACGATTTGAGCAAAAATGCAGTTAACGGCGCTCCCTGTCATATTCCTGTGGCAAAATAGCGCCTAGTTGACGCACCGCCAATCTGCGTTCGTTAGGTTGCGATTGGGGCGTCAAGAAACACATGTTTATTGGAAGTATTACCATGTCTCAAAGTCAATCAGAAACTAAGCAACAGATAGTCTGGGATCAAGCGATTCTCGATAAGTATAACTACTCGGGTCCTCGTTATACCTCATATCCGACCGCTGTCGAGTTCCACGAAGCTTATACCATCTCTGATTACGACATGGCGTGTACTCAATATCCAGAACGTCCACTATCGCTGTACGTTCATATTCCGTTCTGCCATAAGCTTTGCTATTACTGTGGCTGTAATAAAGTGATTACCCGTCATGCACACAAAGCCGATGAGTATCTCGATGTTATCGAACACGAAATTCGTCAGCGTGCATCATTGCTTCAGGGTCGTAAAGTGACTCAGTTGCATTTTGGTGGCGGTACGCCAACCTTCCTAACCAAAAGCCAGATCAGTCGATTGATGGCAATTCTTCGTGGTGAGTTCTTCTTCCAAGAAGGTGCTGAGATTAGTATCGAAGTTGATCCGCGTGAAATTGAGTTGGATATGTTGGACCATCTGCGCTCAGAAGGCTTTAACCGCCTGAGTATCGGCGTTCAAGACTTCAATAAAGAAGTGCAAAAGCTGGTGAATCGTGAGCAAGATGAAGAGTTTATCTTTGCCATGGCTGAGCGTGCCAAACAACTAGGTTTCCGTTCAACCAACCTCGACCTTATCTATGGTTTACCGAAGCAAACGAAACAGCGTTTTGCCGAGACACTTGAGCAGGTTCTGACCATGCGTCCAGGGCGTTTATCGGTGTTTAATTATGCTCACATGCCAAACTTATTTGCCGCGCAGCGTAAGATTAAAGACGAGGATCTTCCTCAAGCTGAAGAAAAAATGGCGATCTTGCAAGATACTATTGCGACGTTGACTGGCGCAGGCTATCAGTTTATCGGTATGGACCACTTCGCTCTTCCTGAAGATGAATTAGCGGTTGCACAGCGTGCGGGTGAGCTGCATCGAAACTTCCAAGGTTACACGACGCAAGGTGATTGCGACCTAGTTGGTTTTGGTGTTTCTGCGATTTCTATGATTGGCGACAGCTACGCACAAAACCAGAAAGAGCTGAAAAAGTACTACGCTCAAGTGAATGATTTGAGACATGCACTGTGGAAAGGTGTAGTCCTTGATAAAGATGACTTGATTCGCCGTGAAGTGATCAAGCAGCTTATCTGTAACTTCAAGCTCGACAAAACATTTATAGAAAAGACCTTTGGCATTAGCTTCTCAAGCTATTTCGCTGAAGATATGAAATTGCTGCAAACGTTTATTGATGATGAATTAGTTGCAGTGTCAGACGATTCAATTGAAGTGACACTGCGTGGTCGTTTATTGATTCGTAATATCTGCATGTGTTTTGACAAATATCTGCGTCAAAAAGCGCGTCAGCAACAGTTCTCCCGCGTTATTTAATATCTACCGTATTTTTCATATTGGTCGCAGCAGCCAGCTGCGGCCATTGTTCTAACGGTGTCGGTCGACCATACAAATACCCCTGTGCATGATGACAGCCAAGGTCATGAACGAGCTTAGCTTGCAGTGGTGTTTCTATCCCTTCAGCCACAAGCGTAAACCTAAAGCTGCTTGATAGCTTAGTGATTGCTGCAACAACACTCTGCTCAGCATTGTCTGGAGTCAGTCTATCTACAAAGGCTTTATCGACCTTCAGGCTATTAAATGGCAGCTTGTGGAGATAGGCGAGGGAAGAATAGCCAGTACCAAAATCGTCGATAGCAATATTAACGCCAAGCGCTCTAATTTTGCTGAGGTTGCCAAGGGTGATTGGATCATTGTCAGCCAGTCGCGATTCCGTCACTTCGACAGTAAGCTGACTTGCCGGAAAACCTGCTCGTTTGAGCAGTCCTGACAATTCATCCACATAGCTTGCGCTCGCTAGTTCAATGACTGAGACATTAATGTGCAATTGAAAGTGCGCAGGTAACTGTTGTTGTTTGATGGCTTTGACAACGGTTTCGAGGCTTTTCTCTGCCATAATCCGACCAATACTGCTAATCAGTCCCGAACCTTCAGCAATAGGAATGAAATCCAAAGGTGAAATGAATTGTCCTTCATCATCACGAAGTCGCAGTAGAGCTTCAGCACCTAAAATTTGGCCATTGTCGAGTTCAATAATGGGTTGGAAATGCACCTCAAACTTCTTGTTATCAATGGCATGACGTAATGTCGCTAACAAGCGTGTTTTCTTTTTCGAACTCTCTGCCATGTCGGGGGTATAAATGCAGCAGCGCTGACAATCAAACTTTGCGTGGCTATGGGCAATGCCTGCATTTCGCAGCGTTGTGTCTGTGGTATCCTCTTCGGTAATAGGTGCGATACCAATAGAGACCTGTAACATTAATGGCTCACCTTGCATCACGAAGGGGGCGCTGAATATCTGTCTAATTCGATGTTGATAACACATCTGTTGCTGTGGCTTCACATCAGGTAGGTAGATGGCAAACTCGTCACCGGCAACTCGCCCTAGCACACCATTTTCAAGCAACACCCACGCTTTGAGTCTCTCTGCAATGACGGAGAGTAAAATATCACCTTGATGGTGACCTAAGCTGTCATTGATATCTCTAAATTGATTAATACCGAGCAGCATCATACAGCCGCTGTTGCTTTTCATTGCATTGCAGGTCTCAATAAAGCCTTGTCGGCTATACAGCTTGGTCAAGCTGTCACGGGTGAGCTGTTCTCGCAAAGTATGAAACGATGCTTGCAAGTGTGAGCGCATGGCGGAGAAGCTTTCTACGAGCAGCGAGATCTCTTTGATACGATTGTTTTTGGGTAATGGGTAGTCCCAAGAGCCATTAGAAATCTGTTTTGCCGCCTCAGCGGTTTCAGACATAGGCAGAATCAGTCGGTTGATGATGACGATACCGACAAGTAACCCCAGCACGCCTAAAATCAAGCCCGCGATTAGCGTTTGGTTGCTAATCATGGGTATATCGCCAAGCAGAGCGTGATTGGAGATAGATACCACAACGTACCAACTTAAATTGGTATTAGTTTGATAATGACTAACCATCACATAATGGGTGTCTCCCCGGTAAGGAAAGGCGAATAAGTGAGGTTCAGTCAGTTCGGTATTATCTAAAGTTTGATCAAGAAAGGTCAAAGCAGGATGCAAGCGGTCAGCCATTGATAGCCTTTGTCCGTTAGCATCGAGAATCGATTCATCATCGGCTTGTGCGATGAGCTGACGCTGGTTATCAATAATAAAGACTTGCGCGTTATGGGCGTGTTTTAATTCATTGAGAAAGAGACTAAAAGTATCGATCTGTACATCAACAGCAGCCACTCCAACGAAGGTTCGAATGTCTCCGTCTGAGCTAAATACCGGAGCGAGAGCAGAAATTGTCACTTCTTGTTCCGCGTCGGCGTTGGCATACAGCTTTGACCACATAGCCACGGGGTTTTCTTTGACCGGCTGGTACCAAGGGCGCAATCTTGGGTCATAAGGTTTTATGGTATCGATGACTTGAGACTGTCGGTTTTCACCTTGGTAGATATTAAGCTGCTCACCAGTATTCGCGTCCTTTACCATCAAAGAGTAACCGTTTGGGGTATGAATGGACTTTGCATCTCGTATGGCAAGGAATTCACCTAACTCGCCGCCAAAACCCAATAAGTCAATTTGCGAAAACTCAGTATGAAGGGATTTAAAACTGGACAGCAAATAATCTTCGATAGCTAGAGCATCATTGGCGGAATACAGCTGATGGTATTCAATCGCATGAGCTAATGCGTCGGCCACTGCCATCGGCCTTTCAAGATAGATATCTAAGCTCTGAATCACGTTGTAGCTTAAGCTAGTAAGCTGCTTTTCACTTATCTCCAACGCAAGGTCGTCGTAGTGCTCTTTCTGTAGCCATAAAATGGTGCCGATCGAGCACAGAAACACCAAAATAAATGGTGTGATTAGGGCTTTCTTGAAGGAGATTTTCAGTAAACCTGGCATATGCTCTGATGTTGTGTGGCAACGAGCTCGCAGATAGGCCTGAGGCTTTGCCGTAACGTATTAATAATCAATAGTTATAAATCGGCCGATTGATAGAATTATTTAGGTCATTTGAGACTAAATGACCTAAATAATGGCGGTGCGTTAGGCAAGTCGATGATCTAATAAGAACTTTGTTAGTAGAGTTCTTTTAGCTTTCTAGTAAGAGTATTCCGTCCCCAGCCGAGCACTTTCGCTGCATCTTGCTTATGGCCATTGGTGTGGCTAAGAGCTGCTTCAAGCAATATACGCTCGAATTGCGGTTGTGCATGGTTAAGTATTTCTGTCTCACCAGACTCAAGGGCCTGCTGAGCCCATGAAGAGAGTAGTGACTGCCAATCCCCAGCACCGATATCAGTAATGCGTCTTGGCTCTTCTAATAACTCGGTAGGCAAATCACTTGGTAGAATTTCACTGCCGCTGGCCATCACCGTGAGCCATCGACAGGTATTCTCAAGCTGGCGCACATTTCCCGGCCAGTCGAGCTTATTTAAGATATCCACTGTGTCCGGATTAAGAGACTTGGTCTCCACACCGAGTTCTTCTGCTGCTAAAGACAAGAAATGCAATGTCAGCTTTTCAATATCCTGTTTACGTTCTCGAAGAGATGGGATATGGATACGAATGACGTTAAGACGATGGAATAAATCCTCACGGAATTCGCCTTCGGTCACCAGCTTTTCGAGGTTTTGGTGAGTCGCGGCGACGATACGTACATCCACTTTGACTGCAGAGTGCCCACCGACACGATAGAACTGCCCATCGGCTAAGACGCGTAGCAATCGAGTCTGAATATCCAATGGCATGTCACCAATCTCATCTAAGAATAAGGTCCCGCCGTTGGCTTGTTCAAAACGTCCTTGGCGCACGCTATTTGCACCAGTAAATGCACCTTTCTCATGGCCAAATAGCTCTGACTCGATAAGGTCTTTGGGAATTGCCGCCATATTGAGTGCGATAAAAGGTTTGCTAGAGCGAGGGCTGTGGCGATGTAAGGCGTGCGCGACAAGCTCTTTACCCGTACCTGATTCACCATTAATGAGTACAGAAATGGAGGAACGAGATAAACGGCCAATCGCTCGAAACACTTCTTGCATAGCGGGCGCTTCACCAATAATTTCCGGTGCATCAGCTGCGATCACCTCTTCCTGTGAAAGAGCACTTTTCTGCTCTAGGCTGTGAGTAATAGCGCGCTCGACCAGAGTGAGGGTCTCATCGATATCAAAAGGCTTAGGTAGATACTCAAAGGCGCCTTTTTGGTAGGCGTTTACCGCCGCATCGAGATCAGAGTGTGCGGTCATTATGATGACTGGTAAATCTGGGGCGCTTTCTTGAACTCGATTTAGCAGTTCAATGCCGTCAATACCGGGCATACGGATATCGGACACCAATACATCCGGTGTTTCCCGCTCCAATGCCATTAGCACGCTTTCTGCATCGGCAAATGTCTCGCATTTGATATTTGCTGATGAAAGGGTTTTATCCATTACCCATCGTATTGAGCTGTCGTCGTCGACGACCCATACATATCCTTTACTCATAGCCAAACTTCCTTACAGCAAGCCATATTAAGTCCTCTTTCTCCTTGAGGCTAAATAGGCAGATAAATAGTAAAAATGGTGCGACCGGGCCAACTTTCTACATCTATTTTTCCATTATGTTGGTCGATCAAATTTTGCGAAATGGACAGCCCAAGACCCGTTCCGCCTTCTCTGCCACTTACCATGGGGTAGAACAGCGTATCTTGGAGTTCGGCCGGAATGCCGGGGCCATTGTCAATAATCTCTATCCGAGCAGCGAGTTTATGGCGCTGTCCATGAATATTGGCTTGATGCACAGTGCGCGTGCGCAAGGTGATTTGCCCATTATCTTGTTGTTTTAATATTTGCGCGGCATTACTGGTAATGTTCAATAACGCTTGTTCGATTTGGTCGGTATCCATCAAGATCGGCGGTAGACTAGGGTCATAGTCTCGCTCTATGGTCAGGCTGGTTCCTGCATCAAGCTCTACCAACTGACGTACCTTTTCTAAAATGAGGTGTAGATTTTCTTCTTTTTTCGTTCCTGGACGTTGTGGTCCAAGAAGCCTATCGACCAGCGCTCTTAATCGGTCTGCTTGTTCAATGATGATATTGGTGTACTCATTAAGTGAGGGGTCAGGCAACATCTTTGATAAAAGTTGTGCCGCACCTCGCAGGCCCCCAAGCGGGTTCTTTATCTCATGAGCGAGGCCTCTTACCAGCAACTTTGCAGCTTGTTGTTGGGCATGCTGGTTGAGCTCCTGAGTCAGCCTTTTTTGCTGACCAATCTTACGCATTTCCACCAAAAGCATCAGTTCCTTATTCCAAGATAAGGGGCTAACAGTCACCTCTAATAACAGCGGTTTGCCATCAACAACTAAAGTGACATCACTATCGGTAATACTTTGGCCACTTTGTAGAGGCTGAGTAAGTAAAGCCAAGTCTAGAGAAGCGTGTTGAATAAATTGAGAAAGGTGGCAATTAAGCAGTCTCTTGGAACTTTGCGAGAACAATTGCTCTGCGGCAGGGTTAGCGTATTGAACTGTTAATCCCTCATTGAGCATTAAGGTCGCCGTTACCACATTATTGAGTATTGCACTGGTGAGTTCACAGTTTGCCACACGCTATCCTTAATCGGTTTTGCATTGCGTTGCTTTATTATGGTGCGTTGCACGCAATGTCTTTTGTTTATGCACTAAAATGGTGCATTGATAATTCCAAGTATGGCGCAATTTTTTATAGAGTAAAAGCGTAAACGCTGATGGCTATGGCGATTGCACCGATGCACGATGTAAATGCACTGTTATCGTATTGGACGATGCAATAACCTTGCCGTTTTGTTGCGCTTGAATGGTTAGGGTGTGAGTTCCTCGGTCAATTGCGGTTAATGACCAATAAGGAGTAGTTTTCGGTGCACCATATACCTTGCCATCGAGAAGAAGTTGCAGCTTGGCTGCGACGTGAAGTCTGCCATCTATGTGACCAATAACATCGAAATTACCAGCGTTGTTGCGAATGGTGGCATCGTGAGTGGGAGTGCGGATGCTGACTTTTAGCCTGATAGGCTTGGGTGTTGGAGTTTCTGAGAAAGAACTTGTTGCTGGGGAAACTTCATTGCTGGGGTAAGGGGCGGGAGGCTCAGGCAACACAATTAACGACGATTGAGGGTTAGTAGGATGATCACTGAAGTGCTGCACACCTTTTTCATCGACCCAGGTGTAGATCTCTATACTCCAAGATAGGGGACTCAGGATACACAGTATCAATATCAGGGCAGATTTCATGTTAGCGGAACCTTGCGTTACTTAAGAGTCCTGATGGTAATGCTGCAAGAAATAACACGGACATAAAAAAGGCCCGCCTGCGAGGCGAGCCTAATAATTGGTTGTAAACCTTTGAATTATACTGAGTAGTATAGTTCGAACTCAAGTGGGTGAGTTGTCATGTTTACTTTCTCTACGTCTTGAGACTTAAGATCGATGTAAGAATCGATAAAGTCATCAGAGAATACACCGCCAGAAGTTAGGAACTCACGGTCAGCGTCTAGACACTCTAGCGCTTCTTTTAGTGAGTAAGCCACTGTTGGGATCTCTGCAGCTTCTTCAGCTGGTAGATCGTAAAGGTCTTTGTCCATTGCTTCACCTGGGTGAATCTTGTTCTTGATACCGTCAAGACCAGCCATAAGCATTGCAGCAAAGCATAGGTATGGGTTTGCTGATGGGTCACCGAAACGTAGCTCGATACGACGCGCTTTCGGGCTTGGTACCACTGGGATACGGATAGAAGCAGAACGGTTACGTGCAGAGTAAGCAAGCATAACTGGTGCTTCGAAGCCTGGTACAAGACGCTTGTACGAGTTAGTTGATGCGTTGGCAAATGCGTTGATTGCTTTAGCGTGCTTGATAACACCACCGATGTAGTAAAGCGCCATTTCAGATAGGCCGCCGTACTTGTCGCCAGCGAATAGGTTAACACCGTCTTTCGCTAGAGATTGGTGAACGTGCATACCAGAACCGTTATCACCTACTAGAGGCTTAGGCATGAATGTCGCTGTCTTACCAAATGCGTGAGCAACGTTGTGTACAACGTACTTGTAAACTTGGATTTCGTCCGCTTTAGCCGTTAGCGTGTTGAAACGAGTAGCGATTTCGTTCTGACCCGCTGTTGCTACTTCGTGGTGGTGAGCTTCAACAACTTGACCCATTTCTTCTAGAACTAGACACATTGCAGAACGGATATCTTGAGAAGAGTCAACTGGAGCTACTGGGAAGTAACCACCTTTAACGCCTGGACGGTGACCTTTGTTACCACCTTCGAAGTCAGTGCCTGTGTTCCAAGCCGCTTCTACGTCGTCAATCTTGAAGAATGAACCAGACATGTCTGTTGCGAATTTAACATCGTCAAATAGGAAGAACTCTGGCTCTGGACCAACAAGTACAGTATCTGCAATGCCAGTAGAACGTAGGTAGTCTTCTGCGCGCTTAGCGATTGAACGTGGGTCACGGTCGTAGCCTTGCATTGTTGCAGGCTCAAGGATGTCACAACGAATGTTCAGAGTTGCATCTTCAGTGAATGGGTCTAGAACTGCGCTTGCCGCGTCAGGCATCATTACCATGTCTGATTCGTTGATGCCTTTCCAACCAGCAACTGATGAACCGTCGAACATTTTGCCTTCTTCAAAGAAGTCTGCATCTACTTGGTGTGCAGGGATAGAAACGTGCTGCTCTTTACCCTTAGTGTCTGTAAAGCGTAGATCTACGAATTTAACTTCGTTCTCTTGGATCAGCGATAGAACATTTTCTACTGACATCTTGGAAAACCTCCAGTGTTATTAAAGCGGTTAAGTACTCGATTAGTGTTAATCGGCATTGATTAACGTCTGCTTATTGAAGTGCGTTAATCGATGCTGATTTTACTAAAGCTAAAACCGTGCCAAAAAATAAATCCGTTATTTTTCATGTTGTTACAAAATTACTCATCATAATGGAGCAAGATGATGCACCAAAATGATCATTGAATGCACTTTTATGGTGCAATGTTAAATTTCTGCACCAAGTTGAATCAATGATGCCATACATTCAGCATGGTTTTTGAATCGGTGTCAACTGCAATCCTACGATGCGCAGATCGACTGCGCTAAAATAGTGAATTTGGCGCTAGCGCCCGATATTTACGGCAAAACTAGCTTAAACCGACTATGTTTAAGCAAGATTTCAACGAAGAAGATCACAACTCTCGTAATTTCTGGTATATTGCGGGCGTTTTTTTAATCGAGTCAGCGGCTATCGTGCGGCGACTCTTGACTGAGTGAAAGAAATCTATGTCAACTCCACAGATTGATAAGTTAAGAAACATTGCGATTATCGCGCACGTTGACCACGGTAAAACTACCCTTGTTGACAAGCTACTTCAGCAATCCGGTACTCTAGAGTCTCGCGGTGAAACTGAAGAGCGAGTTATGGACTCGAATGATATCGAAAAGGAACGTGGTATCACGATCCTTGCTAAAAACACAGCGATCAACTGGAATGATCACCGCATCAACATCGTAGATACTCCGGGACACGCGGACTTCGGTGGTGAAGTTGAGCGCATTATGTCGATGGTAGACTCTGTACTGCTGATCGTTGACGCTGTAGATGGTCCGATGCCGCAAACTCGCTTTGTAACGCAAAAAGCATTTGCACATGGCCTTAAGCCTATTGTTGTTATCAACAAAATCGACCGCCCAGGTGCTCGCCCTGATTGGGTTATGGACCAAGTATTTGACTTGTTCGACAACCTAGGTGCATCTGACGAACAATTAGACTTCCAAGTAGTTTACGCATCAGCGCTAAACGGTTGGGCAACGTTGGAAGAAGGCGAAGAAGGCGAGAACATGGAACCATTGTTCCAAGCTATCGTTGATAACGTTGAAGCACCTGCTGTTGACCCTGAGGGTGCACTGCAAATGCAGATCTCTCAGCTAGACTATAGCTCTTACGTTGGTGTTATCGGTGTAGGCCGTGTGACTCGTGGTACGGTTAAGCCGAACCAACAAGTAACGGTTATCGGTGCTGATGGTAAGACTCGTAACGGTAAAGTAGGTACAGTTTTAGGTTACCTAGGCCTTGAGCGTCACGAAGTTCAGCAAGCAACTGCAGGCGATATCATCGCAATCACTGGTCTTGGCGAGCTAAAAATCTCTGACACTATCTGTGCGCAGGGTGAAGTGGAAGCGCTACCAGCACTGTCTGTTGACGAACCAACAGTAACCATGACATTCCAAGTAAACACGTCTCCATTCGCAGGTAAAGAAGGTAAGTTCGTGACTTCACGTAACATCCTTGAGCGTCTAGAGAAGGAACTGGTACACAACGTAGCACTACGCGTTGAGCAACTGGATGATCCAGATAAGTTCCGTGTATCTGGTCGTGGTGAACTACACCTATCTATCCTGATCGAAAACATGCGTCGTGAAGGCTTTGAGTTAGCGGTTTCTCGTCCTGAAGTTATCATCAAAGAAGAAGATGGTCAGAAGCAAGAACCATACGAAACTGTAACTATCGACGTAATGGAAGAGCACCAAGGTAGCATCATGGAAGCTATCGGCTTACGTAAAGGTGAGCTAACGGACATGGCTCCAGATGGTAAAGGTCGTATTCGTATGGACTTCATGATGCCATCTCGCGGTCTAATCGGTTTCCAAACTGAATTCATGACACTAACGTCTGGTTCTGGTCTTCTATACCACACGTTCGATCACTACGGTCCATTCAAGGGCGGTGAGATTGGTCAGCGTGTAAACGGTGTACTTATCTCGAACGGTGCTGGTAAAGCGCTAACAAACGCACTGTTTAACCTACAAGAGCGCGGCCGTATGTTTATCGGTCACGGTGTTGAGGTTTACGAAGGCATGGTTATCGGTATCCATAGCCGTGACAACGACCTAACGGTAAACCCGCTTAAAGGTAAGCAGCTAACTAACGTTCGTGCTTCTGGTACTGATGACGCACAGGTTCTTACTCCGCCAATCATTATGACTCTAGAGCAAGCACTTGAGTTCATCGATGATGACGAGCTAGTAGAAGTAACACCTGAAAGCATCCGCATCCGTAAGAAGTTCCTTTCGGAAAGCGATCGTAAGCGTGCAAGTCGCGAAGCTAAGTCTTAATTGATTTAGGTGAGATGTAAAAAAACCAGCCGCGAGGCTGGTTTTTTTGTGTTTGCTTTTTCGAAGACGCTAAAGGTTGAATAACTTAAAGTAACTGTTTCAATACTCTATCAGCTTGAACTCGAGTAATTTTCTTCAGCAATTTTTGTACAGGCGCTGGATAGTTTTCCACTTTTTCCAACTGCTTATAGGTACAGATCAACTGGGTGTGTTCAAGGATGTTTTCCACCTCAGCCTCAAACTTGTCGACAAGATGCGAGTAATGATCCTGAATCAAAATGGCATTCTCTAAATCCAAGCTCCAAGCTCGTGGATTTAGGTTGTTGCCTGTAATCAGCATATAACGCTTATCGACCCAAATACCTTTTAGGTGGAAGCTGTTGTCATCATGTTTCCATAGGCGAATGCACAAATTGCGACTCGCGATATGTGCTTCGTTAGCTTTAGCAAAGCGACGCAGATTCATTTCATAGAGGTAAGGCAAACCACCAATGGTTTTGAAGTCTTCCTCTGGAGAAATGTAGAAATCGTTCGCCGTCTTATCACCCACCACGATTTTCACTTTAACACCGCGTTTCAGGGCACGCTTGATTTCTTTTGCTACCGACTTAGGGAAGTTGAAGTAAGGGGTACAAATAAAAATCTCGTCTTTAGCGCTAGCTAATAGCTGATTGATGCTTTGGTTAAGCTTGTTTCGACGCTTACCAATACCAACAATAGGTGTCACCGCTACTTGGTGTTCATTACTCGGCTGGGCATTAAATTGATAACGTGCCTGAGACAGTGAACCACGCAGTTGTCGGATTTCTGCCTTAATATCTTTTGTCGTTGGCTTTTCTGGCAATGACAGGTCGTTGACGGCAGGATTGGCAATCAGTTCGTTTGCAACAAACTGAGCCATACTATTTGCTAGTTCAGGGTTGTTCAGAACATGGTAGCGGTCGAATCGGTAACGCTCATCGTAATTTAAGTAGATGTTGTTAAGACTAGCGCCGCTGTATATCACTTTATCATCGATAATAAAGCCTTTAAGGTGCAAGACCCCAAATACTTCTCTGCCACGCACTGGAATACCGTAAACAGGAACGGCATGCTCGTGGTTTTGTCTAAACTCGCGATACATCACTGCGTTGCCATCAGACTGGTCAGCGCCAATCAGACCACGTTGTGCACGGTGCCAGTCAACACAAACAGCAATATCGAGAGCCGGATTCTTTTGCTTTGCTTGATAAAGTTCAGTCAGGATTTGGCGTCCAGCGTCATCATCTTCTAAATACAAAGCGACTAGGTAGATTCTTGATTGTGCTTCGCGTATCGCTTGAATTAAATACTCGCGATAATCTTTAGCGGAATACAATACATCCAGTGCATTGGGATCCTGCGCGATTGAGGGAAGCTGTTCAAAAGAGTTCCTAAGAGCCATCATATGAGGGACTGTACCTTTGGTCATTGCAAAATTGCGAACCTAGAATTTTACCAAACTCTTGCCCTAAATGGGTAGTAAAGCGTTGATAAGTTTAACGGGGATCAATGTATCGCATAGCTGCCAGTGCTTTTCCGCCGTGAATATAACGAGAAAACAGTTGCTTAAGAGGACCTGGTAGCTCTTCTTGGGTAATCACTTTAAAGCCATGTTGTCCATAAAATCCCTGTAAATGTTCTAGTGCAAAACAAAAATCGTTATTGGTCAGCTCATTTTGTCGCAGTTGTGCCATGAAATGATGACCGATACCTTGTTGGCGGAAGTCTGGAAGAACCAGCATGCCGGTCATCAATCGATACTGCTCGATGGTACGAAATCGTACGAGGGCACAGAGGCTGTGGCCTTGGCTAAGAGTGAGAATACGTTCATCACTTTTTGGTTTGCCAGCTGGGTAGTGTGCTTTATACAGTTTTTTGGCAATCGGCAGTTTAATGGGGTCTAGCATACCGAATTTTAACGTATCCATAGCCAATGCTCGTTTCAAAAGGATAGAATAGCGGCAGTGTAAGCCATCAATGAATGCCCATGCAAACTGAAAACAATGCCCAACTTCGCCCATTTCACACCTTTGGTATCTCACAGCAGTGTCAGGTGCTAGTAGAAGCTGAATCGGTCGACGACCTAATTGCGATTTACCAAAACCCAGACTGGCAAGCGCTACCTAAACTGATGTTAGGTAAGGGCAGTAACATGTTATTTACGGAGCCTTATCAGGGCGTTGTTATCATTAATCGATTGCAAGGTATTTCGTACTCCAGCTCAGAGACTGAACATCTTTTGCATGTATCAGGGGGTGAAGACTGGCCGAGTTTGGTGGAATGGTGTGTAGAGCAGGGTTACGCTGGTGTTGAAAATTTGGCTTTAATCCCTGGCTGTGCTGGTAGCGCACCTATTCAGAATATTGGTGCTTATGGCATAGAGCTCCAGCAAGTATGTGATTATGTGGAGTACCTTTGTTTAGACAGCTATACCATAAAGCGGCTGTCTAATAATCAATGTCGTTTTGGTTATCGTGACTCCATTTTTAAGCACGAGCTGAAAGATAAGGCGCTCGTGACCGCCATTGGCCTTAAGCTAAACAAAACATGGCAGCCTATATTAAGTTATGGTCCGTTACAGTCTCTTGACCCAGAAACGACCACGCCAAAAGAAGTGTTTGATGTGGTCGTGAATGTGAGAAAAGAGAAGCTGCCAGATCCAGCTGTGACTGGCAATGCTGGAAGTTTCTTTAAAAACCCGATTGTCAGTATCGAACAGCATGAAACGCTCAAAGCGCAATACCCAGCGCTAGTGGCGTATCCATCGGGTGACAAGATGAAGTTGGCTGCTGGTTGGCTTATCGATCAGTGTGGTCTGAAAGGGCATACTCAGGGTGGCGCCATGGTGCATCCTAAACAGGCTCTTGTATTGGTGAATGCCAATAATGCCAAGGCGGAGGATATTGTTAACCTTGCCGCTTATGTCCGCGACTGTGTGCTGAAGAAATTTAATGTAGAGCTTGAGCATGAGGTACGCTTTATGGGTGCTCAACAAGAAGTGTATTTAAAGGAGCTGCTATGAGAGAGCATCATGTGAAATTAGTGATTTTAGAGCAGCTTTCTCAAGGCGGATTTCACTCGGGTGAGATGTTGGGTGAGCAGCTGGGTATTTCTCGTGCCGCTGTAAGTAAGCACATTAAAGGCATTCGTGATTGGGGGGTTGATATCTTTCGCGTTCAGGGGAAAGGCTATCAACTAGCGGCCCCTATGGAACTGTTGTCCAAAGAGAAACTATCGCGAACTGTTACCTCACCATTTGAGTTGATTCCTATTATCGACTCTACCAATCAATACTTACTCGACAAACAAAACAGCTTAGAGTCGGGTGCGGTGTGCATTTCTGAGTACCAGTCTAAAGGCCGTGGCCGCCGTGGCCGCCAATGGGTATCACCATTCGGTAGTAACCTTTATCTCTCCATGTATTGGAAGTTAGAAGCAGGAATGGCAGCGGCGATGGGGTTGAGTCTGGTGATTGGCGTGGCGATAGTTGAAGCCTTGGAACAACTTGGGATTGATGGTGTAAAACTTAAATGGCCGAATGACCTGTATTTTAATGACAAGAAGTTAGCCGGCATTTTGGTTGAAATGTCAGGCCAAGCTGGTGGCGCGGCAAACCTAGTCATGGGTATGGGTATGAATCTAAATATGAGTGAACAAGTAGAAGGCATCGATCAGCCTTGGACCTCACTCAATGAAGTGGCAGACAAACCATTTAGCCGTAACGATTTGGTGGTGGCCTTTATCAAGGCTTGGCAGAACGCTCTAGAAGATTACGAAATGTGTGGCTTACACGGTTTTGTTGAACGTTGGAATCGTCATGATAACTTTTTGGATCGAGAAGTTCGTCTGGTGATGGGCAATCGAGACATTCAAGGTATTGTGCGCGGCATCGATGCCACTGGCGCCGTTTTACTGGAAACAGAAGCGGGCATTCAACCATTTATTGGTGGTGAGATCTCTCTGCGTAAACTGAACTGATGTGGCTTAACTTATCACTAATTTAGCAACTTCACTCACTACATCAAATATTGTCACCATACTACATATGGTCACCACACCGCATGTTGTCATCCCTGCGTAGGCAGGGATCTACCTTTGGCGCACACAACCTCTCGTCAAAAACAGCCTACTTCCTCAAATAAACCGTCTCAACATTATGATCTTTACCTTTCTGTAAAATCAATTGAGCTCGCTCTTTGGTTGGCAAGATATTCTGCACTAAGTTAATCCCATTAATCGATGCCCAAATATTCTTCGCTTTGGTTTTCGCTTCTTGTTCATTTAACTGGGTATAGTGGCTGAAGTAAGAGCCAGGCTTAGTAAAGGCGCCTTGGCGGAATTTCATAAAGCGCTGCACATACCAGTTTTCAATGCGTTCACTGTCTGCATCGACATACAAAGAAAAATCGAGAAAATCAGAGATAAACACGCGATGTGGATCGTGAGGGTAGTCCATGCCACTTTGCAGGACATTGAGACCTTCGATGATTAGCACGTCAGGTAGGTCGACGACTTTCTGCTCATCAGTAATATCGTAAGTTAAGTGTGAATAGACGGGAGCGACAACGTTACGCTTACACGCTTTGACATCGGAAACAAACTGCACCAAGCGACGCATATCATAGGACTCGGGAAAGCCCTTTTTCGCCATTAACCCTTTTTCTAACAGTACCTTATTAGGATGAAGGAAACCGTCAGTCGTAATAAGTTCTACCTTAGGGTGGTTTTCCCAGCGACTGAGTAACGCTTTTAGCAAGCGAGCCGTGGTACTTTTCCCGACCGCAACACTACCGGCAATACCAATAATGAATGGTGGCGTATGGTCACTTTGTCCCAAGAACTCTTGAAGAACGGAGTTGCGACTCTGTCTCGCGGCAACGTACAGGTTAAGCAGACGAGAAAGAGGCAAGTAAACATCAGTGGCTTCCTGTATCGTCAGGTTTTCATTAATACCCTGAAGCTCTTTCAGATCATCTTCTGTTAATGTCATAGGGACAGCGTTGCGAAGTGCAGACCACTGCTCGCGACTAAATGACATAAAAGGGCTCATAACTCACCTAACTTAAGGTTTCCATACACGTAGAGTGCTGAACATACCTGAACAAAGGGATAAATCAAATATTTCATGCGACACAGCGTGCGTAATCCCCCGAAATGTGTACAAAAAGTCGTCAAAAAGGAAGAATGTGTGAAAAAACGAAATTTTTTTTGATTTAACGGTTGCATCAGCAAGATTCATTCAATAGAATGCGCTCCACTTATGCCGACTTAGCTCAGTAGGTAGAGCAACTGACTTGTAATCAGTAGGTCACCAGTTCGATTCCGGTAGTCGGCACCATTTTCACTTTGCCTAGGGCAATGATGACGAAAATGGTAAGTAAAATTTGGGGGGGTTCCCGAGTGGCCAAAGGGAGCAGACTGTAAATCTGCCGGCACTGCCTTCGATGGTTCGAATCCGTCCCCCCCCACCATATTCTTTAGGGAATAGCTCTCAGAGTTACGTGTTGCGGGCATCGTATAATGGCTATTACCTCAGCCTTCCAAGCTGATGATGCGGGTTCGATTCCCGCTGCCCGCTCCAACTCATTTAGAGTGCTGATATAGCTCAGGTGGTAGAGCGCATCCTTGGTAAGGATGAGGTCGGCAGTTCGAGTCTGCCTATCAGCACCAGCTCTCAAAGCAATATTTCCTTTTGATACTTTCTTTTGCCTCAACTATGTTTAGAGGCTAAGAGAAGCTTTATTACCAAGATTTTTTGGTTGCGTGGTCTTCAAAGCCACCTAAATCCGTACCTAGAGGGACAACTCATGTCTAAAGAAAAATTTGAACGTACGAAACCGCACGTAAACGTTGGTACTATCGGCCACGTTGACCACGGTAAAACAACTCTAACAGCTGCAATCTGTACTACTCTTGCAAAAGTGTACGGCGGTGAAGCGAAAGACTTCGCATCTATCGATAACGCTCCAGAAGAGCGTGAGCGCGGTATCACAATCGCAACTTCTCACGTTGAGTACGATACTCCAACTCGTCACTACGCACACGTAGACTGCCCAGGACACGCGGATTATGTTAAAAACATGATCACTGGTGCTGCGCAAATGGACGGCGGTATCCTTGTAGTTGCTGCTACTGATGGTCCAATGCCTCAAACTCGTGAGCACATCCTACTAGGCCGTCAGGTTGGTATTCCTTACATCATCGTATTCATGAACAAGTGTGACATGGTTGATGATGAAGAGCTTCTAGAGCTAGTTGAAATGGAAGTTCGTGAACTTCTATCTGAGTACGATTTCCCAGGTGATGACCTACCAGTTATCCAAGGTTCTGCACTAGGCGCACTAAACGGCGAAGAGCAGTGGGAAGCGAAAATCGTTGAGCTTGCAGAAGCACTAGACTCTTACATCCCAGAGCCAGAGCGTGCAGTAGACCAACCGTTCCTACTACCAATCGAAGACGTATTCTCGATCCAAGGTCGTGGTACAGTTGTAACTGGTCGTATCGAGCGCGGTATCCTACGCGTAGGTGACGAAGTAGAAATCGTAGGTATCAAAGAGACTACAACTACTACTTGTACTGGTGTTGAGATGTTCCGTAAGCTTCTTGACGAAGGTCGTGCTGGTGAGAACGTTGGTGCACTTCTACGTGGTACTAAGCGTGACGAAGTTGAGCGTGGTCAAGTTCTTGCAGCTCCTGGCTCAATCAACCCACACACTAAGTTCGAGTCAGAAGTATACGTACTTTCTAAAGACGAAGGCGGCCGTCATACTCCGTTCTTCAAAGGCTACCGTCCACAGTTCTACTTCCGTACAACTGACGTAACTGGTGACATCTCTCTACCAGAAGGCGTAGAAATGGTAATGCCAGGTGACAACATCCAAATGCAAGTTGAGCTAATCGCTCCAATCGCAATGGACGAAGGTCTACGTTTCGCTATCCGTGAAGGTGGCCGTACAGTAGGTGCTGGTGTTGTTGCTAAGATCTTCGACTAATTCTTCGAATTGTCGCAAGCTCTGGGAAAATCTTTGAATAAGATTTGACTAAGCAATGCTAAAAAGGGCATCATTTGATGCCCTTTTTCTGCGCTACTATATATAGAGGCGCAAAATTCATTCAGTGACTGCTCATTGTATGAATTTAGAAAGGATTTTAAGGGTTGAGTTGGAAAGTAATTTCTACCTGAGCCTTTGGCTAAAATGTTGGTTTGACTCAAATTTAATCAACATTAAAGGAATAAGCCCTGCAGCAGCGGGGTTGTTGTCGTCTAGTTAGACTTGTCACAGGTTGGTTTTATGAAAGCAAACGCTGAAACTCCTGATAGCTCAAATGCAGCAGATGTAATGAAGTGGATTGTCGCTTTTGCTCTGCTAGCCGCCGCTGTTGTGGGTAATTACCTGTATGGAGAACTTTCTGTAGTTCTTCGCGCTGCAGGTGTAGTTGTATTGATTGCTGCGGCACTTGGTGTAGCAGCTACAACAACAAAAGGTAAGGCAGCGATCACGTTCGCACGTGAAGCTCGCGTAGAAGTTCGCAAAGTAGTTTGGCCTACACGCCAAGAAACAATGCAAACTACGCTGATTGTCCTTGCAGTAAGTATTGTAATGGCGCTTGCGTTATGGGGTATCGACGGCATTATGGTTCGTCTTGTTGCATTCATAACCGGGTTATAGAGGGTGTTAATTCATGAGTGAAGCTCCGAAAAAACGCTGGTACGTAGTTCAAGCCTTTTCTGGTTTTGAAGGACGTGTGGCTCAGTCTCTTCGCGAACATATTAAAATGCACGCAATGGAAGAGTACTTTGGCGAAGTGCTAGTACCGACTGAAGAAGTTGTGGAAATGCGCGCAGGCCAACGCCGTAAAAGCGAGCGTAAGTTCTTCCCAGGCTACGTTCTTGTTCAGATGATCATGAACGATGAGTCTTGGCACTTAGTACGCAGTGTGCCACGTGTCATGGGCTTCATTGGTGGTACCTCTGACCGTCCTGCACCTATCACTGATAAAGAAGCTGACGCTATCCTAAATCGTCTAGAGAAGGCTAGTGAAGCTCCTCGTCCAAGAACAATGTTCGAAGCGGGTGAAGTGGTACGTGTCAATGAAGGTCCATTTGCTGACTTCAACGGTACTGTTGAAGAAGTGGATTACGATAAGAGCCGCGTAAAAGTGTCTGTATCGATCTTTGGTCGTGCAACACCAGTTGAGCTTGAATTCGGTCAAGTGGATAAGCTTGACTAATACTCGATTTTAAAGAGTATAAAAAATCACCTTTTTAGGGTTGAATAGGGCGCGAATTATGCTTATAATTTCGCGCCTTTTTACAGCACTGGTTGTAGAAAGTTTTATCAAAACACGGGGAGCTTTCCACTCGGATAGCGTTTGAACCCAAAATTAGGAAATATCATGGCTAAGAAAGTTGAAGCTTATATCAAACTGCAAGTTGCAGCTGGTATGGCAAACCCAAGTCCACCGGTTGGTCCTGCTCTAGGTCAACACGGTGTGAACATCATGGAATTCTGTAAAGCGTTCAACGCAAAAACAGAATCTATTGAGAAAGGTCTACCGACTCCAGTAGTTATCACTGTTTACAACGACCGTTCTTTCACGTTCGTAACTAAGACTCCACCTGCTGCTGTTCTTCTTAAGAAAGCTGCTGGCGTTAAGTCTGGTTCAGGTCGTCCTAACACTGAAAAAGTGGGTACAGTGACTGACGCTCAAATCCAAGAAATCGCAGAAACTAAAGCTGCTGATATGACTGGTGCTGACATTGAAGCGATGAAGCGTTCTATTGCGGGTACTGCTCGTTCAATGGGCCTAGTGGTAGAGGGTTAAGATCATGGCAAAACTTACTAAGCGTATGCGCGTTATCCGCGAAAAAGTTGAAGTAACTAAAGAATACGAAATCAACGAAGCTGTAGCTCTTCTTAAAGAACTAGCAACTGCTAAATTCGTTGAGTCTGTAGACGTTGCTGTTAACCTAGGCATCGATGCTCGTAAATCTGACCAGAACGTACGTGGTGCAACTGTACTACCTCACGGTACTGGCCGCGAAATCCGCGTTGCAGTGTTCACTCAAGGTGCAAACGCTGAAGCAGCTAAAGAAGCTGGCGCAGACATCGTTGGTATGGAAGATCTTGCTGAGCAAGTTAAGAAAGGCGAAATGAACTTCGACGTAGTTGTTGCTTCTCCAGATGCAATGCGTGTTGTTGGTCAACTAGGTACTATCCTAGGTCCTCGCGGTCTTATGCCAAACCCTAAAGTTGGTACTGTAACTCCTAACGTTGCTGAAGCTGTTAAGAACGCTAAAGCTGGTCAGGTTCGTTACCGTAACGACAAAAACGGCATCATTCACACTACTATCGGTAAAGTGAACTTCGAAGCGAACCAACTACAAGAGAACCTAGAAGCTCTACTAGTTGCGCTTAAGAAAGCGAAGCCGTCTTCAGCGAAAGGTACTTTCCTGAAGAAAGTAAGCATCTCTACTACTATGGGTGCTGGTGTTTCTGTAGATCAATCTACACTAAACACTCAAGCTTAATTGCTTGCATAGGCGCAGAAATTATGTATAATTTTGCGCCTATCAAATTTGTGGTTGGGGCTGAAACTCCTTAAGGAATTTAGCCTCCGTCCAAGACCGTAGGCGTTCTGAAAAGAACTTAATCATACCTACGTAGATGGTGCCAGACTGAAAGGAAGTTGAACTTTACGTTTATCTTTCTTCTGGAAAAAGCACCGTATGAACTCCCAAAATCGTGAAGATTTCGGGTGGTGTAAAAACAACCAGGAGTAAATCCAAGATGGCTTTAAACCTTCAAGACAAAAAAGCAATTGTTGCTGAAGTCAACGAAGCAGCCAGTGGTGCACTTTCTGCAGTTGTAGCTGACTCTCGTGGCGTTGAAGTAGGCGCGATGACTTCTCTACGTAAACAAGCGCGTGAAGCGGGTGTTTACATGAGAGTTGTTCGTAACACTCTAGCACGCCGTGCAGTAGAAGGTACTGAGTATGAGTGTCTAACTGACACTTTCACTGGTCCAACTCTACTTGCATTCTCTAACGAGCACCCAGGTGCTGCAGCGCGTCTTTTCAAAGACTTCGCTAAAGAGAACAAAGAATTCGAGATCAAAGCTGCTGCATTTGAAGGCGCGGTTACTGATGCTGAAGTACTAGCGACACTACCAACTTACGACGAAGCAATTGCACGCCTAATGATGTGCATGAAAGAAGCTTCTGCAGGCAAGCTGGTACGTACTATCGCTGCACTACGCGACCAGAAGCAAGAAGAAGCTGCTTAATCAGCTTGCTTTTTACTGGTTGCAAAATAAACTTATTGTTGACTTAAAAGAGAATTGTTATGTCTATTACTAACGAGCAAATCCTAGACGCAGTTGCAGAAATGTCTGTAATGCAAGTTGTTGAGCTTATCGAAGCTATGGAAGAGAAATTCGGCGTATCTGCTGCAGCTGCTGTTGTAGCTGGCGGTGCTGCTGGTGGCGAAGCTGCTGCTGAGCAAACTGAATTCGACGTAATCCTAACTGCTGCTGGCGGTAACAAAGTTGCTGTTATCAAAGCGGTACGTGGCGCAACAGGTCTAGGCCTTAAAGAAGCTAAAGGTCTTGTAGACTCAGCTCCAGCACCTCTAAAAGAAGGCGTTGACAAAGCTGAAGCTGAAGCTCTTAAAGCTCAGCTAGAAGAAGCTGGTGCTTCTGTTGAAGTTAAGTAATTATTACTTAATTTCTTAGCCTAACAGGCTAATGGCTGGTGGTTTATTGACCACCGGCCTTTTTGCGCTGTAGGGCGTAGATGAATTTTCCTGCTGTTTAAGCATCTACGCACCATGCAAAAAACGTTGCTCGACGCTTGAGTTAACGTCACTACAGTAAACAGTTGTTAGTCACTGCCCCATACTCCACCTTAAGTAACTAGGATGGACGGGCAGTTTGGGTCACTTATCAGCGAGCTGAGGAACCCCATGGTTTACTCTTATACCGAGAAAAAGCGCATCCGTAAGGACTTTGGTACTCGTCCACAAGTTTTGGACATTCCATACCTGCTATCGATCCAGCTCGATTCGTTCGACAAATTTATCGAACAGGATCCTGAAGGACAATATGGACTTGAAGCTGCTTTTCGTTCTGTATTTCCGATTCAGAGCTATAACGGCAATTCTGAGCTGCAATACGTTAGCTACCGTCTTGGTGAGCCAGTATTTGACGTTAAAGAATGTCAAATTCGTGGCGTTACCTATTCAAAACCACTACGCGTAAAACTGCGCCTAGTTATCTTTGATAGAGACGCACCGGCAGGTACTGTAAAAGACATTAAAGAACAAGAAGTCTACATGGGCGAAATTCCGCTTATGACTGACAATGGTACCTTCGTTATCAATGGTACCGAGAGGGTTATCGTATCCCAGCTGCACCGAAGCCCAGGCGTGTTCTTCGACAGCGATAAGGGTAAGACTCACTCTTCAGGTAAAGTTCTTTATAACGCACGTGTTATTCCTTACCGTGGTTCATGGCTCGACTTCGAGTTTGACCCGAAAGATAACCTATACGTACGTATTGACCGTCGTCGTAAACTACCAGCATCGATCATTCTTCGTGCATTAGGTAAGACGTCGGAAGAAATCCTCGATATCTTCTTCGAAAAAGTAAACTTCGAAGTGAAAGACCAAACTCTACTTATGGAGTTGGTACCTGAGCGTCTACGTGGTGAGACTGCTTCATTCGATATCGAAGCCAATGGCAAGACTTATGTTGAGACTGGTCGTCGTGTTACTGCTCGTCACATCCGTCAACTTGAAAAAGATGGCGTTGAGTTCATTGAAGTACCTGTCGAGTACATCGTAGGTAAAGTAGCTTCTAAAGACTACATCAATGAAGCGACAGGTGAGATCATCGTTGGTGCAAACCAAGAGATCAGCCTAGAAGCATTAGCGAACCTATCTCAGGCAGGCGTTAAGAAACTAGAAGTTCTATTTACGAACGATCTAGACCACGGTCCGTTCATGTCTGACACACTACGTGTCGACAGCACGGTAGACCGCATCTCTGCGTTGGTAGAAATCTACCGCATGATGCGCCCTGGTGAGCCGCCAACAAAAGAAGCTGCAGAAGCACTATTCGAAAGCCTATTCTTCTCTGAAGAGCGTTATGATCTATCGACTGTTGGTCGTATGAAGTTTAACAGCTCTATCGGTCGTGAAGATGGCCTAGAGCAGGGTACGCTTGATGAGCAAGACATCATCGAAGTGATGAAGAAGCTTATCGCGATCCGTAACGGGATTGGTGAAGTTGATGATATCGACCACCTAGGTAACCGTCGTATCCGTTCTGTAGGTGAAATGGCTGAGAACCAATTCCGTGTTGGTCTTGTACGTGTTGAACGTGCAGTAAAAGAGCGTTTGAGCCTAGGTGACCTTGATGCAATCATGCCTCAAGACCTAATCAACGCTAAGCCTATTTCTGCGGCAGTTAAAGAATTCTTCGGTTCTTCACAGCTTTCTCAGTTTATGGACCAGAACAACCCGCTTTCAGAAGTAACGCACAAGCGTCGTATTTCTGCATTGGGTCCTGGTGGCCTTACTCGTGAGCGTGCTGGCTTCGAAGTACGTGACGTACACGTAACTCACTACGGTCGTCTATGTCCTATCGAAACACCTGAAGGTCCGAACATCGGTCTAATTAACTCTCTATCTGCGTTTGCGCGTTGTAACGAGTACGGCTTCCTAGAGACGCCATACCGTCGCGTTGTAGATGGTGTAGTAACTGACGAAGTTGATTACCTATCAGCAATCGAAGAAGGCCAATTCGTTATCGCACAGGCTAACGCTGCGCTAACTGAAGAAGGTACTTTTGCTGACGAGCTAATCACTGCACGTCAAAAAGGTGAATCTGGTCTTCACCCACGCGACCATGTTAACTACATGGACGTTGCGACAAACCAAGTAGTATCTATCGCTGCATCGCTTATCCCGTTCCTAGAACACGATGATGCGAACCGTGCACTGATGGGTGCGAACATGCAACGTCAGGCTGTTCCAACACTTAAGGCTGACAAGCCTCTAGTTGGTACTGGTATCGAGCGCAATGTAGCGGTTGACTCTGGTGTTACAGCAGTAGCTAAACGTGGCGGTACAGTTCAGTCTGTAGATGCTTCTCGTATCGTTATCAAAGTTAACGAAGACGAGCTGATCCCTGGCGAAGCAGGTATCGACATCTACAACCTAACTAAGTACACGCGTTCTAACCAGAACACTTGTATTAACCAGCGCCCAACTGTACTACCTGGTGAGCCAGTAGCACGTGGTGACGTTCTTGCTGATGGTCCTTCAACAGACCTTGGTGAACTAGCGCTTGGTCAAAACATGCGTATCGCGTTCATGCCTTGGAACGGTTACAACTTCGAAGACTCGATCTTAGTATCTGAGCGCGTAGTTCAAGAAGACCGCTTCACGACTATCCACATCCAAGAGCTTTCTTGTGTGGCACGTGATACTAAGCTGGGTTCTGAAGAGATCACAGCGGATATTCCAAACGTAGGTGAGTCTGCTCTGTCTAAACTAGACGAGTCAGGTATTGTTTACATCGGTGCTGAAGTTAAGGGTGGCGACATCCTAGTTGGTAAAGTAACGCCTAAAGGTGAAACTCAGCTAACTCCTGAAGAGAAGCTACTACGCGCGATCTTCGGTGAAAAAGCATCTGACGTTAAAGATACTTCACTACGTGTACCTAACTCTGTTTCAGGTACCATCATTGACGTTCAAGTCTTCACTCGCGATGGCGTAGAGAAAGACAAGCGTGCTCTAGAAATCGAGCAAATGCAGCTGAAAGAAGCGAAGAAAGACCTAACTGAAGAATTCCAGATTCTTGAGGGTGGCCTTCTAAACCGTGTGAAAGCTGTATTACTTCAAGGTGGTTACTCTGACGCTAAACTAGATACTATCGATCGTAAGAAGTGGCTAGAACTAACGCTAGAAGACGATGCACTGCAATCTCAGCTTGAGCAACTTGCAGAGCAGTACGACGAGCTACGTGCAGACTTTGATAAGAAGTTTGAAACTAAGCGTCGTAAGATCACTCAAGGTGATGACCTAGCGCCTGGCGTTCTTAAGATTGTTAAAGTTTACCTAGCGGTTAAACGTCGTATCCAGCCTGGTGATAAGATGGCGGGTCGTCACGGTAACAAGGGTGTTATCTCTAAGATCAACCCTGTTGAAGACATGCCTTACGATGAGAAGGGTCAACCTGTCGACATCGTACTTAACCCACTGGGTGTACCTTCGCGTATGAACATCGGTCAGATCCTTGAGGTTCACTTAGGTCTGGCAGCGAAAGGTATCGGTGACAAGATCAACCAGATGGTTAAAGAGCAGCAAGAGCTAGCGAAATTCCGCGAATTCCTGCAGAAGGTTTACGATCTAGGTGGTACTCGTCAGAACGTTGATATTGCATCTCTGTCTGATGACGAAGTACGTACTCTGGTTAAGAACCTACGTGGCGGTCTACCGATTGCTACACCTGTCTTTGACGGTGCGTCTGAGAAGTCTATTAAAGAACTTCTAAAACTGGGTGACCTACCAGAATCTGGTCAGCTAACTCTGTTTGACGGTCGTACTGGTGATGCGTTTGAGCGTCCTGTAACTGTAGGTTACATGTACATGCTGAAACTGAACCACCTTGTTGATGACAAGATGCACGCTCGTTCAACTGGTTCGTACAGCCTAGTAACTCAGCAACCACTTGGTGGTAAAGCTCAGTTCGGTGGTCAGCGTTTCGGTGAGATGGAAGTATGGGCACTAGAAGCATACGGTGCAGCATATACGCTTCAAGAAATGCTAACGGTTAAGTCTGATGACGTTAACGGCCGTACGAAGATGTATAAGAACATCGTCGATGGTAACCACAGCATGGAACCTGGCATGCCAGAATCGTTCAACGTACTGTTGAAAGAGATCCGCTCGCTAGGTATCAACATCGAGCTAGAAGACGAATAATCCATCAGGATTATCTGGTAGAAAAGGGGCTCGCGCAGGTTTGCTGACCAAGCGAGCACCTTTTTAAACTCCTTACAGGAGCTGATTGTGAAAGACTTATTAAACTTTCTAAAAGCACAGCATAAGACCGAAGAATTTGATGCAATCAAAATCGGTCTATCTTCACCAGACATGATTCGTTCATGGTCTTTTGGTGAAGTTAAAAAACCTGAGACGATCAACTATCGTACGTTCAAACCTGAGCGCGATGGTCTGTTCTGTGCGCGTATTTTTGGTCCAGTTAAAGACTACGAATGTCTTTGTGGCAAATACAAGCGTCTGAAACACCGTGGTGTTATCTGTGAGAAGTGTGGCGTTGAAGTAACGCAAACTAAAGTTCGTCGTGACCGTATGGGCCACATCGAGCTTGCGTCTCCTGTCGCTCACATCTGGTTCCTAAAATCGCTACCATCTCGTATCGGTTTGCTAATGGACATCCCGCTACGTGATATCGAGCGTGTTCTTTACTTCGAAATGTACGTAGTAACTGAACCAGGTATGACGGATCTAGAAAAAGGTCAGATGCTAACTGAAGAAGAGTATCTTGATCGTCTAGAAGAATGGGGTGACGAATTCACTGCTAAGATGGGTGCAGAAGCGATCAAAGATCTGCTTGCCACTATGGACATGCACGCTGAAGCAGAGATGATGCGCGAAGAACTTGAGTCTACTAACTCAGAAACTAAGCGTAAGAAGATCACTAAGCGTCTGAAGCTAGTTGAAGCGTTCATTGCATCAGGTAACAACCCTGAGTGGATGATCCTAACTGTGCTTCCGGTTCTTCCGCCAGATCTACGTCCTCTAGTACCACTAGATGGCGGTCGTTTTGCAACGTCTGATCTGAACGATCTATACCGTCGTGTAATCAACCGTAACAACCGTTTGAAGCGTCTTCTAGAGCTAGCGGCTCCAGACATCATCGTACGTAACGAAAAGCGTATGCTGCAAGAGTCTGTTGATGCCCTCCTAGATAACGGTCGTCGCGGTCGTGCAATTACAGGTTCGAACAAGCGTCCTCTGAAATCTCTTGCTGATATGATCAAGGGTAAACAAGGTCGTTTCCGTCAGAACCTACTTGGTAAGCGTGTAGACTACTCTGGCCGTTCTGTAATCACAGTAGGTCCATACCTTCGTCTGCACCAGTGTGGTCTTCCTAAGAAGATGGCACTAGAGCTATTTAAACCATTTATCTACAGCAAGCTAGAAACTCGTGGCATGGCGACGACAATCAAAGCAGCTAAGAAGATGGTAGAGCGCGAAGAAGCGATCGTTTGGGATATCCTAGACGAAGTAATCCGCGAGCACCCAGTACTATTGAACCGTGCACCAACACTTCACCGTCTTGGTATCCAGGCGTTCGAACCAGTACTAATCGAAGGTAAAGCGATTCAGCTACACCCACTAGTGTGTGCGGCGTATAACGCGGACTTCGATGGTGACCAAATGGCGGTTCACGTGCCTCTAACTCTAGAAGCACAGCTTGAAGCTCGTACACTGATGATGTCGACAAACAACATTCTGTCGCCAGCGTCAGGTGATCCGATCATCGTACCTTCTCAGGACGTTGTATTGGGTCTTTACTACATGACTCGTGAAAAGATCAACGTGAAAGGTGAAGGTATGTACCTTGCTGGCCCTGAAGAGGCTGAGAAGGCATACCGTACTAAGAGCGCAGAGCTACACGCTCGCGTTAAAGTACGTATCACTGAAACGGTAGTGGACGAAGATGGCAACAGCACAACAGAAACGAAGATGGTCGATACGACTATCGGTCGTGCAATGCTGTGGCAAATCGTTCCTGCAGGTCTTCCATACAGCTTGGTAAACCAAAAGCTAGGTAAGAAGCAAATCTCTAACCTACTTAACGAGGCTTACCGTAAGCTGGGTCTGAAAGATACAGTAATCTTTGCTGACCAAGTGATGTACGCAGGTTTTGCATACGCTGCACTTTCTGGTGTATCAGTTGGTATCGATGACATGGTTGTACCTCAAGCGAAGTACGACGAAATCGAATCAGCGGAAGAAGAAGTTCGCGAAATTCAAGAACAGTTCCAATCTGGTCTTGTAACTGCGGGTGAGCGCTACAACAAAGTGATCGATATTTGGGCATCGACCAACGATCGCGTAGCGAAAGCGATGATGGACAACCTTTCATCTGAAACGGTAATTAACCGTGAAGGTGCGGAAGAGCAACAAGAGTCATTCAACAGCATCTATATGATGGCTGACTCGGGCGCTCGTGGTTCTGCAGCTCAGATTCGTCAGCTAGCTGGTATGCGTGGTCTGATGGCTCGTCCAGATGGCTCAATCATCGAAACACCGATCACTGCGAACTTTAAAGAAGGTCTAAACGTACTTCAGTACTTTATCTCAACGCACGGTGCTCGTAAGGGTCTTGCGGATACGGCACTGAAGACAGCGAACTCGGGTTACCTAACTCGTCGTCTAGTAGACGTTGCTCAGGACGTAGTTGTTCACGAGCACGACTGTGGTACGCACGAAGGTATCGATATGATGCCTCATATCGAAGGTGGTGACGTTAAAGTTGCACTTTCTGAGCTAGCGCTTGGTCGTGTAGTTGCTGAAGACGTTCTTAAGCCAGGTACTGAAGATGTTCTGATTCCACGTAACACTCTAATTGATGAGAAGTGGTGTCAGATCATGGAAGATAACTCTGTAGATAGCATGAAAGTGCGCTCAGTAGTTACCTGTGATGCAGACTTCGGTTGTTGTGCACAGTGTTACGGTCGTGACCTAGCACGTGGTCACCTAGTGAACCAAGGTGAAGCAGTGGGCGTTATCGCTGCTCAGTCTATCGGTGAACCGGGTACACAGCTTACGATGCGTACGTTCCACATCGGTGGTGCGGCATCTACTGCAGCAGCAGAGAACAGCATCCAGGCGAAAAACACAGGTTCTGTGAAGCTTCACAACGCTAAGTTTGTTATCAACAAAGATAAGAAACTGGTTATCACCTCTCGTGCGTCAGAAATGACGATTATCGATGAGTTTGGCCGTACTAAAGAGAAGCACAAACTTCCTTACGGTTCATTGCTAACTAAAGGTGATGGCGATGCAGTTCAAGCTGGTGAAACAGTAGCGAACTGGGAAGCGCACACGCTGCCAATCATTACTGAAGTAGCGGGTCGTATCCAATTCGTAGACATGATCGATGGCGTAACTGTTTCTCGTCAAACAGATGACCTAACAGGTCTATCTTCAAGCGAAGTAACAGAAGCAGCCGCTCGCCCAGCAGCAGGTAAAGATATGCGTCCAGCTATCAAACTTGTTGATGAGCATGGTAAAGACGTAATGATCGCAGGCACAGAAATGCCAGCACTTTACTTCCTACCAGGTAAAGCGATTGTGAACATCGAAGATGGCGCAGAAGTAGGTGTGGGTGACACGTTAGCACGTATCCCACAAAAATCTGGCGGTAACAAAGATATCACCGGTGGTCTACCTCGCGTTGCGGACCTATTCGAAGCTCGTAAACCAAAAGAGCCAGCAATTCTTGCTGAGCACTCTGGTACCGTTTCATTCGGTAAAGAGACGAAAGGTAAGCGTCGTCTAATCATCACTCGTGATGGTGGCGATAACTACGAAGAGATGATTCCTAAGCATCGTCAGCTAAACGTGTTCGAAGGTGAGCGCGTTGAGCGTGGTGACGTAATCGCTGATGGTCCAGAAACTCCGCATGACATTCTACGTCTGCGTGGTATTCACGCTGTGACTCAATACATCGCGAACGAAGTTCAAGAAGTATACCGTCTACAGGGTGTAAAGATTAACGATAAGCACATCGAGACTATCGTTCGTCAAATGCTACGTAAGTGTACAATCACGCATGCAGGTGACTCTGAGTTCCTACCAGGCGAGCAGGTTGAATACTCAAGCGTTAAGATCGCAAACCGTCAGCTAGAAGCTGAAGGCAAAGAACTTGTACGTTTTGAGCGTGACCTACTAGGTATCACTAAGGCATCTCTAGCAACAGAATCGTTCATCTCTGCGGCATCGTTCCAAGAAACGACGCGCGTACTAACAGAGGCAGCGGTATCTGGTAAGCGTGATGATCTACGTGGTCTGAAAGAGAACGTTATCGTGGGTCGTCTGATCCCAGCTGGTACTGGTTTTGCGTATCACCAAGACCGTCAAGCTAAGCGTGACGAAGCTCAGGAAGGTCCATCAGCTGAACAAGCGACGGATAACCTAGCTGCGCTTCTAAACGCAGGTTTCTCTTCTGACGAGTAATCGTAGAAAGAAATGACAAAAGGCGCCGAAAGGCGCCTTTTTTGTATCTGAATTATCGCTCTATCGCCATTTCTGTGCAGATGGGAATCTAGCTGAGACTTGGTGTTAGTGGTGATTAGACCCCTGCCTTCGCAAGGGTAATGAAAGTCTAGGATGACGATAATATAGAAGGTGAAGACGCAACAGGACAGACCCACCTTGCGGGCCTGTCAAAGCTATAAGCCTACTGCTGCTTACAACAGCGTCCTCTATGCCCCTGGAGGAATCGCTAAACTATCAGCAATCAGTTGGATCAGCTTATCTTCTACCGCAAAGCGTAACTCTAATATCTCCCCAACTTTTGACATATCCTGTTCGAAGTTAGGCATCTCATCATCCACTTTCTTGTACTTATCGTTGAATTCAAGCAGTGGGTCAGTGGTCAGGACAATCTTGGCGTAAGCGGCATCAATCTCATCGTTGGTCTTGAAGCCAGTCGCTTTCCACTTATCCATGACCATATCGTAGATCTTAAAATGACCTTCAGAGATATAGTCGACAAGATGGTCGCAAAAGGAACCGATGTCTTTAGGAGAAGGCAGCTCGACGACGTTGGATTGAGCTTGAGAAGGTTGTAGAGAACCAAGCTTACAGTATTCGACGATAAGCGCTTGGCGAGTTTCTAGCCAGTGGTCGATGACTTCGCTGGAGCCACCCCATTGTTCTTGTACTTGTTTGAATTTATTTAACATGACCATGTCCTCATGATCGGGACCGCAATAGGCAGTCTCTAGCTTTGTAATGACAAAGAGTTACTGAGAATTCGTTTCTCATGGTACCAGAATTAGAATTTCGTTTTTCTAGCTGGTATGAATTTAGATTGCCAGTAAAATGGTCGAACTGCAAGCAATGAGGATTCATGATGTTAAAAAAAAGTGAAAACCATATTCATCAAGCTTATTGGTGTGTGGTGTCAGGGAACGAATTATGGCTTGTAGACGGTGAGGTGCCGCAAGGTTCGGCGGAGCAATTTCAACTCCCAGCGGCGCAGGCTATTCAGGTTGGAGAGTTTGAAGGTACACCAGTAATGTGGCTCAATGATGCAGACCTAGACGGTGAGCGACCACTTACTTCTTTACGTGAGTTACTGCATTTACCAGAGGCGCTTTTCTACCAGTTATCCAAAGCTATCCAATATGGCTACATGAGTCAGTCGATGCGATTTTGCCCTCAATGTGGTGGACGAAATCATCTCAATCACAATCAACTGGCTATGCAATGCCAAGATTGCCGAACGCTACATTATCCACGAATTTTCCCATGCATTATTGTGGCGGTCCGCAAAGGGTCGCAGATTCTATTAGCTCAGCATAATCGCCATGCAGGCGGCATGTATACCGTGATTGCTGGGTTTTTAGAAGTGGGCGAAACCCTAGAAACATGTGTCGCGCGCGAAGTGGAAGAGGAAACGGGCATTAAGGTGGGGAACATTCGCTATTTCGGCAGCCAACCTTGGGCGTTTCCATCAAGCATGATGATGGCGTTTTTGGCTGATTATGAGAGTGGTGAAATTAAACCTGACTTCTCCGAGCTGAAAGATGCGCAGTGGTTTGAAACCAATGCACTGCCTCTAGTGGCACCAGAAGGGACCATTGCCCGAGCATTGATCAATGCCACGGCAGAGCAAGTTAAGTAGGATAAAAAAAACCCTCCGCAAGCGGAGGGGGTAAGTAAGATGTCGTTATGAGATGCTGAGTGCGATACTCAGTTGTATTATTGTAATTTTCGCTAGCAAACAAACTTTTAACATTCCTATTAATGGGTTGCAAATTCGCTATTAGATTGGTCATTAATAATATGATCTGGCTTGCAAAGTGACTCTTTTTTGAGCGTTCAAGCATAAGACCGGATAGCCCTCAAATTTTGGTAAAAGAATTGTTATCTATGGCTGCACACGGTCAACGATTAGCGTTAAACTAACGCCTTTCGAATTGGAGAAAAAAGAATGACGGAATTAAAGAACGATCGCTATCTTCGAGCGTTGTTAAAGCAACCTGTAGATTACACACCAGTATGGATGATGCGCCAAGCAGGACGTTACCTGCCTGAGTATCGCGAAACACGTGCTGTGGCTGGTGACTTTATGTCTTTGTGTAAGAACGCCGAGTTAGCATCTGAAGTGACGCTACAGCCGCTTCGTCGTTTCCCACTCGACGCTGCCATTCTGTTTTCTGACATCCTGACTATTCCAGATGCGATGGGCTTAGGTTTACACTTTGAAGCGGGTGAAGGTCCTAAGTTTGAACGTCCTATTACTTGCAAAGCAGACGTCGACAAAATTGGTTTACCTGATCCAGAAGGCGAGCTGCAATATGTCATGAATGCAGTACGTCAAATTCGTAAAGACTTGAATGGCGATGTACCACTTATCGGTTTCTCTGGCAGTCCTTGGACGCTGGCGACATACATGGTTGAAGGGGGCAGTTCGAAAGCCTTCACTAAGATCAAAAAGATGATGTACGCAGAGCCACAAATTCTGCACGCACTACTGGATAAGTTAGCGGACAGTGTTATTGAGTACCTTAATGCGCAAATTAAAGCGGGTGCCCAATCGGTTATGGTATTTGATACATGGGGCGGTGTATTGACACCTCGTGATTACAACTTGTTCTCACTTCAGTACATGCACAAGATTGTTGATGGTCTTATACGTGAAAACGACGGTCGTCGCGTTCCAGTAACGCTATTTACTAAGAATGGCGGTATGTGGCTTGAACAAATCGCAGCGACAGGCTGTGACGCAGTAGGTCTAGATTGGACGATTAACATCGCGGACGCTAAAGCGCGTATCGGCGACAAAGTAGCACTGCAAGGTAACATGGACCCATCAATGCTTTACGCTCAGCCAGAGCGCATTCGTGAAGAAGTTGCGACCATTCTGGAAGGCTTCGGTGATGGTGGCACTGGTCACGTCTTCAACTTAGGCCATGGTATTCATCTAGATGTGCCACCTGAAAATGCAGGTGTATTTGTTGAAGCGGTGCACGAGTTATCTAAACCGTATCACAAGTAAATCAAGTTAATGTTTTTTTTAAAGCCGTCATCTTAAGCAGATGACGGCTTTTTTTCTATTTTTGACTAAGCTAAACAGAGGCACTCGTTAAGAGGACTGATTATGTTTAAAGTGGTCACCCCATTCCTTACTTCGCTGCTCTTTCTCATTGGTTGCGCCTCTGATGTGGCGACGGATTACGACTCAAGTACTAACTTCTCAGCATTCAAAACCTATCAATATCAAGAAAACAGTGCAGATCCTGTTAGCCTTGATGGAGCCCGCATCAAAAAAGCGGTCGACAATGAAATGGCATTGCGAGGACTGACGCTGGTGGATAAAGATGCCGATGTGCTGGTGTATTATGACATCCTAGAAGGTACAGAGTTGTTGGCGGACGGGCCAAGTTTTGGTTTCGGTATCGGGTCAGGTGGATACAACAGTGCTTATGGAGTAGGGGTACGGACGCCAACTCGAGTGAAAGAGAAGAAGTTCGGTAAACTGAGCGTTGAGCTTATTGATGCCAAATCGAACGATGTGGTATGGCGCTCGGTGTCACAGCGCCAATTGACTGAAACCATGGAGCCCGCAGATAGAGATGTGTTTGTGCAAGAGCAGGTGCACAAGATGTTCGAAGAATACCCTACGAAATAGTTTATCTGTCTCAGGTGGCTTACTGCATACGTCATTCCACTAGCTGCGAGTGGTGTGACTGTTCTTTAGTATGACTGATTCACAACTCACGTCATTCCAGCGAAGGCTGGAATCTATTTGAGGCTTAGTGCGTGCGTTGAGAGGACTCCTACCTTCGCAGGAGTGACAACTTTTTTGAGAGTTATGCCTGATAACGCTATAGCATCCCCCTTTAATACCCACGCTCAAAATCCACCAAATTCTGCAACTGAAACCCATCACGCCAGCGCAAATAGTTCTCCGCAAAAATCTCGACTACTTGCTCAGGAAAGCTGATGGCAGCAATATGTGGGGTTACGGTGACATTTGGGTTATGCCAGTAAGGGCACTCTTGAGAAATTGGCTCGTTGATAAATACGTCCAAGAAAGCATGGACCAAGTGACCTTTATCCAGCGCACTAAGTAGCGCATTACTATCAACGGTTTGGCCTCTACCTACATTGAAGAACAAAGCATGACGGCAGGCCGCAAAGAGTTGTTCGTTGAACAGTCCATCTGTCGTCGGGGTGTTGGGCAAGGTATTGACGATAATATCCGCGTGCTCAAGCGCTTTTTCTGCTTCATTGATATGAAAAGTTTCTGCAAACGCACTTTGGCGAGGAGGAATGCCGGTGCGATTGACACCGATAGGCACAATGCCCAATACCTTGACGGTATTCGCCAGATGACTACCAATCGCACCCGTACCAAAAATCACCATACGTTTGCCAATCAGCGATTGATAGCTGTGTGGCTGCCAGTCACGTTTTTGCTGCTGTTGTTTATAGAGATCGAAATGACGGAAGTAATTGATGGCGTAACCCAGCACATACTCACTGATCTGCTGACCAAAAATGCCTTTTACGTTAGTGAGTTTGTAGTCTTTACGCAGAGATTCACCAAGTAAGGCATCAATGCCAGCATAGGTAGATTGAACCCACTGTAACTGCTCTGCACTATCGAGTTCGGAAGCAAGCTTTGGCGGCGCTGCCAGTACAATAGTGGCATTACTCAACTCAGAGATAATCTCCAAATCAGGCAGTTGTCTTGCTTCAAGCAGTGGCAGGTAGTGTTCATTGTTGTCCGTCACAAGTGCTAAGCGATGCTTTTGCGTCGTCATTTCTGGCTATTCCCTATCCGTTTGGTTACACTTCCGCAGACTATATTCACTACGGCAGAGCGACCATGTTAAAGAACCCTATTCAGGTACGTATCGAAAAATTTGAGCCTTGGCAGCATATCACTTTTATGACCTGTTTGTGCGAGCGTATGTACCCCAACTTCGCTATGTTCTGTGAGCAAACCGAGTTTGCTGAAGCGCGCGTGTACCGCAATATTTTGGATGCTGTATGGGAACTGCTGACGGTGAAAACCGCCAAAATCAACTTCGAAAAGCAGCTAGAAAAGCTAGAAGAGGTCATTCCGAACTCAGAAGATTTTGATATCTACGGCGTCTATCCAGCGATTGATGCGTGTTTTGCCTTATCGACTTTACTGCATGGTTTGCTCGATCGTGATTACTTACTGGAATCAACGCTTAAGATCAGTCAACAGTCTGTCGCGACTGTGGCTCAGCTTGAGCAAGCAGAAACCGGTGTGGAAATCACCAATGAGAACCAAAAAGAAAACGAAGCTGTGTGTGAAGAATGGGATGTTCAGTGGGCTATTTTCCGTCCACTACGTGATTGCACTGAGCGTGATATAGAGCTGATTAAAGATCTTCGCCTTGAGCTTAAGGAAGAGGGAGTCAGTAACATTGGTGTAAGTATCTAGCGTACGCCTTCAGGATAGAAAAGTACGTTCTCAGGTAAGTTTTCCACGACCCGCCTGAGAACGACCAAACTAAACTCAATACCTTCTCGTATTAATCAAAAAAACTCGTCTTGCCAAACAAGGTGATGTCGTAGCCGATATCAAAAGGGTAATCAAACACAGAGATGTACTGATTAGGCTGTTTTGTCTTGAGCAACAGTCCAACAATTAACAGCTGATTATCATAAAACGTATCGGCATACAGTGCTTGATTATCGGTGGCCACTGCAGGTTTTACCTCTCTCTGACTAATAAATAGCGTGTAAATCTCCGAACCTCGTTTACCCCAAAGCATGGTCTTATTAATGACTCTCCCGCTGGCTTTATTTTCAATATACACAGACAACACGCCCGAGCGGCATTTGCCTTTTTGCAAGTTGAGCTCACCATCATGAGTAAACCTATAGCTACATCCCAAGCCATTAACGAAGGGGTACAATAGCCAAATAACAGAAACCATTAGCAGCAAAGCAACGAAGCATTTTGATGTCGCTATTGTTCGAAGGTTGGCCATAGCATTGGTAGAGCGCATTCAGTATTCCTTACTATTCGAAGCTAAAATCTCGGTTCAGTGTTCTATTGGGACCAAGCGAATAATGCCATCTTCATCAGAAGTATCCCGAAAATACACCACATGACCCTCCGTCTCTTTAGAGAGGGCGTGTACCGTGTTATCTGGCAGAGAGAATGAGCCGACTAAAGTGGTGTTGCCACGCTTATAGGTGTGCATACTTGGCTTTATCGATGACACGTAAAAAATCACTAAAGCACAAAACAACAAGGCGGCATAAAGTGCCATTAAAGGCACCTTTTTGACTAACCCAAACCGAGTTGGTGTCGCAACTGCGTCGTTGGATGAAGGGCATTCTTCGACTGGCTGAGCGGCTAGTTCAGAAGAGCTAGCATCATTGTCATTAGCGCTGGCTGAACTTACGTTCACGCTGACAAAAGGCACGTCATTTGTGATCAAAATGACATTAGGGTCTAACCGGAAACCAATAGTTGGAACGGTTTCTAAGCACATCACTAAGCCAACTTTATCCAACGCTGTCCGAATATTTCGGATGGCGACATTGAGCGAATTAGCGACAACAATCTTGCCAGGCCAGCCAACGTCCAATAACTGTTGCTTGGTTAATGGGTGCCCATGAGCATTGCAAAGAGCTTCAAGGATAAGTCGCTCACTGCTGTTTAATTTTGCGATAGTAAGCCCGTCTTCCGCCAGGTGACCATTATTCGGGTTCAAGGTTATATTTGTGGTTGGTGTCATGATTTAGCTTCTATTACTTGGGGACAGACACTCGGCTTCATAATAATCTAAGCCAGACATATCGATATAGCTGTCTTCAATAATGTTTACGTCACAGCTGAGCATAGGAACACTTAGGTGTTCCTCATTTTTGTCAAATGCCGCAATAAATACACGGCCATCACTGTCAAAGTAGCTACTAATCGGGGCATCATTACTATAAAGCTTAGTTCCTAATGAAACCTCTTGCCTCAGCTTAAGCATGGTGTCGCGCCCTTTTTTAACGTGATAAGTGACTAAGGTGAGAGCGCCTTCACTTGGAATCGTATTTGCGACGGTATTGTCAAGGTAGACTCCATCAGGAATCGACTTGGATTCGACTGAAACTCGATTTTGACTGTACGCAGAGGCTGAAGGGATGAGCGCAAAGCCATCCGCGTTTGTTTTACCGGCATTTCTTATTTTTAACCCTTCCACATCGTCAACTCTGACTAATATATTGGTGTCAGATAGACGCCGAGTGGGAAGCACGGTATTTTCCGCAACGACCAAGCCACCTTTCACGGTGCCTCTAACCTGTGAGCCCGATTGAGAGTTGGAGTATTGCAGAGAATAATTGTTATATTCACTATTGCTTGATAAAGACAACCCATGCCCAACAATGCCCTTCTTATCATCGAGACGCAGAGAGCCTGATACGGAGCTACTGTCGCCGAACCTCATACCACTAGACAACGAGGTACTCGCAGGGCGACCACTGCTGTGTGAGCGAGATAGGCTTACGCGCGATTTTCCCCAGTTGAGCGGCATCGAAAAATTCATTGAGAGTCGATTGTCGACGGCAAAGTTATTCTGGTTACTCTCTTTAGAATAGGCCTTTAGCGCGCTAACGGAGTATCGATAGTATTCATTACCAAATGAGTACCCTAAGCCAAAGCTTTGGAATTGTGCTTTGTCTGATCCTCCCAGAGACTGAAACAGACTGACGCTTCCAAGTTGAAAGGGCAGGTCGCTACTCGCTGATGTAGAGAACTGATAGCCTTTTCTAACCGTATCGGCAATATGGCTACTATTGATATCTCGGTACCCATTTCCCAAAAAATGACTCAGAGAGGTCTGAAAATTTAGTGACCAGAATGGCAAGCTTTTGGTTAAACTTGAATTGATTTTAGTCCCTGACTGACCCGTCGGTAGATAAGTAGAATGTGCAGCAGAAAAGCGAACACCACCCAATAGGTCGAAGTTCATCGTACTAGCTACAGATAGGTTACTATAGTCGCGTTCGACAAAAAGCCCAGTAGTTAAAGATTGAGTATCCGTTAGGCCATAGATCAATTCTCCTCCTAAAAAGGCGTGTGAGTTGGTTCGTTGTAGCCCTGTAAATAAGCTATGTTCGCTAGTGCCTTGCTTTAGGACACTGAGTACCAATTGACTAGGAACTGAAAAAACCGCTTCACGTCCATCTTCTTCTTTAATACTGACCACGAAATCACTATTGGAACGAATGTTCATATCGTTAATAGTGAATTCGCCGGCCGCCACGTATTCGGTGTGAATCAGTTCGTTGTCTTGATAAACACGCACTTCGGCATTCGTTTCCGCATTGGCACGAATGGTCGTAGTGTCCGTCATTTGCCCTGATTGATACAAACGGCTATTACTGCTCAAGCTAACGCCTTGCATATCGACCGACCCCATGACTGCTGTGCTTTGACTAAGCTCACCAAACATGAACTTGCTGCGCAGTGAAGGAATATTGGTATATCCATAGAGATATCCATTGGACATTGTCGTCTTTTGATTCATCAGAGAAGCCGAGAGGCTGCTCTTGAAGCGAAACCGTCCCACATTGAATTGAGGGCTTGCTGAACCGTACGCTTGGTAGTTATCGTCAAACCTAGTCGTCATTCCAGCCGAATACGGTAACATTAATGCTGTGACACCATCATCATAATGAGCCAGAGCATACTGCTTTTCTGACAGCAAAAATCTGGAAGGGATGTTCATGGTTATTTCGAAACTGCCAAAATCAATATCCAAGCCAATTTCGCTGCTTAGCACACACGAGCCTTGTGTTAAGTTGATATCCGGTTTAATGCCGAACTCACTTAATTGTTGTTCTGAGAAGCATGGTGTGCTTTCTCCTTGCTCATTGGTGTAGAAGCGAATGGATTCAAAATACGTTCGCCTTTTATTGACGGTAATTTTAAAGTCATAGTTGCCATCAGGGATGTGATTAACCAAGCTACCGAGGGAAGCTCCTTCAGAGATGCCACTAAGGAGAGCAAGATCAAAGCCTCCCGCAAAAGATAGTAAAGGAGTAGTCAGAAAGAGCAGAATTAGGGAGCGTAACATGGGTAATATTTCTATAGCGAGCGTTTATCTTTAGCAAGTAATCCAATGTCGTCGATGTAATTTAATTCAAAAGAACGTTTGGGGTTAAAATTGCTACTTTTAGTAAATGTAATCTCCTGATAAGGGGCAATCATTTGTACTACCATCGTCTCTTCTTTTCTTTGTTCAATAGAGATGAGCGTGATGTGTAATGGAGAATCATTTCTTACTGTAAAATCATCACCTTGTTTGTTAATAACGAGTTTCTTTACTGCGTCTGCCATGGTTACTGTCGCAATGGATTTCGGCCTGATAAATAACTTGTAATGCATATCCATGCTAGCAATGACATCAGATGGAGTATCTGACTGCTCTTTTATAGAGACAGCACTAAGAGTTCGATATGTTTCTACCTCATTAGAGTCCATTACTGACTCTAAATTATAGATTCTGAACCCTGAGCGGCTATCTGCTTTAGATAGAATGATATTCGGTGTTATTATCGGCAGCTTCTCTTCATCAAAGCTGTCATCTAATATAGAAAGCTGTACTAATGTCGCAGAATCTGAGTTATTAACGATTTCACCTTGAAAGTATTTACTCCCTTCAATATAAACAACCCTAGCTCCGGGAATGGCAACGGCATAGCAAATACTTGGTAGCATTAGTATTAGAAATATATGTTTTTTCATTTTTTACATCTCTATATCTTTGGAGTATATAAATACTCCAAAGATAGGAATTAAATAAGTATTATTGAATCTTTGCAGTAAAAGACATTACTTTATTGACTTCTTTATCTGCCGTGTGATTCCACATAGCGTACTTCCTATGGTCAATATTCATAATCGTTGTTAATGTAAGAGTATTATCTTTGGCAAATTCTGCAAGTCGGTGCCATTCTGATGTTTCTCCTGCTTTTACAATGTTATAGCCATTCTCGATCTGGACTTTATTATTGCCATCAATAGATGCTGTAATCTCGAAGTCTTTTTTCTTGATAACCGTTGTAAACCATACGCCAATATCGTCCCCTAGTGCATACCAAGTCTGACCATTTTCCTTCCAATAGGCATCCTGAACGGGATAGGCAAACTTTCCTTCTGTTGCACTTTTTCCCTTCATTGATGTATTTTCAATATTAAAAAACGCCATTTCACAGCCATTACCAGTTAATTGTAAGCCCGTTTCTCGAGTATCAAGAGTATTGTCTTTCTCATTATTGAGTGTCACATCGCCAAATTGAACATCAAACCCGGCACCAGTAGCAAAATCAAATGAACAAATGGCGCCTTCATAGTTAACATTTGCTGTGATGTTTAGTTGAAGGTCTTTGCTTTCCACGTTTCGATCTTTTATGTTGTTGTGTTCGCCATAATAAGATGAGAAGTCATATTCGCCATTTTGTCCCGGATGCACATCCTTATCGATTGCCATTGCTGATGATGTGCTTAGTGCTAATACAAGGCCAACGCTGCTAGCTAGAGTTTGTTTTGTTAAGTTAAAAGTCATGAGTTATTTTCCAAATTAAATAGTTTGTTGCTTGAGTGAGGTTAAATATGAATGTCAGTGTGTTCTGATTCGAGACGAAATTTATTGTTTTTTTGGAACCCAGTTAACTAATAAATGATTATAAAAAATAAAAAGTCACATATATCAGTGTCTTATAATTTTCATTGTGTTTTTATACAGCACTGATTCTTGTTGATGTTGAGCTTTTCGCTAGCTGTAGAGCCTATTGCACTAAAATAAACAAACTTGAGAGAGAAATTACGGAAAGTTAAATATTAGAATCTGGTATTAGTTTACAGTTTGATATGGGGGCAACAATTAGATAAGTTGTTGGTTGGTGGAGTTATTTGAAATATGCTTCTAAAGTTGATAAATAAAAAGAGGTCAACGACTTTCGAAGAAAGAGTGCTAAGCGAAGTAAGATTTTCAGCACTCTATGGGGTTTATCTTCACGAAAGTATTGGTCAACTATCTAAAACTTCGTATTTTGGTGACTAAAAAGGGAATTGTTTGGAACATCTCTTTTACGTCTGAAACATATTGTGCAGGAACATAAATAGCGCAGATTCTCATTATGCTAATACCGCTGATACTAACGGGATGTGCGGTAAACTTAGCACGCAGTGGGACAAATGAGTCTAAACCGATTAGCACTTCATAGTTGTCCTCATCGAGTAAACCGAGTTTGGCATAATGATTAAGGCTTTCGTGGTACCTACGAGTATAATTTAGGCTAACACCTTGGCTTATGGGTTGATTGCGAAACAAGTTGTCAAATGTATTCCCCCTTTCTCCAGATTTTAGTCCTTCGGCTCGATGGAACCAAGGGGTACAGTCTATTTCTTCAGCCGATAGTAACGCTCGGAATTTCACCAACCCTTCTAAAGCGCTTGAATTAGTGCCATGAACAAAATGTACGCCTAATTGCTCCATATCCTCTAATTGAAGATCTCTTTTGGTAAGTTTAAGTGGAGGTAGAAAAGAGGCTTTATTTCTAAACATGATGTTTTCCTTAACAGTGAATGTTCGAAAGTGATGCGTTGAGAATTCATTATTGGTATTAGTTAAGGGGGTAAGTAAAAGAATAAGTCCTAATAAAAAATAAAAACGATATAAATCATTGGGTAACCATGTTGATAATTAGGTAGTTTAAAATGGTGTTTTGACGGTTTACTATCATTTCAGCAATTCGTTGGTGTGCAAGGAGGGAGGATTTTGGGTTCATACAAAGTCAAATAGTTCGTTATAATCTCTCAGCAGCAGTTGCTATTAATAGAGAGCAAAATGAAGACCAAATTGATCACGCGTGAAGGCTACAACAAACTGAAACAAGAACATGATTACCTCTGGAACGAGCGACGTCCTGAAGTCACTAAGATAGTGACGTGGGCGGCGAGTTTAGGTGATCGCTCTGAAAACGCAGACTATACCTTCAATAAGCGTTTGCTTCGCCAAATCGATCGCCGTGTTCGCTTTCTGCGCAAGTTCTTACCTGAGGTCACCATCGTTGATTATTCACCTCAACAAGAAGGGAAGGTCTTTTTCGGTGCCTGGGTGGAGATTGAAAATGAAGAAGGTGAAACCATGCATTTCCGTATTGTTGGTCCCGAAGAGATTTACGGCGATGCAAAAGGTTATATATCGATTGATTCTCCTATGGCGAGGGCGCTGCTAAAAAAACAAGTGGATGATGAGGTAGTGGTGAAGACCCCTCAAGGAGATAAGGAGTGGTTTATTAACTCCATCACTTACCAACAGCACTCTTTGAATAAATAGAGCGATTTGAGCTCCTAAAGTGGTATGTCTTTGAGAGCTCAAATTGCGTGCTGTGATTTATGACAGAGCTAACTCGTCCGTTTTGTGTGTGGGAGCTGAGCGGCGGTTACGTTGAATCTTCTGATGATGGCTCAGTAACGTTAGGATTCGCCCTTCATCGTGAATTTGGTCGAAAAACGGATTGGCGGCTAGCGTGTCGACTTGGCATTCATACACAGTAATATGTCCGCTTTGGTACTTTTCAGGAATATAGATATCCGAGATCAGAGTTTTAGCGTAAGGCTTGATCGCGGTGATCAATAAGGTTTTACCTTCAAACAGCTCACACGCGTAGTTATGCACTAATCGATGCAAGTCTTTATTAAGCGCCACATAGCTAAGTAGGCAGTTCTGCCCGTTAATATCCTTACCATGCACAATATGACCAACCACCGCGTCCCGGTGCTTAGCAAGAACCACGTTGATTTCTTGAATGGACATGACGTCTATCAGTTCTTGAAACGTGATAAAACGATAGTGCTCTTGTGCGTAGACGATTTGCTCTCGATAGATCTCTGGCAGATTATCCCAACGATAGCTTTCATAAGTATCAATCGTATAAGGGTAGAGCGTGTCAAACCCTCTAAAGAAGTCATCATATTTTTCGACCCCTTGAATGATGCGACGTTCATCTTCTGAATAATGGTAACTTTGCTGGAAAAACGTGGCGACCCCGATTCGGCGCATCAATGAAGGCTGTCCGTTGCCATGCTCCCACTTACTGAGCATTGGCTGGTTTATCCCTTGAAATGCTCGATGGGATAAGCTCAGTGCTTCAACCAGTTCCAATTGAGACATGCCATTAAAATTGCGCCAATACTTCAGTGCTTGTGCGAAGTTATCGCGTGAAAACGGACTCTCCGATTGTGCTTCAAATGTCATAATCTCTCCTTGAGTTCGATAAACTAGTGATAGTTTACTTAGGTTATATGACATGGGCTTGGTGGGGCGCACAAAAGCATATTTTAAAACGTTACAAAGGGTTAGTAGACGTTGAATAGTTAGCGTGCAGGTTAACGAAGTTGCAGCAAGTAAAATTAGGCAACATTAGATATACATCACTTATATCACTTAGAGCAGTGACGAATGTGTCTGATATGAGCCATAATTAATAAACGTTAACAATTCTCTGCGCAATTATTGGCCATGAAATGTTACATTTAGTGCAGATACTCTTCTGACACACTTTTTGTTGACGGAGGGGTCGGTAAATTGCTTTTTAGTGGTGGAATCGAATATGCAAGAAAATCACAAGATTTTAGTTGTTGATGATGATGCACGTCTACGTGCATTACTAGAGCGTTACTTATCAGAGCAAGGATTCCAAGTACGCAGTGTTGCTAACAGTGAGCAGATGGACCGCCTGTTAACCCGTGAAAACTTTCACCTTATGGTATTGGATTTAATGCTACCAGGTGAAGATGGCCTGTCGATTTGTCGTCGTTTACGTAACGCCAACAACATGTTGCCGATTCTGATGCTGACAGCCAAAGGTGATGAAGTTGACCGTATTGTCGGCCTAGAGGTCGGTGCGGATGACTATCTACCGAAACCATTTAACCCTCGTGAGCTACTTGCTCGCATTAAAGCGGTATTACGTCGTCAAACTATTGAAGCTCCTGGCGCGCCAAGCCAAGAAGAGTCAGTGGTTGAGTTCGGTGATTTCCGTTTGAACCTTGGTACACGTGAAATGTTCCGTGGTGAAGAGGCAATGCCTCTAACATCTGGTGAATTTGCAGTACTAAAAGCCTTGGTGACCAACGCACGTGAGCCGATGTCCCGTGATAAGCTGATGAACATGGCTCGTGGTCGTGAGTACTCGGCAATGGAACGTTCTATCGACGTACAGATTTCTCGTCTGCGTCGTATGCTGGAAATCGACCCAAGCAAACCTCGCTACATTCAAACTGTGTGGGGTCTAGGTTATGTGTTTGTGCCGGACGGCAAAGAAGCATAATCAGAAATGTCGATAAGGCTCTGGATGGATTCAGGGCCTTTTGTTTATTATCTACCTCAGATTCTTCTCATCTTCGCTCTCTAAGGAAAACCTATGCGATTTCGTAGCTCCTTCACGCAATCCATTCTGCTGTTTTTTACACTCTTGATTGCTAGCCAAGTTTTTTCTTATTACGCCGTGTACAACTACGCTCTTGTACCTAGTTTGCAGCAGTTCAATAAGATACTGGCGCATGAGCTATCGTTTTTCTTGGAAGACAATGAAGCGATTGATGAGCAGCTTGAAATGGATGCTCCTTTACGCCGACGTGTATTGGAGCAGTTGGGTGTCACTATTCATGCTGATGACAGCGCGATGGCGAACGAGTTTAACCATGCGATGCCTATCGACCTGATGAGCGAGGAGATGAGTGATGAGCTGGATTCAAAAACTGAAGTTAGGCTGATTCTGGGAGCTGAAAGCTACATCCTCTGGATGAAGATAGACGCACTGCCCAACTCGTTGATACGCATTCCGCTGTCAGAGTTGCAGGAAGAAGACTTTGCGCCGCTGTTTAGAAACAGTTTGATTATGGCGCTATTGGTGATTGCGGGTGGTTGGCTATTCATTCGCTTGCAAAACCGGCCACTTACCGCACTCGAAAATGCCGCCAATTTGGTGGGTAAAGGGGAAATCCCGCCACCTTTACCTGAGAAGGGGGCGTCTGAGATTCGCTCGGTTACGCGTGCCTTTAATCAAATGGCAAAAGGTATTCAAGAGCTTGAGCAAGACCGTACCTTATTAATGGCGGGCATCAGCCATGATATTCGCACCCCATTAACGCGAATTCGCCTTGCGACAGAAATGATGTCGCCCGAAGATAGCTACTTAGCAGAGGGCATCATCAGCGACACTGAGGAGTGTAATGAAATCATTGGCCAGTTTATGGATTACCTAAAACCGGTTAATACTCAGTCATTTGAACCGATGAGCCTGAATGACATTTCTTCTGATATTGTCTCATCGGAAGGCGGATATGAGATCCAGATAGAATATGCCCCAATGGCAACTATCAAAGATATTGAAGGCAGTCCAATTGCGATTAAACGTGCTATTACCAACTTGGTGGTTAATGCGGTTCGTTACGGCAATGGCTGGGTGAAAGTAACCACAGGTATGACGGCGGACAACAAACTGGCTTGGGTCACTATTGAAGATAATGGTCCCGGTATCGAAGAGAGCCAAATCGGTCGTCTATTCGAACCTTTCACGCGAGGTGATACCGCACGAGGCAGTGAAGGGACAGGTCTAGGACTGGCGATTGTGAAGCGGATTATTAGCCAGCATCACGGCTCTGTGAGTATTTCGAATCGCAGCGCTGGTGGACTGAAGGCACAAGTGAGTTTCCCTGTAGCTAAGAATGGTTTGAGGTAGAGGACTTATTGGTTGTGCAGAAGGTTTGCTTTACGTAAGCGGCGTGCTGAATAAGATCCCTTTCTCAAGGTGATGAAGGCGCTATTTCATTGAATAGCGCCGTCATAAAGAAAGAGTAGACGTCTTATGCCTTGGCATAAAACTCTCTATCGCCTAACCAACGATCAATAATTCTCTTAGCATTCTCTGGATATTGCTCATGCACATGCCGTGCAATTCGTTGGACTTCCGGTACCAGCCTTTGGTCACGCACCAAATCGGCAATCTTAAAGTCAGCCAATCCAGTTTGTTTGGTGCCAAGTAGCTCACCTGGGCCACGAATCTCTAGATCTTTTTGCGCAATAACAAAGCCGTCATTACTTTCTCTCAGTACGCCTAAGCGCTTCTGAGCAGTTTTAGAGAGTGGGGAGTGATACAACAGCACACAATGACTTGCCACGCTACCACGGCCAACACGGCCCCGTAACTGATGCAATTGAGCTAGACCAAGGCGCTCTGGGTTTTCGATGATCATTAAACTGGAGTTAGGGACATCCACACCGACCTCAATGACGGTGGTTGCAACCAGAAGGTGCAGCTCGTTATTTTTAAACTGCTTCATCACTTGTTGTTTTTCAGCCGGCTTCATTCGACCATGAACTAAACCGATTTTAAGATCAGGCAGTTTACGTTGCAGATCTTCGGCGGTCTCAGCGGCGGCTTGTGCTTCTAATACCTCTGATTCGTCGATTAATGTACAAACCCAATACGCTTGTTTGCCCTCGTATAAGCAAGCATTTTTGACACGCTCAATGATGTCGTCGCGTTTTGTATCTGGAATGGCAACGGTTTGAATCGGGGTTCTTCCTGGTGGCAGTTCGTCGATTACCGAGGTCTCCAAGTCGGCATATGCCGTCATGGCTAAGGTTCTTGGGATTGGCGTGGCAGTCATAATCAACTGATGAGGGTAGAAACCTTGTTTAGCACCTTTTTCACGCAGCTCTAAGCGCTGGTGGACACCAAAACGGTGTTGCTCATCAATAATAACCAGCGCAAGGTTGTGAAAATCAACCGACTCTTGGAATAGGGCATGTGTCCCTACGACCATTTGAGCTTCACCGCTGGCAATACGTGCCAGCTCTGCTTCCTTAGCCTTGCCTTTCTGTTTTCCTGATAACCAACCAACTTGTATCCCCATGGCTTCAAACCAACCTGCAAAGTTGATGGCATGCTGCTCTGCAAGTAATTCGGTCGGTGCCATCATAGCCACTTGATAGCCATGTTCTATCGCACAAACAGCAGCGAGCGCGGCTACCAAGGTTTTACCAGACCCCACATCACCCTGAACTAGGCGCATCATAGGAATAGGTTTAGCAAGGTCAGTTTCGATTTCTTGCACCACTCGTGATTGCGCACCCGTTGGGGAGAAAGGCAATTGTTCAAGAAGTTGATCTTTCAGTTTTTCAACAGGCGCTAAGCCAATGGCTGTATCTTGTTGACCTTTACTGCGCACCGCTAGCATAGAAAGGTTTTGCGCCATCAACTCTTCAATAATCAGTCGCTGCTGAGCAGGGTGCTTACCCTCATCAAAGTCGTCCAAATTAATCGTTGGTGGTGGACGATGGATGGTGTGTAGCGCCTCGGCAAGGGTAATCTGTTGGTTATACAGACCGCTTGGAAGCAATTCGTCTACTGCTGCTTTGTCCATGAGCTCAAGCGCTTGGTCAGTAAGGTTACGCAGTGTGAGCTGCCTTAATCCTTCTGTAGTTGGATAAACCGGGGTTAAGGTTTGCTCTAACTTTGGTGTTTTACCTTCGGTTTGAAATTTGTATTCTGGATGGATGATCTCAAGACCATGGTTACCACGCTTTACTTCACCATAAGCGACAATAAGGCGACCTTCAGAGAAGTTGTTCTTCATCGCTGCGGTAAAATTGAAGAAGCGTAGTGTAATAGTACCGTTGCCATCGCTCACTTTAACCGTCAACATCTTGCGACGCCCGAAAGCCACATCACTACTCATGACTTTCCCTTGCACCGATCCCCAAAGGCCAGGATGCAAACGAACGATCGGATAGATACGAGTACGATCTTCATAACGGTGAGGTAAGTGAAACAGTAAATCTTGAACCGAGTGTAAGCCGACTTTCGCCAGTTTTTCAGCGACTTTAGCTCCTACGCCAGAAAGCGAAGAAAGAGAAATTGCCGATAACAGCTGAGCCATATTTACCATCCATCAAAATGTTATATGCAGATATTCAAGCATTTTACTGTCTTTTTGTACAGTTTTTAGCGAGGTCTGGTGTGTGATTGCCGAAGCGCTTCAAAGGAACTATAAAACCAGCCTTAAACCATACTCAGTTCTATTTTTTCTGCATTTCCTGCCACCACTCTTCTGTTGCTACAATTTGGCCTTGGTCATCGAGTGGCGGATAAGGGAGGCGTTTTTTCTTGGCAACTTTCGCCAGTACGGGGTGGCCGCGTTCGAATAGGATTCGATGGATGGTTTCTTCGGGCAGAGCACTGACATCGCGATCGTACAGGCCGGCATTCTGGCGTTGTCTTTGAGCTTCAAACAAAATCAGTGCGCTGGCGACTGAGACGTTTAAGGATTGCACCATGCCTACCATAGGAATAATGATGTCCTGATCTGCTTCGGTGAGTGCATCTTGGGTGATGCCGTGCTTCTCGCCACCAAGAATAATCGCGGTTGGCTTGGTGTAGTCGATATCACGAAAGTCGACAGCGTTTTCGGAAAGGTTAGTGGCCAATACTTGCATACCTTGAGATTTTAACGTGCGAACGGCATCAGCTACAGTATCGTGAGTTTCAACCTCAACCCAGTTTCTAGCGCCTGCGGAGGTGTGACTTAAAGTACGCATTTTCTCATCCGGCCAAACTGCATGAACTTTATGCACTCCAGCAGCATCGGCAGTACGAATGACCGCTGAGACATTATTGGGCTTATGGACTTGTTCTAGCAGTAAAGTCAGGTCAGGTTGGCGTGCCTTAAGCACTTCTTGGATACGAGTGTAGCGTTCTAAGTTCATCAATAGGTTCCAAATAAAACGGGCTCGATAATTATCGAACCCGTATTAGATCAAGCAGTTGTGTTAGTTCTTACGACGTCTAACACGTAGTGCATGTGGCATCACACGAATGCGCTTCATAATACCAGCTAAGTGAACACGATCTTTAGTCGTTAGCAGTACAGTGACTGTGTACAAACGGCCATCGCGTTCTTCTGTAGAGATACCGTGAATATTAGAGCCAGTCTTGGCAATCACATTGGTCAGCTCTGCGAGCGCACCTTGGTGATTCTGCAGGTCAACTTTTAGCTCAGCAGTAAACTCTTGCTCGTAATCGTCACTCCATTCAACCGCCATGTACTTATCAGGCTCTTTCTGGTGACCACGAACATTCGGACAAGTTTCTCTGTGTACCACCAAGCCGCGGCCCGGAGAAACGTGTGCGATGATGTGATCATCTGGAATAGGGTGACAGCAGTTCGCGAACGTCAGCAAGATACCTTCTGCACCACGGATCGGTAAGCGTTTACCCGACGTTGGTACTGAACTGGTCTGCGTCAGTTCATCGGTATCGCCAAGTAGACGACGAGCAATAACGATACTCATCAACTCACCAAGGCCGATAGCGGCTAGCAGGTCATCAATACTGCCCAGTTTGAGATCAGTTAGCACTTCGTTGATGTTTTCTGGGTAGATCGTATCAACAGAGTGACGGCCTAGAGCATGGTTCAGCAGGCGGCGTCCTAATACTACAGATTCTTCACGGCGCATTGTCTTCAGAACCTGACGGATCTTAGTGCGGGCACGTGAAGTCACCACATAGTTAAGCCATGCGGCATTAGGTCTTGCACCTGGTGCGCTGATGATTTCGACGGTTTGGCCGTTTTTCAGTGCTTTGCTAAGTGGGTATGGATTACGATCCACTCGCGCACCCACACAGGTGTTACCGACATCGGTATGGACGGCGTAAGCAAAGTCGACGGCGGTTGCGCCAAGTGGCAGTTCGACAATACGACCTTTTGGTGTGAACACGTAAATTTCGTCTGGGAACAGATCCGATTTTACGTTTTCAATGAATTCAAAGGAGTTGCCAGCACTTTGTTGTAGCTCAAGTAGGCTTTGCATCCAGCGCTGCGCTTTAATTTGTGCAGTGGTGCCAGTACGGTCGCCATTACCCTTGTATGCCCAGTGCGCTGCAACACCTTTGTCCGCCATTTGATCCATGTCTTCAGTACGAATTTGTACTTCTACTGGAACGCCATGAGGGCCCACCATTGAGGTGTGCAAGGATTGATAGCCGTTCGCTTTTGGTACCGCGATGTAATCTTTCATGCGACCAGGGCGTGGCTTATACAGACTGTGGACTTGACCAAGGACTCGATAACAAGTGTCTGCAGTATCTACGATGACGCGGAAAGCATAGATATCCATGATGGTATGGAATCGTTGCTCTTTGGTTTTCATCTTGTTGTAGATAGAGAAGAGGTTTTTCTCACGTCCCAATACGCGAACGTTGAGGCCAACTTCATTAAGTCGTCCTTCAATCTCGCTATGGATTCGCTGAATCATCTCTTTACGATTACCACGTGCCGATTTCACTACTTCTTTTAGTACGCGATAACGGTTTGGGTAAAGTGCTTCAAAGCCAAGCTCTTCAAGCTCGGTTTTGATGTTGTGAATACCTAATCGGTGCGCAAGTGGCGCATAGATTTCAAGGGTTTCACGAGCAATGCGTCGCTTTTTGTCAGGACGAAGAGCCCCAAGCGTGCGCATGTTGTGGGTACGGTCACTCAGCTTTATAAGAATAACGCGAATGTCCTGCACCATAGCGAGAACCATTTTACGGAAGTTCTCTGCTTGGGCTTCTTTACGATCGCGGAATTTAAGCTTATCGAGCTTAGATACGCCGTCGACGAGTTCCGCCACCGTCGTACCAAATTGTTCTTCTAGCTCTTCTTTGGTGACTTCCGTATCTTCAATAACATCATGCAGCAGTGCCGCTTGTAGCGTTTCAATATCCAGACGCATTTCCGCGAGGATACGAGCTACAGCAACAGGGTGGATGATGTATGGTTCACCGCTAGAGCGGGTCTGCCCTTCATGGGCATCTCTTGCTACCACATAAGATTGACGCAGAGCCTCAATTTGAGGCTCTGTTAGGTATTCTTGGGCAACGTCTTTAAGGCTATCGAATAGGTACAAATTTTAGGCCCGAAAGTCGATGGAACTCTGATTAGGTACTAGGAATTAACGGTTGTGAGCAATGCTGCTTACTGCCGCTAGTTCTGCAGCTTCTTGCTCTTGCTGCTCTTGACGTTCACGTGCATCTAGTACTTCTTTCGTGATCAAGCCTTCTTCGATTTCGCGAAGTGCGATAACCGTTGGCTTATCATTTTCTTCTGGCACTAATGCATCTTTACCACCGATTTGCATCTGACGTGCGCGGCGAGCCGAAATAAGAACTAGGTCGAAACGGTTACCAACTTTTTCAACAGCGTCTTGAACAGTTACGCGTGCCATAAGAACTCCAATAGTTAACTAAATTTTTGATGACGAGAAAGTATACAGGCTATTACGTTTAGATTCTAGATCACAAATGATCCTATTAGCTACTGTTACTTCTGGTTTATTGCATTATTTGCTTAGGGTGAGACCCTATTTTGAGCCTCACTTTGCAAGGAAGTGGTTAAAATCTACCTTACTCGGCGAGTAGGGCGTCTAACATACCTTTGTATTTCACCGCTTGTTTGTCTTGCTTAAGACGCTCAGCACGCAAAATAGCTTTAAAATCAACAAGTGCGCCGTCGAAGTCGTCGTTGACAATGACGTAATCGTACTCATTGTAGTGAGACATTTCTGACTTCGCTTCGCTCATGCGCTTGGCGATCACTTCATCACTGTCTTGGCCACGTACGTTCAAGCGACGCTCTAACTCACTGTTAGATGGTGGCAAAATAAAGACACTTTTCGCTTCTGGCATTTGTTCGCGGATTTGACGAGCGCCTTGCCAGTCGATATCCAAGAATACATCGATGCCTTTTTCTAGCGTCTCTTCAATCCATAGACGAGAAGTACCGTAGTAGTTTCCGAAGACTTCGGCGTATTCCAAAAACGCACCTTGTTCGATCAACGATTCAAAATCGGTTTTCTCAACAAAGTGATAATGAACGCCGTCTTCTTCACCAGGACGCATACCACGAGTCGTGTGAGACACTGATACTTTCATTGCGTATGTCGGGTTTTTTTCCAACATTGCTGAAATTAAGCTCGATTTACCAGCACCGCTTGGTGCTGACACGATATAAAGCGTACCTTTACCTATCATTTTTCAGAGTCCACATCTTGGTTGAAGGGGTAGAGAATATCGTTATTTGATACTTCTATTCTATACGTTCACTGACCAAAGCGTTTAAAAATCGGCCAGAAAAATGGAGGCGAAGAGTATCATGTTTGCTAGGAGCTCGACAAGTCATCCGGTGAGTGCTCAGGCAACGTGTGGCTGCATTTTAAAAGGGAGCAAAAACACCGCGGAAGCCAGTTGTTCTTTTTGCCTGAAAGCAAACGTTTGCTTAAATATCAACGTTTTGTTTTTAAAGAGATAAAAATAACTCACAAAAGCATTGATTTATTCCTGAGTCTGATTAGAATTCGCGCCAATATTTCTATCGCGCATACGTTTGCGTCTCCCATTTTATCGCTATAGGTCCTACTGTGAGTGCAGAACTAACCGGGCAACGCCAAGCTAGCCCTACTATCATTGAATCCACCTTCAAAGTGAGTGAGCGTAAGTCCACTATCGGTACTGAAGTATATGCTGGCTTTATCACTTTCCTCGCTATGAGCTACATTTTGGCGGTAAACCCAGCCATTTTGGGGGACATTCCTGGAATGGACCGTGGCGCTGTATTTACAGCAACGGCTTTGGCTGCGGCCTTCGCTACGCTAATCATGGGTATTTTTGGAAACTACCCAGTGATGCTAGCCCCCGGCATGAGCATGAATGGTTTCTTTAAAGGTATGCTACTAAGTGGCTCAGTGGCATTAGTTTGGCATGAAGCGCTGCTTGGCATCTTCTTCTCGGGTGTTGTCTATCTTATTTTATCGCTAACTAAAATACGCAAAGCGATGATTGAGTCGATTCCAGAAGATTTGAAACTCGCTATTACCGTATCTCTTGGTTTATTTATTGCGTTTCTTGGTCTTAAGAATGCGGGCATTATCGTATCCAACCCGATTATTCTCGTGAGTATGGGCGATATTTCTGACCCGAAAGTCATCATCGCTTATATCAGTATCTTTATCGCATTAGGCTGTATGGTTCGCGATATTAAGTTGGCGACATTTATCTCTTTTGTGTCTGCCATCGTGCTTACGATTTTGGCTGATACCTTCATGGGAACCAACAATGCGCCAATCCCTGAACAACTCGTGGCAATGCCACCAAGCATGGCGAGCAGCTTTGGCGCCATCTTCGATTTCTCAGGGATTACCGCAGAGAAGATGTTTGATCTGCTGTTTATTATGATCATCTTTTTGATTGTCGATTTCTTCGATGGGCTCAGTACTATCGTAGGGGTAGGTCGTGATGCCGGTATCATTGATAAAGATGGTAAGGTGCCTAACGCCCGCTCAGCGCTGATTGCAGATGCAGGCGGTACAGTAATGGGTTCAGTGTTTGGTACCACATCAGTCACGGCATTCTCAGAGTCTGGTATTGCCTCATCGCAAGGTGCAAAAACTGGCTTAGCTGCAGTCGTCGTAGCGGGTTTATTCCTGCTATCACTCTTCCTATATCCGTTGTTCTCGCTATTCTCTGCGGCGATGGTAGCGCCAGCTATGGTCGTGGTTGGTATCTACATGATTGGTCGCTTGGGCGATATTAAATGGGAAAAGAAAGAGTCTCGTATTGCTGCATTCTTCACAATTATGTTTACCGTATTAAGCTTCTCACCAGCGAATGGTATGGCGATGGGCTTTATCAGTTATGCATTTAGTATGGTTGTGGCAGGGAAAGGGAAACAGGTGCATCCTGTGATTTATGTGCTGTCTGTGGTGTTTATGGCGTATTTGATTTTGCTATAGAAACTAGTGACAGAGAGTCGCCACTAGTTAGGTGATGAGCCCAATGGTCCTTTGAGATTCAAAAGGACCATTGGTTAGCTATGCACGATATATTTTGTTGAGGACTTTATACTTGTAATCGTAGTTTTCCTCTATGAGCCTTTTATTATCGACAATATCAATTGCATTGTTTGTAATGTTGTCAATGAGCTCAGCTGTATTGCTATAGATACCTGCATTAATGCCATCATTTTGGCAAAGTTCTATCTCATTATTAGAGCCACGTTCAACATGTACACTGCCACATCCAAGAGCAATGTAACTCTTCGCTGTTGTCATGCTCCCTCTATATTGGAGGATAAGGTGATTACAAGAATTGATTAGGGCATTGTAAGATATTGCATTCGATGCTGTTGGATAGCTTATATCGATATTTTTCCTCTTGATGTTCCTCATGTAAATACAGTAAAGGTCAAGAATAATTCGTACCGACTTATCTTTTTTGTAAGTAAAAACCATGTACTTGTAATCAAGAAGTTTCCCTCTCGAGGATAACTCCTTAAAAACACCCAGAATGTACTTGATGCTAAATACTCCCTGCTTTGCTCCGAAGAGAATTTTCTGTTCCGGCTTAGAGCTTTTCTTATCTTCTTCATATAACCGTGAGAACAACCGCCAAGTATTGTCTGGCAACGAACGGAATGCATCTCTAGCATCAAATATCTTGAAGTTATCGCGTTCTAAGACATACTGAAGTTTCTCTCTGAAAGGGGTTTCTGCAGCAATGAAATTTTCTATTTTGGGTATAATACGTAAGCAAGCATCACTCATAAAATTCTTCTTGGTGATAGTTAGCTCTCCGTACTGCTTTTTCGTACTCACCCAACGATTCACTTCATCTTCAGTAAGATGCACATAGATTTTTTCAATCAGCTTGGGTGTTGTGGTAATCATCTGCTCTAGTTGACTACTATTATTGGGGTTGAGTGATATCGTAGTGATACTTCTGCACTCACTAAACTCATCTAAGCTACAATCACTAAAATTGTATGCAGGTACTCCACAAACTGAGTTGCACTGATTGCTAATTTGATTGTCCAACGCGACAAAACAAATATCATCAGAAGGTATTTCACATCGATTTATCAATAAATCGATGTAAAGCTCGGCGAACATCTGACCATAGCTGCCAATGATGATATTTTTATCTATTAATCTCATGGTGTTTAGGGCCTTGTTGGTGCTACTCGATGTTTTGGATTTGCTCGCGCATCTGCTCGATAAGAACTTTAAGTTCTACACCCGATGCCGTGATATCGGTGCTAATAGACTTAGACGCCAGTGTGTTCGACTCACGGTTGAACTCTTGCATCATGAAATCGAGACGACGACCTATAGAGCCACCTTTCTTCAAAATGCTGGTTGTCTCTTTTACGTGAGAGTCTAGGCGATCCAGTTCCTCAGCAACGTCTGATTTCTGTGCCAGTAGAATGAGTTCTTGCTCTACGCGTGAGGTATCAAGCTCGATTTTTGCTTCTTCAAACTTGTTCAGTAGACGTTCACGTTGCCATTCAAGGATTTCTGGCATACGCGCACGGACCTTAACTACTTCAGCAGTGATCGCTTCAAGACGCTGGACGATTAGCGCCTTCATATTTTCACCTTCACTAGCACGAGCATCGATGAAGTCGCTAAGACCTTGATCGAAACCCTCAAGCAATGCTTTATTGATGGTATCCATATCCTGTTCAGGTGTTTCCATAACACCAGGCCATTGCATCACTTGGAATGGATTTAGGCGGCTATCTTCACCTGTCATTGTCATAACTTGCTTTGCTGCACCAATTACTTGCTGAGCCAGTGTCTCGTTGATGCTTAACTCACCTTTTGCAGCAGGGTTTGCTTCGAAGCGCAAGTGGCATTCTACTTTACCGCGTGCTAGGCGTTTGCGGAAACGTTCACGAAGTACAGGTTCTAGACCACGAAACTGCTCAGGAAGACGGAAGTAAGTTTCTAGATAACGTTGGTTTACTGAGCGGATTTCCCATACTGCGCTACCCCAGTCACCTTTGACTTCTTTACGCGCGTATGCGGTCATGCTGTAGATCATGGATTGATTTCCTTGGATTGATAAATTGTTCAAACTGTCTTCATGTTAGCATAGTGAGGTGCGCTAAGTCATACACGATGAGATATCCAATGGTGGATGTATTGAATTGTCTCTAGCACTTAGGATGCTAGACCCGTAAAGCCATCTTCGCTATAATCCTCGCCCAACCAAATCCTCTTCCCCAACAAAGGTAATGTCCATGCGTCCAAATGATCGCGCAGCAGACCAAGTGCGCCCAATAAAAATTACTCGCAACTATACCGCTTATGCAGAAGGTTCTGTATTAGTCGAGTTCGGCAATACCAAAGTGTTGTGTAATGCAACGGTAGAGGAAAATGTACCTCGCTGGCTAAAAGGCCAAGGTAAAGGCTGGGTAACTGCAGAATACGGCATGCTACCACGCTCAACGCATTCGAGAATGCGTCGCGAAGCAGCGAGTGGTAAGCAAGGCGGTCGTACTATGGAAATCCAGCGTCTTATCGCACGTAGCCTTCGCGCTGTTGTTGATTTGGAAGCAATGGGTGAAATCATGGTCACTGTCGATTGTGATGTGATTCAAGCGGACGGTGGCACACGTACGGCGTCTATTTCAGGTGCAAGTGTGGCAATGGCAGATGCGTTCGCTCACTTAGTTGCGAAAGGCAAACTAAAAGCGAACCCAATGAAAGGCCACGTTGCTGCAGTATCTGTCGGTATTTTAGGCGAAGACATCCTATGCGATCTTGAGTATACCGAAGACTCAGCTGCGGATACCGATATGAACGTGGTAATGACTGAAGACGGTCGAATGATTGAGATTCAGGGGACAGCGGAAGGCGAACCGTTCACTCACAAAGAACTAATGGCATTGCTGGAGTCAGCAAATAAAGGCATTGCCGAGATCGTTGCAGCTCAGAAGCTGGCATTAGAAGATTGATTGATAGCTCCCGTAAGGGGGCTATTTTTTTGACTAAGATACAGACTAACGTCGTATGTCATTCCTGCGTAGGCAGGAATCTACTCAAAGCGAGCGACAACTTTGACTAGACCTTTGTCTAAATCAGGTATGACAATGGCATACCTAAACACAACAACCGAGAGAGAAAAAATGAAAGCATACCAGCGTGAATTTATTGAATTTGCACTAGAAAAAGAAGTTCTAAAATTTGGCGAATTTACCCTTAAATCTGGTCGTAAAAGCCCTTATTTCTTTAACGCTGGGCTTTTCAATACTGGCCGTGACCTTGCACGTCTAGGTCGCTTCTATGCAGCAGCGTTAGCAGATTCTGGCATTGATTATGACGTGCTGTTTGGCCCTGCATATAAAGGCATCCCTATTGCGACAACGACAGCGGTTGCGCTGGCTGACCACCACAATGTGGACACTCCTTACTGCTTCAACCGTAAAGAAGCAAAAGACCATGGTGAGGGTGGTAATTTGGTTGGCAGCCCATTAGAAGGCCGCATTATGTTGGTTGATGATGTGATTACCGCCGGTACAGCGATTCGCGAGTCGATGGAAATCATTAAAGCTAATGGCGCGGATCTAGCAGGCGTACTTGTTGCTATTGACCGTCAAGAAAAGGGTAAAGGCCAGCTATCAGCGATTCAAGAAGTAGAACGTGACTTCGGCTGTGCGGTCATTTCGATTGTAAGCTTAACTGACCTTGTAGCTTTCCTTGAAGAGAAAGGTGATAACGCTGAGCACTTAGAGGCAGTGAAAGCGTATCGTGCAGAGTACGGTATCTAACTATTAGCAAAGTTAAAAAAGGGTCGGTATGCTTGCATACCGACCCTTTTATTTTTTAGTTACTTGGCTTTATTTTACAAAGTAACGCCATTCTATCGTGACTCTCGGCTACAGCTTGCTTGCTACAGTCGTACTTTTCCTTAAATGGAATAAAGTCACGCTGTCTATCTTTGTACGAGATGATGTAGAACTCGTTTAACCCTTTCACTTGGTCATCCGACTCAAACACCTTAGCTTGACCGTTACTGTAGTACTGGCCTGAGTATGATCTAGGGTAGACGTAGAAAGTACGGACATTAGGATCGATAGTTTCAAAGATCGCCTTATCACTGTTATCAGCAATCTTACCTGTAGCGAGCATATAAGTTGCTGCAATCAGCGCCACTGGAACAATCAGTGATGCAATGGCAAACCAAATGGTGTCCTTCTTCTTCCAGAAAATGGCCAACAAAATACCGATAGCTGGTGTGCCTGGGAGAACATAGGTTGGCAAGATATTGCTCGACATAGTAAATAGAATCAACGGAGACAACGTCCACCAAATTGCAAAACTGGTAAAACCGTGATTCTGCTTTGCTTGCTCCCAACCAAATTTGGCGCGAACTAGCATCAAAATAGGCAGAATGATTGACCATGGTAATACTGCCAATAGCCAGAAGAACCAGATTTTTCCTTTGGGCTCTTCATGACCAGACCCGTATAGGTCACCTGTCCAGCCAGGCTCAACAAAACGCTTATAGTGTTCGCCAACGATAAAGTAATCGATAAAGCCAGGTGTAGCGCGTTCAGCCATAATGTACCAAGGTAGGGCAATGGCAAGCATTAACAAGGTGCCTTTGATGAGCGGGAAACGACGCCAAAGTTCAACAAACGCACCGATAATGCCATGCTGAACCACCATCCATGGGAAGACCGCGATACCAAATAAGACGATGGCTACTGGTCCTTTAGCCAGTAAGCCAATAGCGAGACCTGCAAAGCCAACGTAGCCCCATAGAGTCTCACCACGCCAGCATTGATAGAAGCCAATCATCGCTAGTGTTAGACCCACGGTAAGGGCCATGTCTGTCATCACTGCACCTGCAGAGATGGAGAAAATGAGCGTCGTCGATAACACAACCGCAGTGACAAGCGGGTTATAACCATTCTTTTTCGCGAACCATGCCGCTGCCCATACCACTAATACTCCGGCCATCCAGTGTGGAAGACGTAAAGTAAACTCAGACAAGCCAAATAGCTCGACACTTGCCGCACTCATCCAAGTGAATAGCGGCGGTTTGCCCCAGAAAGGCACCCCATAATCAAACAGAGGTGTTAACCAGTTTCCGGTTTCCACCATCATTCTCGCCATTTCTCCATAACGTGACTCGGTTGTATCCATAAGAGGATAAAGTCCAAGAGAAAGTAGGCGGATGAGCAACGCACCAATTAGCAAGGTCCACAGCGTTCGCTCTTTATTCATCATTTTGTTAGCTCCAACTTGTCGCCAAAAAAGATAACAGGGTCTCTGTTACAAACCAAAACAGGATGATAGCTATATCATCCTGCCAAATAAAAACTCACGAAGTCTCACACATTCTTTAAGTGTAGGTCAATAAATTGGCAATCAATCTATTGTTAGGGAGTGTAATTTTATAAACAAAGTTCCACAGTTAGACGACTTTTTTAGTTTGAAGTGCCTTTTCAATTAAAGGTGGTACAAACTGACTAACATCACCGCCATGGATGGCGACTTCTCGAACTAAGGTTGAAGAAATAAAGGCATGCTCTTCTGCCGGAGTTAGAAACACACTCTCTAAACCGGGTAGCAAGCGTCGGTACATATTGGTCAACCCGAATTCATACTCAAAATCGACAGTGGTTCGTAAACCACGAATAAGTACATTGGCCTTCTGTTCTTCAGCAAAATTCACCAGTAGTCCAGAAAACCCTTTGGCTGAAACATTTTCTAAATGCTTGGTGACCTCGCGAGCGAATTCTACACGTTCATCCAGCGTAAACATGGTGTTCTTACTTGGACTTGCTGCAATCGCTATGATCACTTCATCAAACATAGTGGCCGCTCGTTCAATAAGATCAAGGTGGCCATTGGTGATAGGGTCAAATGTACCCGGGTAGATAACTCGAGATAAACGCTTTTGGGTCACAATGTTTGCTCTAGTAAGAAATTTTGTTCAGTGTAACATTTTATAGATGCGAACAAACAGGCATGCAACAGTTATCATTAATCCAATGACTTGCTATTATCCTGAGTTGCTAGGTATACGAGATAAAAGAGAAAGATCACATGAAAAACATTCTGGTAGTTCGAAACGATAAAATCGGTGATTTTATGTTGGCTTGGCCGAGCTTCGCTATGCTAAAAGCGTCTATGCCGGAATGCCGCATTACTGCGCTTGTACCCAGTTATACTGTCGCTTTAGCGAAAGCATGTCCGTGGATTGATGAAGTGATTATTGATTGTGGAGAAAAGGCGGATAAACACACTCAGGCAACACTCGTAAATACCTTAAAAGGTGCGAAATTCGATGCATCGATTAATTTATTCTCAACGACATATAACGCTTTATTGGTTTGGAAAGCAAAAATCCCATACCGACTCGCCCCTGCAACTAAGTTAGCGCAAATCTTCTACAACAAACGCATCAAACAAAAGCGCTCGCAAAGTGCTAAGCCAGAATACGAATATAACCTAGATCTAATTCGAGCATTTTTAAAAGACCAAAAAATCGATATTGTCGAGCCTCGCGCACCATATTTCTCTTTCTCCCTTGATGCGTTAGCTAAGCAAAAAGAAAAGCTCTCTTCTCAACTAGAACTAAATAAAGCTAAACCATGGATCTACGTACATGCTGGAAGTGGTGGCTCAGCCAATAATCTATCTTTAGAACAATATTGCGAGTTGATTGCAGGTATCAAACATAGTGCTGAAATCGTGCTGACTGCTGGGCCCGGAGAACAAGACAAGGCAAGAGTGCTGCAACAACTGCTTGCGAGCAACGATATTCGCAGTGTGGTTTATGATAAGAATGACGGGCTGGTGGATTTTTCATGCTCACTCGCATGTGCAAGCTTGTTTGTTGCTGGTTCGACAGGTCCATTACATATCGCGGCGGCTTTAGATGTTCCAACTGTTGGTTTTTTCCCCGCTAAGCGTTCAGCAACACCGCTGCGTTGGAAGCCTTTGAATTCAGATGGCAGGCACATTGCTTTCTGTCCACCAAAAGCTGAGGACAAAGCGAGCCAAGAGAATATGACTCGCATTGATTTAGTTCAGGTAGCAGCGGAGCTTAATCCTTGGGCGGCTGAGTACTTGTCCTAACCCACAAGTCAGCGTATTTCACAAAGGTGGAGTGCGCTGACAAAATTGATAACAAAAAGCCCTGCTTACCATCCAAGAATCCAGCTTTAATAATGTACATTTTTACAAAGCAAGCAATAGCATGAATGATCCCTTGAGAGATACTTGAGCGTTTTCCACGTTTCTCTCGCTGTTCTGCCCAAGCTTTTGCGTAGCCAGCAGATTTGACTAAATAATGATGGATATCATCGTAGGTGTAGTGGATTAAGTCACCTTTCAACGTCTCAACTTGCATGTCGCCATTCGTTTCAACTTTTTCGTGAACCAAAGAATCATCGTATTGAGTTAGTTTGGTTGGATAAAGACGCAATACTTTGTCAGGATACCAACCGCAATGCTTAATAAAGCGCCCAAATACCCAACTAAGGCGGGCAAATTGGTAGATAGTGGAAGGTAGGTTCTTTTCTACAGCCTCTACAATACTGTGCTTAAGTTCAGGAGTAACTCGCTCATCGGCATCAAGCCAGAATACAAAGTCTGACTCTACATGACTTTGTGCCAAGCGTCGTTGTGGTCCAAACCCCGGCCACTCAGGGTTTGCATGAAACTTCGCACCGAACTCCGCTGCTATTTCCGCGGTATCATCAGTACTACCAGAATCCATAATGACGATTTCATCCACCCAGCCTTGCACAGACTCGAGACAGGCACGTAGGTGCTTGGATTCGTTTTTTACAATCATTGCGACAGCAAGTGTTGGTTTGGTCACGGTAATGGTCCTTGGTTTGTACCCCCGGTTATTATAGAGGGGTAATGTAATTCGTAAATTTTCGCCGTCCCCAATTATCTCGTCATCCTCACGAAAGTGAGGATCTCCCAAAGCGAGTGACTATACGTGAATAACGGCCTAGTAATTAAAGCGTACTCAACTCCACAGTGCGCTTCATGAGATCCCATTTTTCAAGGGGATGACGGTGGATTTACCCCTTGGATTAACCTAGTCTTTCCGCCTCGATAACCCGATCGAACATTTCAATCACGTTATCTGACGAAATTCGCTGCATTGCTTTTTTATCCTTAACTCGAGCGCGCCAACTAAGCTCTGCACTTGGTTTCCCCGTCTCAGCTAAAATCGCCTCTTCATATACAGACACTACATAATCCTGATAATTATATGGCCCAGTACGCTTTGGGTTATGGTGAGCATACAGGCCTATAACTGGAGTTCCCATGGCGTTAGCCATATGAGTAGGACCAGTGTCTGGTGCAATAACTAAATCGGCTAGATCAAGAAGGGCAAGCATTTGGAGCAAGCTACTTTTACCAACCAGATTAGTAATAGGCGATGAGAGACTTTTCTCAATCTTTTCACTAAGCTCAATTTCGATCTGAGCAGGGCTTCCCGCGAGTAGTATATTCCAGCCTAGCTGTATCGCATGTTCAATCACATCCACATAGCCGTCGGCGGTCCAGTTCTTATAGCCTTTACTTGCCGCGGGCACGATGACCAAATTGCGCTTATCAGCAACATATTGCTTAGCCCAAGCATGATCTCCCTCAGAGTATTGAAGTTGCCATGTAGGTTCTGTGGCTAGTATTCCCAGCGTTTCGGTAAAAGCCATTAGCCCATCAAGAACGTGCATTTTTCTCGGGGAAGGAACTTTTACATTAGTAAATAGCCCTTGAAAGTCTTGCGCACGCTCTCCATCAAAACCAAGCTTATATTTTGCCTTGATGCCTAATGTCGCAATGCTAGCGCGAAATGCGTATTGCATGTGTAACAGAGCGTCAAATTGCTGTCCTTTCAATTGCTGCCAAAGATGCTTGTAGCCTTGCCAACCAGTTTTTTTATCAAATACAACAACCTTGATACCAGTAATGCTCTCTAACAACCGAGCCTCAAGCTTACCAGTAATCCAAGTGATTTTAGTCTCAGGCCAATAGGCCTGAATGGCTTGCACGGCTGCAATGGTATTACAGACATCACCAATGGCAGACAGACGCAAAATACATATGGATTGAGGTGGGGTATCAAAAAGTGCCATAAAATCGCAAAGCTAGAGTCAGATGTAAAGATTATGCAGGGGGGCGGAATGAATGTAAAATCAGATGGATGGAAAATGACTCTCCACCTTCATGTAGCCCCCTTATATTGGAGCAAGAAATTGAAAACAGTTAAAAACAACAACACAACTTACTGGTTTGATGAAAGCTTGCTGAAGGAACCGATCGAAAAGGTGTTTGACCCCCAATATTGGCAAGAAAATAACCGAGTCACTGGCAGCGCTCAAGGGCGTGGAACAACGTGGTTTGTAGAAACACAAACTATCGAGGGGGCACTACGTCATTATCGCCGTGGAGGCTTGTTCGGTAAATTGGTGAAAGACCAGTATTGGTTTTCGAGCTGGGACAAAACTCGCAGCTATCAAGAGTTTCAATTGCTTCAAACCTTGATTAAAGCTGGGGTCAATGTGCCAAGACCGATCGCTGCACAGGCAACTAAAATGGGCATTTATTACAAAGCTGACTTGCTGAGTGAAAAAATCCCCAATGCTCGAGATCTTGTTTCTATTTTGCAGGAGAAGGTGTTACCAGAGTCAATGTATCGAAAGATTGGTAAAGAAATTCGTAAGATGCATCAAGCTCAGGTGAACCACACTGATCTCAATATCCACAATATTCTGATTGATAATCAGGAGAAGGTTTGGATTATTGATTTTGATAAGTGTGGTAAGCAGGCTGGTGACAACTGGAAGCAATCTAATTTAGATCGACTGAAGAGATCGTTCCATAAAGAAATACTCAAAGCTAATATACAGGTAACCGAAAACGACATTGTTTTACTCTTGTCTTCAGCAGCTTAGTCTCAGACAAAGACTAAGCTGCCGTTATTTCTCTATTGAACTGATGGCTTATTGGATGAAGCTAACAGAATAGGAAGCGTTAGGACAAAAGATAGGAAGTAAAATTGCGAATAAACAGCATAATCTGCAAAATTACTGTAAAAGCTGTTAAACATTATGTAGGAAAAAATCGTAACCACAAACATAAAACTGGAGTACCGGAATTTTTCATTGGATACTTCAGCAGCCCGGTAACCTTGTATGATCAATATCATGAGTAAAGCGGCGTATAACAAAGAAAAAACAAGCCCATTTTTAAATATTTGGTCCAAATAGCTGTTGTGAAGGTCCGTAAAGCCCCAGTTATTTCCGCCAAATGTGAGGCTTTCACGTAGCTCTTTAGGGAGTGAGTTGAGTGTGTTCTCAAATGCAATTTCAGGCTTGTCTAAGCCACCACCAAAGAGTAGGTATTGTTTATCTTCAGATGCATTAATTTTGGACAACTCCCACGCAGTTTTAATCATGACAACTCGAGCTTGAATCGACTCGCCCTGAATCGATTCTGCTGAAAAGCCTCGATCAACGACCTCTCTTTGGAATGTATCCATTTGAAACACTGAAAATGTAAGCAATAAAATAACGAAAATATATTTCCAGCTACTTTTAATGATGACTATCGAAAATCCAAATAAAATAATAGCAATAGAAACAATGCCACCTTTACTTCCTGCAAGTACCGCGGCAAATACTGATAGTGCAACAAATGCTAAAGCTAAAACCGTTTTTGGCAACTGCTTGCTACTCAGAATATAGACTAATGAAATTGTTATTCCAGTTGTCAGAACTACGGGCCAACGGCTGTAGCCGATACGTCCCCATAGCCTAACCGTCTGTTCGCTAAAGAAGTCATAAACAAAGGCAAATAGGTATAGGTCGATAAAAATGCAAACTAGTATACTTAATAGAAAGGCAGTCAAGGACCACCATATTGCTTTTGGCTTCGTATAGGCTGTTACCAAAAAGGCGGCAGGGAGAAGTAAGTATAAATACTTCTGCATATATACCAGTGAATCAAGCATTGTTCCTTTTGAAAAAAAGGAGAATAGTAGGCCTAAGACAAATACTAAAGTAGAAGATCTTAGTACAAGAGACTGTGAACGGTTTAGTTGAATCTCATTTTTGAAGTAAAGTGCGAAAGTAGTTAGCAAGTAAGGGTATAGAAATATATTCATCCCAGCTTTAGAGGATGGGATAGATAAAGCCAATCCGATTAGAAAGAAAATATTACTTCGCACTAAGATGTCATAAGACTTTGTCACTGTGTTGTCTCTCATTTCATAATATATCAATTAGTAAGGGTAACCGCGATTGCTGCGGGTAGGCTTATAGGTACAAAGCACTTAATGTCCGTTCGATGGCCCCTTTGTTAGACTGAACAAAGCTCTTTGCTACTTCCCCAATTTGGGCTCTATGTGATGGATCTTTCATTAGCGCTAGAATGTTGGTCGAAGCGGTTGCTGTATTGTCTATGATATCGCATGCTCCAAGCTGATTTAATTGTTCAGTGATGTCTTTGAAATTAAAATAACTAGGCCCTGTTATCATTGGGATACCAAGTGCAGCTGGTTCCAAAAGATTGTGCCCCCCTACTTTGTTACCTAGTAAACTACCTCCCATAAAGCAAACATCAGATGCGGACAGCAGAGTCATCATTTCACCCATGGTATCGCCCAAAAAGACCTCAGTATTTGGAGTGATAGGCTGCTTCTCCGTTCGTCTAGTAACCGTGAAGCCGTATTTTTTAATAGCATCAAGCACGCTTTGAAAACGTTCTGGGTGTCTTGGTACCAGAATCATCAGAGCCTCAGGCAACTGCCTTAGAATTTCTCTATGGACAGCTAGTAATAGCTCATCTTCTCCTTCATGAGTGCTAGAAGCGATCCACACCGGGCGATCTGCCATCTGTTGTCGTAGTTTTTTACCCGCTTCAATATCTCGTTCATTAACGGAAATATCAAACTTAAGCGAGCCCGTGACACTAACTTTTTCTGGTCGGACGCCGAGACGAATAAATCGCTCAGCGTCATCTTGGTGTTGGCAGAGAAAGGTTGAAATACGGCTAGATAGCAGGTTGAAAATAGGCTGAATCTTGGCATAGCGTTGACAAGAACGCTCGGAAAGCCGGGCGTTAAGTATGGTAATCGGGATGCCGTTTTTTGCTACCCAGTGTAGAGTGTTTGGCCAAAGCTCAGTTTCTACAATAAGAAGTTGACTTGGATGGATTGCTTTTAAGAATCCTTTCACAGCAAAACCAAAATCGAGCGGCATATAACGATGCTCGATTATATCTCCTAACTTACAGGCTTGCTCTGCTCCTGTTGGTGTTGTTGTGGTCAATACAACAACAGTTTCCGGGTGAGCTTTCTTGAGCCTTTTTATCAGTGGAGATATTGCAATGACTTCACCGACAGAGACAGCATGAATCCATATAGGCTGAGAGCTAGTGTTTGAGAGAACAGGCGTAAACCCAAAATGTTCTTTCCATCGTCCACTAACACTCGGCTTATCCTTTTTCTTTTTGAACAAACCGTATAGAAAAAAGGGGCTGACGATAGAGAGCAACAACGTATAGACTTGACGCAGCATTGCTCTACCTATGTTCTTGCAAGTTGTATTTTTCAGGCGTTGCTTGCAGGAACGCTTCTACTTGGTCGGCGTAGTTCACCTTATATGAGTACTTAATGCTGTCGTGAGAGGCAAGTAAGTTGATCATAATAATATAAACGCAGAACAATGGTGCAATCTTGTTCATTACCTGGGGCTTCTCGTTGCTCCACTTCTGCACCGCGAACAACATTGGAATAAGGGCAATTGGGTAGACTAGGATCAAGTGCCAATAAGAAAACGTAATCGGAGACAAGCCCGCACTGACTAGTACCCCAATTACGGCACCAAAAGCATACAGTTTAAGCCATAACGCCTTGTCAGAAAGGACTTCTGTAGATGTTGAGCGTTTAATTTTACTTTTGATTTGTTGCCACCAGTCCCAATTCGCTTTTATTGAAATCAGCACACTGAGTCCGCCAATAATAAAAATGAGACCTTTCCAGGCGTATAAAGCGGTCATTCTTAACCACTCGATACTGGTGAGCCAATCAAACTCACTATATGCAATTACCTTATTCGAAAAAAGCAGAGAGGCGTAGCGGAACCAATATAGCAATGCTTTGAGCACAGGGTAGACGTGAACAAGCCCGTAGCCAATATAGCGATCGCTTTCACGGCTTAGCTGCTCATTAACCATGTACTCTAGTAGATACGGAATCAACGACAGTCCAAGTGCCAGTATGGCTGCTGCCAAACCTAACCACGAGACTTTCCCCATACCTCGATATAGTAGATAGAGAGAAAGTACAGCCAGCACAGGCCAGGAATAATGAAGCTGCATTGCTAAGCCGATAGACAGGATGTGCAGGAAGGTATACGAGAACGTGTTGCCACCTTCGCGCATCTTGAAGGCGCTCCAAAGATGCAAAGCGGCAAAGAAGCACAAATAAGATGGGTTATAGAGCAGGCTATCGTACAGCAGCCATGGATTTAGCCAATAAAGTGCTAACAATGCCAGACGCATTGGCTTATTGAAAACTTGCTTAATCACCGAGTCTAAAAGGAAAAGTGACAAAATGCGCAGAGCAAATAGCAAAACTACTGGGGCCCAAGGTGAGTCCCAGAGCAATAAAGGTCCTGCCACCAACCAGGTTGTTAGTGAGCCCGGTACGCTGCCGACAGCACTAGCGGCATTGCCAAAGTTAGTCCAGATTCCGGAGTAAGCCGCCAAGTAGCCTTTGTGCAGCATTTGTATTTGATCGCCCGCAATGATTTGATTGTTGGCATAAATGAACGCAAAGGCTAAACCAACCCCAAAACCTATTAAATAAAGGGTTGAAAAATGTTTTTCTAGGAATTTTTTTGACAGCATAAGATCACTCTAGAGATTATTTTTTAGTGGCGGTATCGTTTGGCTCTGAAAAAGTCCAGATTTTATGAACAAGATAGGTAATGATGGGCAATATCACCACTACAATCAATACTCTAATATAACTGTTAACATCACTGAATAGCGCACTAATGCTTTGTGCTACCATCAGTGAAGCAAATTGAACAGTGAAAAATCTAACCGCATTCCCCCAGTTTACTTTGTTCTTGAATACAATGAGCGTCTGAGCAAAGTAAGAAAAAAAGAACGCAATAGTAAAACCACAAACATTGGCGTAGAGCACATTGTCTTGAATAAAGTGAAGAAACAGAAAGGCAACAGCAATGTGAATTGCCGTTGCCATACCACCTGTCAAAATGAATCTTACTATCCGATATTGTAGTAATCGGTTAAGGAGATCAGTCATTTTGCTTCTCTTCAGGGGCGTCTTGGTACTTGTCACTCTCAACAATATAGCTAGGCCGACGCTTAGATTCCATGTAGAGTCTGCCTACATATTCACCAAGCACACCAATGCCTATTAACTGCACTCCACCCAAAAATAGAATGACGGTAATCAAAGACGCATAACCAGGAGAGTCGATACCAAAGATCAGCGTCTTAATGACCGTGATGCTAAGATACAAAAAGGCAAACGCTGAAATGACACTGCCAATATACAGCCAAATACGCAGCGGCGCAGTACTAAAACTGGTGATGCCATCTAGTGCAAAGTTCCACAGCTTCCACCCATTAAAACTGGTCTCTCCGGCTTCGCGTGACTCACGTTTATATTCGACAACCGCTGTTTTGAAACCCACCCAAGAAAAAATCCCTTTCATGAAGCGCTGGTTTTCAGGTAACAACTGAATTGCCTTGAGAACTCGTCTGTTGATTAAGCGAAAATCTCCAACATTTTCTGGGATCTCCACGTGTGCCACCGCGTTATGAAACTTATAAAATAGCTCGGCAGAGAGTTTTTTCGCCCATGAATCCGTGCTGCGATCGACTCGTTTAGCCACTACAACATCAAACCCCTTATTCCATTCGCGTAGAAAATCATGAATCAATTCAGGAGGGTCTTGCAAGTCGGCATCAATTGGAATGATGACTTCTCCGCGAGCCAAATCCAGTCCTGCAGTCAGCGCGGCCTCTTTACCAAAGTTACGAGACAGGTTTACTGTTCGAACGTGATGATCTTGTTCTCTTAAAGATTCCATCACACTTAAGGTGTCGTCTTTACTGCCATCATTAATTAAAATGACTTCGTAGCTGTACCCGGTGTCTTGTAGGACCGATGAAATTCGTTCCATGAAAATAGTTAGTACGGCCTGTTCGTTATAACATGGGCATACTACAGAGATAATGGGCTCGGAGTTTGACATAAGTAACCTATAGAGCGTGTTTAACAGCGTCGATAATCTGTTGATTCGACGGAATATCACCATTGGCATTCATAACAATATTATGGCGTCCGTCGAGGGGTGTATAGCGAAATGGTACGGTCGAATAAAAAATACCAACGGTTGGTGTATGTGTTGAGACTGCAATATTTCTCACACCTGTATCCGGAGCCACTACCAATATCGCTTTAGAAACGTAACTGACGAGCTCATCCAAAGGCAAACAGGGCTGAATTTTAAAGTTGTCATGCGTTTCCAGGTGACGGACAAAATCGCCTTTTTCAAAATCGTTTTTGCCTTCCAGATAGACATGTTCATAATCAGGAAGTTCCTTAACCGCGCTCTCGAGTAGCTGTTTCATTTGTTGCTCAGACAAAATTTTTGACTTAGTAGAAGCGCCATTGAAGTAAAGTATTTGCGGTTTATCCTCTGTTGATTCTACGACATCTAAATTACTTGGGTAGGCAAAATCCAGAGGTCTCTGTGGAGCGTGCCCCAGCATTTTCAACATATCTAACATACACTCCACTTCAGGCTGATAATCCGAACGAAATACGGAGATGTTGTAGAGAGTGCCATTCAAGTATGGTTTGTAGGGAAAGCCAAATTTCAACTTTGCCTTGCTTAGTGCCATCATCCAGTAAGAACGCGCGGTACCCGCCAAGTCAAAAATAATATCTTGCTCAGAAAGTTGAGAGAATTCCTGATACTTCTTTTTCAGTGTCATCTCAGCCTTTTTCTCTCGGCCGGATACAAAAATGGTTTCGTCAGCTAGATCAGACGGCATGCCATACTGGTAGTTAGATACACCGACTAGGGTAATTTTAGCGTTCGGGAAAAATCGTCTGGCTTCGGTCAGAAATGGACGCACGATCACTAAGTCACCCAGTGCTGCTTGACGAATGACGGTGATATTTTTGACTTTCTCTGGTGAAAAATCGTTGTGTAGATATTGCTCGGCCTTCTTCGAGATATAGCCGCCGCGCTCACACCAGTAGTATTTCATTGCAAATTCTCTTTTGAGTTTAGTTGATGGATTGCGTCCAGAATCCACTTTGGTGGCAAGTCCACCAAACATTTCAAGTGCCCAAGAGGGCATTCACGCTTAAAGCAAGGGCGACACTCAATGTCAGTATGGATTATTTTCACGTTGTCGCTGAGTGGTGGCGTATAGTCCGGTGAACTTGAGCCATAAATAGCCACAATGTTGCAGCCCACTGCCGCTGAGACATGCATTAACCCAGAGTCGTTGCTGATAACCGTATCGCATGCCGCCAACAGATCAACTGCTTCGGTTAATGAGGTGCTTCCTGCCAAATTATGACAATATTGCATCGCTTCAGGGGGCAGTGCTTTTCGTATGCTCTCGGTCACCTGTTTGTCTTTTTGTGAACCGAACAACCAGACCTGATGACCCTCTTCAATCAGGGATTGTGCAACCTTAGCATAGTGTGCATCTGGCCAACGTTTAGCCGGTCCAAATTCTGCTCCGGGACACATGCCGTAGACCTTTCGATACGTCGACAGGCTGAATTTATCAAGTGCCTGCTGTTGAATGGACGCGTCGATAGTAAATGCCGGACGGGGGCAAGACGACAGCTTCACCTCTTGTAGCATGGTCTCTTTCGTCGACGCGAGCGCGACAAAGCGTTCTACGTAGTATTGAAACACCCGCTTATCAGGGCGTAAGTCGTTGAGGAGGCCGTAGCGCATTTCTCCTTTCCAGCCAATGCGCTTCGGGATACCAGCGAAAACGGGAATCAGTGCAGATTTGGCAGAGTTGGGTAAAACAAATGCATGGGTATACCGTTCACCCTTCAACTTGCGACCTAGTTTCCAGCGCCCTGTGAGGTCAAAAGAACCATGGCCGATAGGCATTTCTATTGCTCTATTTACTTGCGGCATCCTCTCCAAGATAGGTTTACACCAAGCAGGAGCCAGTACATCAATACTGGCATTTGGATAAAGCTCTTTGAGGCGAATATAAAGGCTTTGAGACATAACCATATCGCCGACCCAAGAAGGACCAATTACAAGAATTTTCATCGAAACGTTCTGACGTTGTATAGCTCTATTAGGAATCATGTGTCTTGCTTTTTTTTAACTGACTTAATCCAACCTGATTCCAGATTACTTGTCGAATGAACCTATAGAAGCGATACAATTCACGAGTTAATTTGAAAATAATTTTAACCTTTGTTTTTCCGCCAGTTTGAATAGTGGTTTCAAAGTCGGCAGGATTGTATACGGCATAGGGTAACAAGCCTGCACAGACAAGCTTGGTTCGATAGGACTCACCTATTTGATTATCCACTGCACATAGCCACCTACGGTTACCGTCTATCAACTTTTTGGCGCCAGAAGGAGATATTGCATAAGCTCGAGCTCCTTTAGAATTGTCGTGCCAAAGAACGGTTTGATATGAACCATCGCTTTCTATCGGTGAAAAACCTTTATCTTGTGCTTCTAGACGAAGGTACTCATACCCGTTATCTATCAAACTTGGCACAATAGTTAATGCAGACGTGAAAAATTCTGTAGGCAGAAAATCATCTTCCATCACAATTATTGGTTCATTAAGCGCTACACACTTTTGCCAAAGGCGAAAGTGGCTGGCATAGACACCTCGCTCTCCTGGTGACAAAGGACGACTTCTAAACCATTTTCGATGATTATGATCAAGTAAAGGCTCTAGATCATCAGGGAGGGCATTTCTACCATCGATAGCATCAAAAAATGCGAACGGCACCTTTAAATTGCCAAGGTTATCAAGCACGCGTTGACGTCTATCAGTACTACGTTTCAAGTTGATCACATAAATTTTCATATGCTTTGATACTGTCTTTCTGGTATTCACTACATGTTCTTCAAGTGTTCAATTGTTAGGGGTGTACCTCTAACAAGATCTACATCTGCAACTTTGCCTATGACGTCTTTTAAGTATTTAGGAGGCAGCCCATAACCAGGTCGTATTGAACGAATATTATTGGAGGTTAGAGGCTCCCCTGCTTTCACATCCTTCACGACATAAAGAGAGCGGCGAAACTTCACATTGCCTTTTTCTGCTTCTGTGCGTTCATAGTTTACCTTGCCAAGTGCAGCCCAGGCGGTTTTAGTATCATGGCAAAGCGCTTTCAATTCTGAGGGTTCAAGAGAGAAGCTATCATCTGGACCACCACCGTTTCGATCTAAAGTCACATGCTTCTCTATCAAGCATGCACCTAAAGAAATAGAAGCCACGGCAGTTGCATTATCAATTGTATGATCGGAGAGACCTGAGAGAACACCGAAGCGTTCTTGCATATCTGCAATGGTTCTTAAGTTATACTGCTCGGCTGGAGCAGGGTACCCGCTCACACAATGAAGAACTACCAGGTCACTACACCCATTGCTTTTTGCCACGGTAATGGCCTCATGTATCTCTTCTTCGTTTGCCATTCCTGTGGACATGATCATCGGCTTACCAGTTTTAGCTACGCGCGCTATCAACGCATGATCAACAAGTTCGAAGGAGGCAATTTTATAAGCAGGAGCTCCCAGCTCTTCCAGCAAGTCCACGGCGGTGAAGTCAAACGGCGAGCTAAATATCGTGATTCCGATCTCCTTCGCTTTCTCAAACAGAGCTTGATGCCATTCCCATGGCGTATGCGCCCATTCGTAGAGCTCATATAGAGAACGGCCATCCCATAAGCCTCCGTGAATTTGGAAGTCTTCTTTGTCACAATTGATAGTTATTGTGTCAGGGCGATAAGTTTGTAGCTTAATTGCATCCGCTCCAGCCTTCTTGGCTTCTTCAATAATCTTGAATGCGTTATTGATATCGCCATTGTGGTTTGCTGACAGCTCAGCGATTATATATGGCTCGAAATTAGGACCAATCTTACGTCCTTCAATCTGAATATGCTCATTGCTCATTATCTTTCTCCAATCGGACGTAGTATTTGATGTTATTGATTATAACGTATGCCGGAAATCGCTCAGGGTCACATACTCTAAGCAAGTTGAATTGAGAGCGAATAGAAGCGTCGGCGTCTAGTTGGCTATCTTCTGGCGTTCTTTTTCTATAGTAGCAGGATTCGACATTCTCTGACTGAGCCGTGGCATTACTTTGATCTATGTGCTCGCATGCCCATGATATAAGTTCAATTTCTGCTGAAAAAAGCTTGTGATTAATCTCATCAAACAATTCATGACCAGACAATGGAATGCTTATTTTCTGCCAAACGTCACCAGTATCGACTCCGTCTTCGGCGTTTAGAAGAGAAAGGGTTAGCTCATTACAGCCATTAACTATTTCCCATATATGAGGGCTCCAGCCACGACCTTGAGGTAAGTCACTCGCGTGAAGCACAAGCGTATAGCGAAATAGTTCCCTTGTCTGTTTGTGCACAATTTCAGAGCAGGATACCAAGAATAGAATATCCCCAGAGCCGCTAAGTTCGCTGATGTTGGTTACCAGCTCAATTTGGTGATTGGTAGCATTGTTCGCTACCCATGACTCCAAATAAGGAAAAACGGGGTGTGTGTTGCTGCTACAGACAATGGCTATTTTCATAATCTAACTCAAGTATTTTTTCGGTCACTCTATAAACACCTTTACCGTCGCAAATCTGGAGGCTTGCTTGGTGTAACGAGGTCCACTTAGTAAGAAGTTGTTCGTATGTATTGAGGAGGTCAGATTCAATATTCTCTAAATTGACTTGTAATGCGACACCTTGATTTACCAATTGAGCACATATCTCTTTCTGGTTGTCTGCAAGAGGAATGACAATACTTGGCAGACCTAAACAAGCTCTCTCCCAACTAGTACTACCGGGCGCCCCAATAGCAATATCATGCTCTAACATCAGATCTGCCATATTTTCGGAAAAATCAATGTGAGTTACTTTATCGCGACCCTGACACCAATCTCGCAGACGCTGATAATTTGGAGAGCGGTTACTTAACAGCACGGTGAAACTGGCATTTACCTCCCCGTTTAAGGCTTCTAGAACTTTGAGTGAAGCATTCGGCGCGTCAATTCCACCCATAGAAACTAGGACTTTGGGAGCCTTTTCAGGCTTTATTCTATTTTTACCAGAAGGGTGTAGCTGTGAGAATTTCTCATCTAAAAGTGCATAATTGCTGCCGGCTAATACTGTGCCTTTAGACTGATAGTCTGACGCTTTCCTTCCTAGGGTTTGATCTATGATTAGGTCGGCAGAATGGACTCTAACTAAGTCGTCAATACTCATTAGTAGGCTTTTCTGTCGAGAACGAACGATTTTTTGCCAAACCTTGTCGATAGCGTAGTGATCGCTAATTACCCATTGGGCATCTTCCACAGAACGCAAGAAATCGTTCGCATCCTCTTCTGGTGTGCGTTGTAGCCAAGCAATGTAGTCTTTGTCACTGCTTGGGACAACAGGAACCTTGGGTGGTGTGAGCTTAATAACATCAAATCCACGGCTTTGAATGTAGCTTATCATGTCGCCTTTTTGTGGTAAGCAAGCGAAACTGACTTGATAATTATGCTCCCTCAGAGAAGTAGCAAGTACCAAGCACCTCATAACGTGTCCGCTACCTATCCAAATCGAAGCGTCAGTCCTAAAAACGACTTTTTTCATCACGATTTTTCTATCAATGAATATAACGTTTCTGCAAAATGCCAGTCTTCATCGGTATCAATGTCTTGCACTCTTTGCCTTGGAAGTAGAACGACTCTAGAGTGGGGTGAGAAGAAGGATTTCCTTTCAAGAAAAGCCGATTTTTTCCCCCAGTAGAATTGCCCTGCATCGTGATATGCTTCCTCCAAATCTTGAGAGCGTACCAACTCATTTTCAGGTGCAAACATTGTTACTGCACCAGATGTCGAGAGTTTGATAGCTCGTTGAATCGGGAAAGGAAAAGATGTCGCGCTGAATACGAACTCAACTCTCTTATCGGATACCAGTTTTTGATACCCCTGTTTTAAGTCCTTAGCGGTAACAAATGGTGCTGTCGCATATAAACAACAGACGTGGTCAACCTCGACCTGCTGATGCTCATACCATTGAATAGCATGATGGATGACGTCGATTGTAGTCGCATGATCATCAGATATGTCATCTGGACGAATAAAAGGAACCTCAGCACCACACTGCTTAGCAACTTCAGCGATTTCCTGATCATCTGTCGACACAATGACTTTATCAAAGCAGCCTGAACTCAACGCGGCTTCAATTGAGTAGGCTATCATGGGCTTACCGTGAAATAACTTAATGTTTTTGCGCGGTATTCTTTTGCTTCCGCCTCTCGCTGGGATAATGGCAATTTTCATGTGCTAGCTCGCTAAAATCTCAGTCAAGATGGCAACAACGGTATCTTGCTGACTATCAGTCATACCATGAAACATTGGTAACGAAATAGCTTCTTGATAGTAGCGCTCAGATTCAGGGAAATCACCGATGGCAAAGCCCATTTGTTGATAATATGGCTGAGTATGTACCGGAATATAATGCAAGTTGACCCCAATGCCTTGCTCACGTAATGCATTGAATACTTGTTGGTGAGTCAGAGTGATCTCATCAAGCTTCAAACGGATAACGTACAGGTGCAGACCAGAGTAGGTATCCTCTAACTGATACGGGCGCACAACGGGTAAAGCTTCTAATAACGCATTGTATCGAGAGGCCAAGTTATGACGAGCCGCGACAAATTGCGTCAAACGCTGCATTTGGGTGACACCCAATGCAGCTTGCAATTCAGTCATTCGATAGTTAAAACCCAAATCTATCTGCTGGTAGTACCATGCACCATGCGATTCTCCCTGCATCATTGCAGGATCTCGTGTGATACCGTGGCTACGTAACAGTGCCATTTTATCCGCGAGTGTTTGGCTATTGGTCAGTGCCGCACCACCTTCGGCTGTCGTCACGATTTTTACTGGGTGGAAGCTAAACACCGTGATATCCGAGTACTCACAGTTTCCAATAGGCTTACCGAGATACTTTCCACCAATCGCATGAGAAGCGTCTTCAATCACTTTGAAACCATATTCTTTGGCAAGTTTGCCAATGGCTTTCATGTCACAAGGCTGACCGCATAGGTGCACTGGAACCACCACTTTTGGCAGCTTGCCTTCAGCTTTTGCCTGAATCAGCTTCTGCTCAAGCTTCTCGGGACACATGTTGTAGGTTTTTGGGTTGATATCGACGAAGTCAACCTTGGCACTGCAGTACAGGCCACAGTTTGCTGATGCGACAAAGGTGACAGGCGAGGTCCACAACCAGTCACCCTCACCTAAGCCTAAAGCCAGACAAGCGATGTGCAAAGCAGAGGTCGCGCTGTTGACTGCCAATGCGTGCGCCGCGCCGGTATGAGCTGTAAGCATTGACTCGAACTCGGGTACCTTTGGTCCTTGAGTCAAAAAGTCAGAGTTAAGAACGTCAACAACAGCGTCGATATCTTGTTGAGTAATCTCTTGTTTGCCGTATGGAATCACGTTACTTCTCACACTATAAAGTTTGGATCAACATGCTCTTTGATCAGTGCACGCAACCCTTCAATGGTTTCCCACTCGGTATTGGTTCCTGAGTTGTATTTGAAACCAAACGGTACTTTCTCAGCTTTGTGGTGATTCAAGTACTCTTCCTCAGTATATGTAAATGATACAGAGGGCAGAATGGCGTAGTACTTACCCAAGTCAATGGTGTTGAGAGAATCAGTATCGGTGATCATTTCTTCATGGAGCTTTTCTCCAGGACGAATACCGACAACTTTCGTTTTGCACTCAGGTGCTACTGCTTCGGCAATATCCATGATCTTGTAAGAAGGGATCTTCGGTACAAAAATCTCGCCGCCAAGGTGGTGTTCCAACGCGTACATCACCATGTTCACACCGTCTTGCAAAGAGATGTTGAATCGAGTCATCTCTTCATGAGTGATAGGTAACAGGCCTTCTTCTTTCTTCTTCAGGAAGAATGGGATAACAGAGCCTCTTGAGCCCATGACGTTGCCGTAGCGTACCACGCTGAAACGGATGTCTTTAGAGCCCTTAATGTTATTGGCTGCAGTGAACAATTTATCAGAGGCAAGCTTAGTCGCGCCATATAGATTAATCGGAGCACATGCTTTGTCAGTGGAGAGTGCCACAACATCATGAACGCCACATTGCAGGGCTGCCTGAATCACGTTTTCCGCGCCATCAACGTTAGTTCGAATACATTCTGTAGGGTTGTACTCTGCTGTATCTACCTGTTTGATTGCTGCTGCGTGAATAATCACATCCACGCCTTCACACGCCTGAATCATGCGGTTTCGATCACGAACGTCACCGATAAAGAAGCGCAGCTGAGGAAAATCTTTGTGAGGATATTGCTGCTTAAGCTCGAACTGCTTCAGTTCATCTCTTGAGAAGATAATGATCTTCTTTACATCCTCATAACGTTCAAGAATCGTTTTGATGAATTGTTTTCCGAATGAGCCTGTGCCACCAGTAATCAGCACGGTTTTGTTATTTAACATGAAAAAGTATCCTTTGCTTGCAACGTATGGTCTTGTGACATTGCCAGTTGCTTTGTTACTAGTATAACACGCACATTGCGACAGTCATGTGCTTTGCTAGCCGCCAGAAGGCGACGCAGGTTTAGGGGGATGAGCTTAATTCAAAGACTCAAAATGACCATCTTTGGTAATAATGGAGTCTAAGATCTGCTCTTTATTTAACTGATTTCTTATCTCCAAAATGACCTGACTTTGTCGTCCATCGTCTATGAGAGTGACAGGTAATTCTGGGAAAAGTTTCTTTAAGGTGAACAGGGCCGTAGAGTAAGGGCCAACCACTCTGGAAAAAGTCAGGCGTTTGGTCAGTATCTCAAGCTCCATCGGACGGTCAGGAGTGTGATATTCGACCGACTTAATGGCCTTTACGGCTTTTGTCACGGCTTCACTCTCATTACGATGCGGAAAATAAACCACTTTCTGAGCTTTGCTCTCAGTAAAAAGCATGATTTCTTTTAAGTGGGCATCCAGCGATTTTTGGTTTTTATGCCCAATAGCACCCTGACCAATAAATGCCACTGGTCCCTGTGCATCATACGCATTAAAAGAGTCAAAGCGACTGAGCAGGTCGGCAAATTGGTTAATCTGACTATCAAAAAGTTCGTCAGAAAAATCGAACATAGAGTAAACCAACAGGTTATCAGGTACGGGTAACACACCCACAGGTTGAACGCCCTGCAGGCGAAGCAGCAAGTCATGAAACCAACGTTTGCGGGAGTAGGGTACGGCGGGCTTAATGTACTTCTCAACTTCATTGATGCTAAGGGTGCCGTCATCAAAATAAACGGTACGGCGGAACGAAAGGTTCTTGCGAACCAGGTTCACTCGCCAGCTAGCAAACTCACCAAAGCAAAAGTGATCAATAGATAATCCGTGGCTGGAAAGATAACGCTTCAATTTTCTAATAAAGGCGGGTGTGGTAAAGGTTCTGTTTCCGGTCTTCAACTCAAAGGTACAATCCCAGTTATCTCGGGATATCAGTTGTTGCAGTTGTTCCAAACCTCTTACGGTATCACCCACTTCCAGAATTAAAATATTACAAGATGCGTCAAATGCTTTTCTTGCTTCAAATGCACATAGATACTGCAACGGTGAAGTCACATAGAATACATTTGCTACTTTCATTATTTCTTTGCCTTTCTAAACAAATAATTGCCACGCACCTTGCGCCACAACCCAAACACATCTGTTTTCGGGAAAATCGCAATACGGCGGATCTGATAGGGATCTTTATGAAATTGCAGTGGTCCCGAGTTGGTGGCGACTGCATACTGATAACCTACCTCTTTAGCGATATCTTTTGAGGTCTGATTATGCTCACCAAATGGGTAAGCGAACGAAGTTAGGGGTTTGCCGATGGTCGCCTCTAACGCCGCTTTGTTCTCGATGATTTCATGGAGCTGCTGTTCATTCGATAAAGTGTTAAGTTTAGGGTGAGTCAGGGTATGCCCGCCAATCTCAATCAGCTCGGATTGCGACAGTAACTTAACCTGGTCAGTATTCATTAATGGCACAGACGTCTCAGGATTACTTGGGTTTTCAACATCCCAGCGGTTAAAAGTTTCACCAGTAACCACATAAACCACGGCTTTGAAGTCGTATTTTTGTAAAACAGGGAGCATCAGCTCTAAATTATCGACATAGCCATCGTCGACCGTCAACATAATGTAACGCTTACCCGCTTCGAGCCTGCGAATTAAACGCCCATCCTGCAGATCCTCAAACGTCAGTGTTTCAAATCCCATCTTTTTCAATAGAGCCATATGCTTATCAAACATATCGATATGCAGGTAGGTACCGTGAACGCCTTTGCCACTGTCATCTTTAATAAAGCGGTGATACATGATTACAGGCATTTCACGCTTTAGTGTAGTGACATAGACGTCTTGATAAATACGCTCTATTTGGTCAACAATCGAAGAGAGAGTATAGTGTTCGCGTATGGTATCGCTGATGGCCATTGAGCAATGTGCAGTCGTGAGCCCTTGCTCTACAAAGGAAGGAATCGAGCCAAAGTCGATATCGAGATCTTTTGGCCCTATATCGCCAAAGTTTGTGGCCATCGCTTCTGAAACATTTGTTTTGTCGATCACACCAATGCACTTCGCTTCACCGATAGCCAGAGTAGGGCGGCCACAAAGCAAGGATTCCATCGCAACGCGTCCGGCTCCAATCACTAAGTCCGCTTCGCTTAGCATTGTCGGTACATCATTGGTATAACCAACAAAGTTGACGGTTGATTTAAACTTTTCGAATCTTGGTTCAAACTTAGAGCCAGTGACCACACGAATATCATATTTGTCAGCGTTTAAACACTCATCAAGCAGGCGATAACATAAGTCACCTTTCGGGCCCGTCAAGCGACCTACAATAGTAATCACAGGTTTTGCGTTGTTAGGTGCTTCAACCCATTTGAAGTTGTCAGTCTCAATACCATTGCGACTCACCTCCATCTGCTCTAAAGGTACCGCTAAATCGTTGTGTAGTTGATCACGAATCGCCTCACAAACAGGTAGTGCTCTATCACCCATAGCATGAAATTTCTTACGCGATGCATGCACGGGTTGACGACCATGCACAGTTGTTACCATAGGGGTACCAGTTAGATTACAGGCCACATGGCAGCTCCAGCTTGATGCACGAGAGTGAGCATGGACTAACTGAATATTATGTTTTTTGATTAGGTATATGAGATAACCCACATGCCAAAAACGACGTGGCACACTACGTTTGTTAAATCGCAATGAGAAAAATGGGCCGTCATGAGGTTTTGTCAGCGTATCAGAGACATAAAACACATTATGACCCCGAGCGGTGAGTTCGTTACCTACCGTAGTAGCGTAAACCTCAGCCCCAGTGACTTCAAGCTGGGACAGGGCCATAAGAATATTCATCAATAAACTCTTTCTAGATTATTCAGTTTTCATGCCGTCAGGGTTATTTTTTGAGTTTTATCCCTGCATAGGCAGGGATTTACTCTCCAGGATGACTAAACTTCAACCAAAATTCTTAAACGTAGAAGCACCTTGCTACTTATTCACGATCGCCAAATACTCAGCAACACCTTCAGCAACAGTCTTAAACTCGATATCACAACCAGCAGCACGTAAGTTGGTTAAATCAGCTTGAGTAAACTCTTGATAAGCACCTTTCAAATGGTCAGGGAATGGGATGTTTTCAATTTCCCCTTTACCGTGGTGCTTGATCGCCGCTTCTGCAATAGCCTCAAATGTCTCTGCATTGCCGGTACCGCAGTTAAAAATGCCCGAAACGCCATTTTCCATAAACCATAGATTTACTTTAGCTACGTCACCAACATAAACGAAGTCGCGCTTAAACTGGGCGCTACCTTCAAATAGTTTTGGATTCTCTCCAGCATTCATTTGGTTATTCAAATGGAATGCCACAGAAGCCATGCTGCCTTTGTGCTGCTCACGTGGGCCATAAACGTTGAAGTAACGGAATCCAGTAATTTGTGACAGTTTTTCGCCGTGTGCTTCCGCGTCAGCAGTTAGACGACGGACATAGTTATCGAACTGTTGTTTAGAGTAACCGTAAACGTTTAGTGCACCTTCATACTGGCGCTCTTCCTTAAATACAGTCGTCTCACCATAAGTTGCCGCAGAAGAGGCATAAAGGAACGGAATTTCACGCTCTAGACAGTAGTGAAGTAACTCTTTTGAATACTCATAGTTATTCAACATCACATACTTACCATCCCACTCTGTCGTAGCTGAACATGCTCCTTCGTGGAATACCGCTTCGATAGGTCCAAAATCATCGCCAGCCATAACTTGCGTTAAAAAGTCATCGCGATCCATATAGTCAGTAATATCAAGGTCAACCAAGTTTTTGAACTTACGTCCATTTTTAAGGTTGTCGACTACCAGAATATCATTTAAGCCTGCTTCGTTAAGCGCTTTGATAATGTTGCTGCCAATCATGCCAGCACCGCCAGTTACAATGATCATAAAACGGTTCCATTTGAATAGGATAATTCAGTTGAGTATATAAGATTTCCACGTAGCTTCAAAGCAAGGGAACTAAGTTCTCAGGAAGTACCAGAGTAGAAATTAATGCTTTTCCAAAGCATGTTGACGCAGGTTCTACTCTGAGACTGACAATTGTTTGGTTCTATGCGACAGAAGTTAGAATGTTATGAACTAGAGCATTGACGTTCGCTACCGGCCTACAGTAGGTCTATGTTGATAGGCATGACAACTGGAGATAGGTATGCAGTTAGCACCAAATGTAGAAGTGACACATCATGGAGGCAAAGACACAGTGACAGGTTCCTGTCATGAATTGGCAATAAATGGTGAATCTGTGCTAATTGATTGTGGGCTTTTTCAAGGAGCGGATTCTTACAATCAGACTCTGAAGATCGATTTCAGCTTAAAGCATGTGCGTGCTTTGATTCTGACGCATGCCCACATCGATCATATTGGTAGGTTACCGTGGTTGTTTGCCGCAGGGTTTCGTGGGCCTATTTATTGCACCCAGGCAACGGCTTATTTAGTTCCATTAATGTTATCCGATGGTCTTAAACTAACGCTGGATCTATCTAAAAGCGAAAGAACGCAATTCATTGATTTAATTTTTAAGCATCTGAAACCTATAAACTACTCAGAATGGACACCTATTAAGTCGAATTATGGAGGTTATTTCACTTATGTAAGATTCAATCCCGCCGGACACATTTTAGGTAGTGCCTATATTGAGTTAAAACTGCCAAAAGATGAAATAGCAGTATTCTCTGGAGATTTAGGACCTAATCATACGCCATTACTACCAGACGCTATTCCCCCCAAACGTGCTGACTACCTATTTCTAGAATCTACCTACGGTAACAAATGCCATGAATCGATCGATAAACGCACTGAAAGGTTATTGGCCATTATTAAACGAAGTTTAAAAGATGGAGGCGCGATCATTGTGCCTGCCTTTAGTGTTGGCCGAACACAGGAGTTGTTGTTTGATATTGAGTCACTACTGCATCAAAACCAACTACAATCGACGATTCCTATCATTGTTGACTCTCCCATGGCAACCAAAGTTACTAAAGCTTATCGTCGTTATCGTAAGTTATGGTCTAAAGAAGCGAAGCAGAAGATTCAGCAAGGTCGCCAACCTTTGAACTTCCTGCAGTGTGTAGTTATTGAACGTCATCAGGAACATTGTCGAGTGGTGAATAGACTAGCATCGACAGGAGAGGCTGCGATTGTCATCTCGGCATCTGGTATGTGCCAAGGAGGCAGAGTAGTTGATTATCTAAAAGCTTTACTTCCAGACAGACGAACAGACATAGTGTTCTGTGGTTATCAAGCGAACGAAACGTTAGGTCGTGATATTCAAATAGGTAAGGAACAAGTTTGGATAGACGGGACTAGTATCGAAATGAATGCAATGGTTCATACAGTATCAGGTTACTCAGCGCACGCCGATAGAGATGATCTCATAATTTTCGTAAAAGGTTGTAGGGAGTACTTAAAACAATTGCATCTGATTCATGGAGATAGTGAAGTTAAAGCGGATTTTGCACGGTTGCTCAAAGAAGAACTAGTGGATGTGGAAGTAGTGAAATGAACATCATATATAAACAGACTCTCGCTAGGTACTTCATCAATGACGAGCGGTATGTAGATTTTGTACTTTAATGTCATAATTGTGTAAATTTGAACTACCTCATACTTTCATAAAACCAGCCTATATAGTGAGAGGGATTTATCTTTATCTTGCGCCTTTTTTAATGAACAATACTCGCAGAAATGGAAATTTGAGGGCGAAAAGAGCATACAAGTGCCAATTGCCCAGAAGGAAAAAATCAAGCGATAGAGCGAACTTAGAGGGATGATTCCGTTTGAGCTTGAAATGATGTCAGTCAGTTGTAGCTAGTTGCGCAATTCTTACCTCCCTTCATTCGATACTTATTAGGTAGCGGTCAATGGCGTTTATCTGAGTTTGGTTTTCTTATCTTTGGTTTAATGTTTGAGCTGTCGCGAATCAAATTGGTTTCCTATATAATCTTCGCAAATTATGTTTACGCCGCAAGACTCCATACTTAACTATTTAGCTTTTGAGGGCTTGACTCAAGGGCGGTAGCGTATCCAATTCTAAAGAATGTCCTAGAAAAGTTACGATCATACCCATGCTCGAAGGATTGTCGGTAATCCAAGAAAGAGTCAATAGAGAAAACCTTGGATTTCAGTTCAGTTTATTTACATAAGGCTGCCTGTAATCAAAAAAGTAATGGTCTATGGTTCTATATGACTGTTTCTTTGAGTCAGAACTAACATTTCTGTCTAACCTTCAATTTTTATCTAGTGCGGACTTTCATGGACTCTAATGAAATTTACAACAATTAAGAAGCAAAATTCTATGTTTATACCTGTCATTATGGCTGGGGGATCAGGCTCACGTTTATGGCCACTCTCTCGTTCCGCATTTCCCAAGCAATTCTTAGCGCTGAATAACCACAGTTCATTGACTATGTTACAGTCGACTCTAGAACGTATTGATGGTATGTCCTCGTCGGAAGCAATCATTATTTCCAACGAAGATCATCGTTTTGTTGTGGCAGAGCAACTTCGTACCTATGGACAACGAGCGAGAATCGTTTTGGAACCTGCTGGTCGAAATACAGCTCCGGCGATAGCTCTGGCCGCGATGCAAGCGGTGATTCACGGCGACGATCCTGTCATGCTTGTTCTAGCTGCTGATCATGTAGTGCAAAACACAGAAGCCTTCCAGAAATCTATTCGTAAAGCGCAAGTCGTTGCCGAAGATGGCAAACTAGCGACATTCGGTATCGTTCCAACCGCGCCAGAAACCGGATATGGATACATTAAGCGAGGAGCGAATCAAGGTGATGCTGCCTATGTAGTAGATCAGTTTGTAGAGAAACCTAAGCTTGAGGTGGCCGAGCAGTATGTCTCTAGTGGCGAGTATTATTGGAACAGTGGTTGCTTTATGTTCAAAGCAAGTGTGTTCCTCGAAGAGCTGAAGAAGTACTCTCCAGAAATCTACAAATGCTGCTTAAAGGCAACAGAAGGTACCGTTGAGGACATGGATTTTATTCGCGTGGAAAAAAGCGAGTTTCTGAAGTGTCCCGATGATTCTGTAGATTATGCAGTAATGGAGCGTACGGAGAAGGCAGTTGTGGTGCCAATGGATGCAGGGTGGAGCGATGTAGGCTCTTGGTCTGCGCTGTGGGAAGTGTCTGAAAAAGACAATGCTGGGAATGTTATACACGGTGATGCGATTATTGAGGACACAGAGGGCTGCTATATTTATGCGCCAAATAAGCTTGTTGCCTCTGTTGGTGTTAAGGACATTGTGGTTGTAGAAACCAAGGATGCCGTACTTGTTGCTCACAAAGATAACGTCCAGAAGGTGAAAAACATTGTTGAGCACCTAAAAGCAGAGAACCGTGCAGAATATCGTGAACACCGTGAAGTTTATCGCCCTTGGGGTAAGTCAGATGCTATTGATGGCGGTGACCGTTATAAAGTGAACAGAATCACCGTGCAGCCGGGTAAAAAACAGTCTCTTCAGATGCATTATCATCGCGCAGAACATTGGGTTGTCGTTTCTGGTACGGCGAAGGTGAGTAGCAATGGCAACGAGCAAATCATCACAGAAAACCAATCAATATATATCCCGGTTGGCGTCAGCCATATGGTTGAAAATCCAGGTAAAATGCCTTTGGAACTAATCGAAATTCAATCAGGTTCATACCTAAACGAAGATGATGTTGTACGTTTAGAGGAAAATAAGTAATGACGAAGTTAACATGTTTTAAAGCCTACGATATCCGCGGTCAGCTTGGAGAAGAGCTCAATAATGACATCGCATATCGCATTGGTCGTGCTTATGGGCAGTTCTTAAAAAGCGATAGCGAAGGCGAGAAATCGATAGTTGTTGGTGGTGATGTTCGCCTTACTAGTGAAGAACTAAAACTGTCTCTAAGTGACGGATTAATGGATTCAGGTGTCAACGTATTGGATATTGGCCTATCGGGTACAGAAGAAATCTACTTTGCTACTTTTCATCTAGGTGTTGACGGTGGTGTTGAAGTAACGGCAAGTCACAACCCTATGGATTACAACGGTATGAAGTTGGTGCGTGAAGGTGCTAAGCCAATCAGTGGTGATACCGGTTTACGTGATATTCAGACTCTTGCAGAAGAGAATGTGTTTATTGATGTAGTTGCTAAAGGTACCTACAAGAAGATTGATATCCTAAGTGACTATACTGACCATTTAATGGGGTATATCAACGCAAGCAACATCAAACCGATGAAGTTAGTGATCAACTCGGGTAACGGAGCTGCAGGCCATGTCATCGATTCTTTGGAAGAGCGCTTTAACGCTTTGAATATTCCTTTGGAAATCATTAAAGTCCATCACGAGGAAGATGGCAATTTCCCGAATGGTATCCCAAACCCGCTACTACCAGAATGTCGGGAGGACACTGCAAATGCGGTGAAAGCGCATAAAGCTGATATGGGCATTGCCTTCGATGGTGACTTCGATCGCTGCTTCCTGTTTGATGAAAATGGCGACTTCATAGAAGGCTATTATATAGTAGGTCTACTAGCGGAAGCTTTCTTGCAAAAAGAAAAAGGCGCAAAGATTATTCATGACCCACGACTGTCTTGGAATACGATTGATGTCGTTAACCAGTCAGGTGGTGTTCCAATTCTGTGTAAAACAGGTCATGCTTTTATTAAAGAGCGCATGCGTAAAGAAGATGCGATTTATGGTGGTGAAATGAGTGCTCACCATTATTTCCGCGACTTCGCATATTGTGACTCAGGGATGATTCCTTGGTTATTGGTGACGGAGTTATTATCTGTAAAAGGGATGAACCTCTCTGAAACCGTAAAAGAACGTATTGAAGCGTATCCTTCTTCTGGTGAGATAAATTCAAAACTTACCAACTCTCAAGATGCCATTAAGCGAGTATTAAATACCTATAAAGGGGAGGCGCTCGTTTTTGGTGAGATTGATGGTATTAGCTTGGAATTTGAGGAGTGGCGATTCAATCTACGTTCTTCGAATACAGAACCCGTTGTTAGGTTGAATGTAGAGTCTAAAGCGAATTATGAACTTTTAGGCAGAAAAACCAAAGAGTTACTAAATTTGCTTGGTGAAGAAGATTAAGTTATTGGGGTCAGAAATGCTTTCGTTTTTTAAAAACATATGGAACTACCGATACTATATTGTATCTTCGATAAAAACGGACTACAAAACAAGATATGCAAGAAGTAGACTAGGGCTACTTTGGGCGGTATTGCAGCCTTTGGCTATGGTTCTTGTATATGCTTTCATACTGTCTAACATTTTAACGGCAAAACTCCCTGGCGTTGTCACTCAATATGCTTACCCCATATATATTCTGAGTGGAATAGTTGCTTGGACGTTATTTTCTGAGATAGTGAACCGAATTCTTACGGTATTCATTGATAATGCAAGCTTAATTAAGAAAATGAGTTTCCCAAAGATAGCATTGCCGATAGTAGTCACAGGAAGTTCACTAGTTAACTATGTCCTTTTTTTAGTTCTAGCCTTCTCGGTTTTTTTTATTCTCGGGCATCACGCCTATAGGTATTTGTACTGGCTTCCTGCTTTAACTACAATCCTTCTGCTATTTTCCATCGGCTTTGGGCTACTATTTGGATTGTTGAACGTTTTTATACGAGACGTAGGGCAGATAGTAACTATACTCTTGCAATTTTGGTTCTGGTTCACACCAATTGTATACATGATTTCAATTATTCCCCATCAATATCAGTATGTTATATATTTGAATCCTTTAACAGGAATTATACAGGGGTACCAAGATGTTCTCCTTTATGATAGATCTCCTAATCTATCTATGTTGCTTTATCCTTCGATTTTATCAGTACTTTTATTCTCTTTAGCTATATATGTTTATAAAAAAGCAAGCAAAGAAATGGCGGATGTTTTATGAGTGAGATCCTTACGGTAAGAAACTTAAGTAAGTCCTACGTGGAATATGATAGTGAATTATTCAGGGTCCTTGGATGGTTTGGTTTTAATTCGAGAAACAAGAAACAAGAAGTCTTAAAGGACATTAGCTTTTCAATAAAGAAAGGTGAGGCTGTTGGGGTAATAGGTAAGAACGGGGCTGGGAAAAGTACGTTATTAAAATTGATTACCGGAACTCTAAACCCAACAAAAGGAGAAGTTAAATCCTTTGGAAGAACTTCTGCAATTCTTGAATTAGGGATGGGTTTCAACCCTGAATTAACGGGTAGAGAAAATACATACCATTCCTCTGGCTTAATGGGGCAATCTCAAGAGGCCATCAATAAAAAAGTCAAGGAGATAGAGGATTTCGCCGAAATTGGTGAGTTTTTCGATTTGCCGATTAGAACCTATAGCAGCGGTATGCAAGCGAGGCTAGCTTTTGCTGTAGCTACTGCCTTTCGCCCCGATATTCTAATCGTTGATGAGGCTTTGAGTGTTGGTGACGTCAGCTTTCAAGCAAAATGCTTCAATCATATGAAGCAAATTAAGGAATCTGGAACTTCAATCTTATTAGTATCACATGATGCACAAGCTATCATGAACTTTTGTGACCGAGCTATTCTCCTGCACGAAGGAGAAGTCGCTTTCGATGGTGTATCAAAAGAAACCATACAGTTATATGATAAACTAGTTGATAACTATGAAAAAATTGAGAAGACACGGTCAAAAGAAAGCGAGAATCTGAGTAGCCATAGGTTATCGGGCTGTGATGTTTTAGACAAAAATGGTTTACCTCAAAGAACGTTCTTCCCTGGAGACCAGGTTACTTTGAGAGCTAGATTTCATTGTGGTAGTTTGCTCAACGAACCACATGTTGGCTTTCGGGTAGCAGATAGATTCGGTGTGTCTGTATTTGAGACCAATACTCATTGCATGGGGGTCAAAAGTGAAGAAATCAAAAAAGGTAATGATCTAACAGTAGAGTTTAGCTTCTGCTTAAATGTAGGGCACGGGGAGTTCTCCATTGATTTTGCACTTGTCAATGAGGGTATCAATGAACGTTCGTTTAGAGAGTCACTTTTAATGTGTCATAACGTTATTAATATTAATGTGATCGAGAATAAGAGTAGTTTTATTTTTAGTGGTACAGCTTACTTTGAACCAAGTGTAAAAATATCTATAGGTGATAATTATGATAATAGTTGATGTTGGGGCGAATCATGGTGATTTTGCTTTAGATATAGCAAAGAAGAATAACCAATATAAAGTAATAGCTATAGAACCCATTAATAGCCTAGTAGATATAATCAAAGAAGACATCTTGAAGAATAGTATTAAAAATATAGATGTAATTCCTGTTGCCATAGATATTGAAGCTAGAATAGCGAAGATGAATATCGCTAGTCACCATGATTGGGGGGTGTCAAGCCTACTGAGTTTTTCTGAAACAAAACTATCTGATGAGTACTGGAGTACTCGAGAGGATATGTATTTCGATGCTACACAAGATGTAGAAGTCAAACCTTTATCTATGATTTTGTCAGAGTATAATGTTGGGCCAGAAAATAGGGTGGCGTTTATAAAAATAGATACTCAGGGATTGGACCTAGAAGTTCTGCTATCGGCTGGTCATTATATTCAATATATCGATGCAGGTATGCTTGAAGTGAGTATCAATACCGACCTGGGCCTTTATCTCGAAGAAGAAAATGATTTAACTAATGTGTTGGCATGGCTAAAGGAAAATGATTTCAAACCATATAAACTCAAACCAAATGACCACGCGTCGAATGAGTTTAACCTATATTTTTGTAAGAATAGCTTAAACAGCGATGAAATTGAAAAAACGTTATCTTTAAGAGGTATAGACCTTTATGATGGTAAGTTTTATTGGCATTTTCCGTCCCCCAAATTACTATCTATTGAAGAAGAATACCAGAACCTGATACAAGAAAATAATAATAACCGCTCTAAGTTGGCTAACTTAAATAAGGTGTTGAGAGATGTTGATCCTACTTTGCAGACCATTGACGATTTAGATGAGTATTTCAAAAATAGAAAAGCAGTTAGTCTTTTTTTTAAAATAATGAAAATATTAAAAATAATTAAATAATCTTGGTGGTTAACTGATGAGCTTAGAGAAAAATAAGGACGAAGCGTTCTATTATATTTGTGAGAATATATCTGGGAATGATAAAGTCGCATGGTTGGGTGATTGCCCTATAATAAAAAGTGATGCCGTATCTCTCAATGCTTCGACGAACTATAGGGCGCACTCCTCGCTACATGCAAAATATGATGCAATACTTTTAACTGAAAAAGAACTTTTCTCCTTGTACCCGAACTCTTGGAAGTTAGTTTTAGATGAAGCAATTAGAATGTTGTGTTCAAAAGGAACTTTAATAGTTAGAACTAAAGATAGTCAAGAAGGAACGTTATTTGATTTCAAATCCTGTTTAGGTAGAAATCCTAACAACCAAGTGTCTTTAGTTGATCAAAAAATAATAGCAGGAGAGACAATTAGCGTATTTTCTGTTATTCGTTTGAATAATGATTATTATAAAGATAGTTCTTGGACATTTGGTATATTGTCTAATGGAGAAAAAAACGAAAATGTTATCAGTTTGGTAAGAAAGGCTATTAAGCTATCAGGTAAAACTAAAGTTGAATTTCTTATTGCTGGTCCCAAAATTGATGAATTATCCGAGTATGATAATGTCCGTTTCATTTTCAGAACTAAAGACAATTTGCCAAGAATCTCTGAGAAGAAAAAATTGATACTTCAAGAAGCCTCAAATGCAAATGTATTGCTTATCCATGATCGGTATCAAATAGATGATAACTTCTTTGATGGTTTCATCGATTTTGGCTATGACTTTGATTTTATTACTGTTCGGCAAAAGTACCCATCCGGAGTTGAATTTCCATCATACTTGTACTTTCCTGTAAACAAAAAAATATGGCAGTCACCTGTAAAAATTGAAAACTTGGATAAAGCTTTTGATTCCTCGTTCCTAAACGGTGGGTTACTAGTTGTGAAAAAACACTTAGCAGATAAGTGTAACTTTAACGCACTGTTACTTCACAACGAGGCTGAAGATGTAGAAGTTTCTATGCAGATGTGCTCTATTGGTATTTATCCTAGAATCAATACAATCTCTGTTGCGCATACAATTGGTATTAATGAAGAATATACCAATACATTTGCTACTGACTCAGATGTACAAACAAAAGGTATTAATAAATTTAAAAAGATTCTATTTTCAGTGTGGTGTCATATGCCAGAAAGTGTAAGGTCAAAAATTAGAGGAACTAAGTGGTATGATAAAGCCCAAACTCTGTATCGTCGTTGATGATAGCATATTAAATCATCATCATGGAGTTCGAAGGTATATTCTGTCGATATCAGAATGTTTAAATGATGTATATGAAGTAGAGTTTTTTCATTGGCACTCTAGTGAACTCGGAAAGTGTGTATATAATAAACTTATTTTTGATCAAAGATACGCTGTTAATAATGGATTCAATGAAAGTGTAAAACTTGATAATATTGATAAAAATAGTCTAATTGATTTTTTTACTAATGAAATCAATGAGAAAAATAATAATTCCTATTTTCCATTTACGCTCTTATATTACGGTTCAAAGTTGCCAAGAACTGATGTTTGTATAGTAGGTTCACCCTGGATTATGTATCAGATAAATGAGGGTCTTAATGCACAAAAAACCTACTGCATAGGATATGATGCTATTCCTATTATGTATGCGATGAACACTAGTTCTGATGATGGTCTTTATCGTTTTGCGAGAGAACATTATTTGGGATACGAGCGTGCTATTAATGAGTATAACGGAGTGCTTGCTATCTCTGAAGCTTCAAAAATACAAATGTCCTATTTAAATCTAGATAATGATAGTATTTTTGTAGTTCCGCCTTTTATACCATACGGCTTTAATAATGTTGAGAACTCTAAGAGGTATGATAATTCGATTATATTGGCTGCACCTTTTGATGAACGCAAAGGTTTCAAGCGAATACCATCTCTTTTGAATAAAACGAATGTGGAGCGCGTAATAATATTTGGAGGTGTTAGATGCCGTCAAGAAGACATACTAGATTTCTTCGAGCAGCTTGAATGTTGTGAGGTTGAGTGGTGGCCTAAGGTCACTACAGAGGACCAGATTCGATTATATAGTTCATCATCTCTCTTACTATTTCCGTCATACTCAGAAGGTCTTGGGTTGCCTGTAATAGAAGCCCTAGCTTGTGGCACAAATGTCTTGGTTAGTGATATTGAACCATTAAATAGTCTCGTAGAAAGAAGTTCAGTCCTCCTTAGTAAAGATGAAGAGGTAAAAGCCCAAATAAATAAACAGCTTAGTTCATTTAGGTGCGCAGAAAATAAGAATTTTTCTCAGGCTCATTGGGGGAAAAATGAATTCACTAATAAAATGCTAAAGTTATTCGAAAGGTGATAAAATATGGAAATAATCTCCCATCGTGGTTACTGGAAATCACAAGAAGAGAAAAATCAAGCAGTAGCTTTTAAAAGAAGTTTTGAACTAGGGTTTGGCACAGAAACTGATGTAAGAGACTGCAAAGGCGAACTACTTATCTCTCATGATATGCCAAGTGGAAGCGAAGTTAAATTTGAAGATTTTCTATTAATGTACTCTGCTTCAAAGTGTGAACGGACATTAGCGATCAACATTAAGTCTGATGGATTGTCAAAACTATTATTGTCTATTTTAGAAAAGCATAACATCCAAAACTATGTGGTTTTTGATATGTCTATACCTGACACGGTGCTTTATAAGCGTGATAGCTTAAAATATTTAGTTAGATACAGTGAGTATGAATCTGAGAACCTTCTTTGGAATAATGCTAATGGCATTTGGTTTGATAGCTTTAACGACTCTCCGATGGATCTAGATGTTTTGGACTCTTTCGTGAGTAGAGGGTTCAAAGTATATATTGTATCATCGGAGCTTCATAAAATAGAACCGACTGAGCAATGGAAAAAAATAAAGGACTATCTGTTGGCTAATGAACATTGTCAATCGTTAGTATTATGTACGGATTTACCTGAGCAAGCTAGGAGATATTTCGGTGGTGAATAAGATTAAAGCTGTAATATTCGATATGGATGGCGTCCTTATCGATGCAAAAGATTGGCACTATGATGCATTAAATAAGTCTCTCGCTATATTTGGGCTTGAGATTACCCGACATGACCATTTAGTTACTTTTGATGGGCTTTCTACTGGTCAAAAACTAAGAATGCTCTCAAAGACGCATGTATTACCCGAATCTCTGCACTCATTCATTAATGAGATGAAGCAGCAGTATACAATGGATATTACACATCAACTATGTAAGCCTATCTTTCATCATCAGTATGCGCTGTCAAAGCTAAAAGAAAGTGGGTATAAATTGGCTGTCGCTTCAAACTCCATTAGAAATACTGTAAAAGTAATGATGGATAAAGCTGCTCTGGCTGAGTACTTGGACTTTTATCTATCAAATCAAGATGTAGTGAAAGGTAAGCCTGATCCAGAAATATACAATCTAGCAATACGAAAATTAGGTTTGCAGCCTGAGGAGTGCGTCATAGTTGAAGACAATGAAAACGGGCTTAAAGCAGCTCGGGCTTCTGGGGCTCACGTCTTAAAAGTTGATACGGTTAATGACGTCACCTACGACGCAATTACTGAATTTATTAATAAGGTGGAAAATTAAATGATTAATGTTTTGGTTCCCTTAGCTGGAAAAACAACATTCGAAACTAACTCCAATAATTCCTTCCCCAAAATATTGAGTGATATTGGCGGTGAACTCCTTATTGAGCGTGCGGCCAAGCCATTTATTCAGCTAGGCTCTGACAAGAAGATAGTTGTTGCCGTCCCCAAACTAGAAGTGGAAAAGTATAAACTCAACAATGTAATACCTCTACTCTCTGATGATGTTGAGCTTTGTATTATTAATGGTGACACTAAAGGTGCTGCATGTTCTGCCTTGCTAGCGATTGAAAACTTAGACCTTGACGAACCATTAATTATCTCTAGCTTTGAACAGGTTATTGATTTTGATATTCAACCCTTTATAGATGACATTGTTTCAAGTGATATCGATGCGGCTGTGCTTACTTTTGAATCTATTCACCCTAAGTGGTCATATGTAAAAGTAGATTCTGAAGGGTTCGTCACACAGGCTGCTGAAAAAGATCCAATTAGTAAGAATGCTATCGCTGGCGTATATTTTTATAGAACTGCAAGACATTTTTTAGAGTCTGCAAAAAATATGATTCGTAAAGATGTTAAAACGAATGGTTTGTTTTTTATAGCCCCTACTCTAAATGAAATAATTCTTTCTGAGGGTTTGGTTAAGGCATTTCCTATCGACAAATCTAAGTATTTCCATATTAATGATGAGCATGCATTGGTTACTTTTGAAGATAAAGTGGCTGCTGATAATGATAGCGAACAGAGAAAAATCATTGAGCTTACTAAAGAATATGTAACCTCTTTCAATAATCGGGATGGCGATAAATTGAGAGGATTACTCTCTGATAGATTTGCTCTGAATGACCCTAGTGTTAGTATTATTGGTTGTGATGAGGTTATGACCTATATTGAATCAATATTCAATGGCTCAAGTAGATTTAGCTTTAAGGCGAGAAAGATATTTGCTTCAAGCAATAGACAAAGTGTTATCGAGTTCGAATTGACAATTGATGAAACTACCTTCTTGGGAGTGGATATTATTCACTGGAATAATAAGTTAGAAATGCTTACTATGGATGCGTATCTTTATGAGGGGCATAATGGAAAAAAGTAGAATAGAAGACTTCGTTAGAGGGTGGTTTGTTGGTGGGTTTGAACCATCACTATATAAAACGACCGACGTTGAAATCGCAGTTCAAAGATTCAATAAAGGTGATTTAGAAGCCTCCCATTGCCACAAGATCGCTACGGAGATTACTGTTATTATCTCAGGTAAGGCTAAAATGAATGGTTTTATCCTCAACGAAGGTGATATTTTGTCGATTGAGCCTGGGGAGTATACTGACTTTGAAGCGCTGGAAGACACCGTAACAGTTGTAGCTAAACTTCCAGGCGCATTAAATGATAAATATCTAAAGGGTGAATAATTTTGTTAAATATAGTAGTTCCTATGGCTGGAAAAGGTAGTCGCTTTGCTAATGCTGGTTATGAATTACCAAAGCCGTTGATTGATGTAAACGGTAAGCATATGATCGAGGTTGTTATTAACAATCTTAAACCGCAGTGCGACCATCGTTTCATATTTGTTTGCCAGAAAGAGCATATAAAGAAATACGACCTACAAAGTGTTTTTAAACGTGCTTGTGATAACTTTGAAGTAATTGGTATAGATGGTGTGACTGAAGGCGCAGCCATTACCGTTTTGAAAGCAAGACAGTTCATCGATAATTCTGATCCATTAATGATTGCCAACTCGGACCAATGGATTGACTCTGACATCAACCTATATCTAAAGGACATGGATGATCGTGGACTGGACGGTTCAATGTTAACCATGAAAGCGAGTGACCCGAAGTGGTCTTATGCAAAAATTGATAGTTCATCGGGCCTTGTTAATGAAGTGGTTGAAAAGGTAGTTATTTCTGATGAGGCTACAGTTGGAATATATAACTTTGCTAAAGGTGCGGATTTTTGTAACTACGCAGATTACATGATCGAAAAAGACATCCGGAGTAACAACGAGTTCTATGTAGCCCCCGTTTATACTTTTTTGGCTGAAGCAAATGGTATGATAGGAGTCTTCAACATTGGAGAAGAAGCTAATGGTATGTACGGTCTAGGTATTCCTTCAGATCTAGATCTCTTCCTTAGTTTAGAAGTGTCCAAAAAGGCTACAGATTTTTAGTTTAAGAGGTAAATTTAATGAAAACTGCGATAATTACCGGAATTACGGGTCAAGACGCGGCCTATTTAGCAGAGCTCCTTCTTGAAAAGGGCTATAAAGTCTATGGTACCTATCGTCGTACTAGTTCTGTGAATTTTTGGCGCATAGAGGATTTGGGTATTAAAAATCACCCAAACCTTGAGCTAATGGAGTATGACTTGACAGATTTGTCCTCTAGTATCCGTGTACTTCAAGTAACAGGCGCAACAGAGGTTTATAACCTGGCTGCTCAAAGTTTTGTAGGCGTATCGTTTGATCAGCCACTTACAACCGCTGAAATCACGGGCATAGGCCCTGTAAATCTTCTTGAAGCGATTCGTATCATTAATCCTAAGATCCGTTTCTACCAAGCATCGACTTCTGAGATGTTTGGTAAGGTTCAAGAGATTCCTCAACGTGAATCTACGCCATTCTACCCACGTAGCCCATACGGTGTTGCGAAGCTGTATGCTCACTGGATGGTGATCAACTATCGTGAATCGTACGACATCTTCGCTACAAGCGGTATTTTGTTTAACCACGAATCACCATTGCGTGGTCAAGAGTTTGTTACTCGTAAAATTACCGACTCAGTAGCAAAAATCAAACTTGGTAAGCTAGACGTACTTGAGTTGGGTAATATGGATGCTAAGCGCGACTGGGGCTTTGCTAAAGATTACGTAGAAGGCATGTGGCGTATGCTTCAAGCTGACAAACCTGATACATACGTACTTGCAACAAACCGTACAGAAACGGTTCGTGATTTTGTTACTATGGCATTCAAAGCAGCAGGTATCGAGTTAGAGTGGAGTGGTTTGGAAGAAAATGAGACCGCTACTGATAAGGCTACTGGTAAAGTAGTTGTTAAGGTTAATCCCAAATTCTACCGTCCAGCAGAGGTCGATCTGTTGATTGGTAATCCAGAAAAAGCGAAGAGAGAGCTTGGTTGGGAGCCGACTACCACACTTGAAGAACTCTGTGCGATGATGGTTGAAGCTGACCTTCGACGCAACGAGCAAGGGTTCTCGTTCTAATTTTAGTTGTTAGTTTATAAGATTGATGGCAGCAGTTTATCTGTTGCCATTTTTTTTGGGGATGATGGATATGAAGAAAGTTTTGTTGACGGGTGTGGATGGTTTTACGGGCAAGTATGTAGAACAGGAATTAATCTCAAGAGGTTATTCTGTCGTCGGGCTTGTTTATCGAAATGCCAATCAAGACCAAGTGGCTTGTGACCTCACGGATCGTGAGGCGGTGATAGCGTGTTTGGAACAAGTGCAACCCAACTATATAATCCATCTAGCTGCGCTGTCCTTTGTTGGTCACGCTGATCAAAAAGCGTTTTATGATGTTAATGTGTTTGGTGCCCTGAACCTTCTAGAAGCAGCGAAAGAACTTGGGCTTCAATTGGAGAAAGTCGTTTTTGCGAGCAGCGCGAATATCTATGGAAATCCTGAAGATGTAGAGTGTATTTCTGAGGCTGTCTCACCTTCACCTGTCAATCATTATGCCATGAGTAAGTTAGCCATGGAGCATATGGCGAAGCTGTGGTTTAGTGAATATCCAATGATCATCACTCGACCATTCAACTATACGGGCCCTGGTCAAGCAGAACACTTCTTGATCCCTAAAATCGTTTCTCATTTCAAGAGAAATGCTCCTGAAATTGAGTTGGGTAATACTGATGTTTCTCGGGACTTTAGCGATGTTCGTGATATTGCTTTGGCCTACGCAAACCTATTAGAGTCTAATGCTCAGTCTGAGATCGTCAACTTGTGTTCCGGGCAGGTGACTTCATTGCAGGCGATTATCTCCATGATGGAAGAAATCGCTGGCTACAAAATTAAAGTACGAGTCAACCCTGATTTTGTTCGAGCCAACGAAATTAAAGTGCTAGGTGGTGATAATACGAAGTTAATGTCATTAACCGGCAAAGCGCCTTCGATCAAGATCGAGAAGACACTGGCTGATATGTATCATGCAGACTAAAGTTCTTATCAATCTATCTCCGATAAAACGACCACTAACAGGTATTGGTTACTACACACTCAATATCGTTAAGGAGCTTTTGACGAGACCAGTTGAGGTGGTGTCAATTCATGAAGGGCGGTACCTCAACTCAGAACAGACGGCGAAATTTATTCATGACTTCGAGCTAGCAGGTTTAGTTAAAACCAAGAGCGGCAGTGGATTAAAGCGTAAACTAGTGGGTATTGCCCGGGGAATTCCAGGTAGTTATCAGTTGAAAAAACTGTTGCTTACTATCAAGTTGCGGCCAAAATTAAAGATGTTGGCTGAGAGTAACTACGTCTATTTTGAACCCAGCTTTATACCTTTTGAGTATGCCGGAAAAACCGTGACCACAATACACGATTTGTCATTTGTTACTCACCCGGAGTTTCACCCTAGAAGTAGAGTTGAGTACTTACAGAGTAGCTTATCTAGCACTATCGCTAAGTCCGATCATCTCGTCGTTGACTCAGATTTCATTTTAGACGAACTCAATCAACATTACGCTGAGAGCATTGGCAAGACATCTACACTATACCTTGGTGTTGATGAAGGGTTTGGGTCTCAGCACACTGAAGACTCTTCATCGTTGTTAGATAGACTTAATCTTAACAGCAAATCCTATATTCTCAGTGTTTGTACGTTAGAGCCGAGAAAGAATCTGACGAGATTAATTGAAGCCTACAAATCGCTGCCTGCTCTTACTCGAGAACAATCGCCTTTGGTTCTGGTTGGGGATAGCGGTTGGAAAAATGAGGCAATGCTTGATTCGGCAAGAGCACTTGTGGCTTCAGGACAAATCAAGTTTACAGGGTATGTGTCTGACAGAGAGTTAAAGCAATTGTATGCGTCAGCAATGGTTTTCGCTTATCCTTCTCTCTACGAAGGTTTTGGGCTACCTGTTGTCGAAGCTATGGCCTCTGGGGCTCCAGTGCTTACATCCAACTGCGGGGCAACCAAAGAGGTAGCCGGTGATGGCGCATTGTTGGTAGAGCCTACATCCATAGAGGCAATCAGTTCCGGACTTCTTAAGTTAATAGAAAATCCGTTGCTACGAGAACAGCTTGTTGACAAGGGCAATATTAGAGTCGCTCAATTTACTTGGACAAACACAGTTGATGATTTACTCCAGACGATTGAACGACTTGATAAATAGCTTAAGGTTATTTAGTGAACAATTGCTTGTATAATTCTATATAGCTGTCTGCATAACGTTCATTTGTAAACTCGGTTTCATATCTTTGTCTTGCATTTATACCGTAACTAACAGTTTTATCTTGAGCGTTATCTAGGCTGTTCATAGCTTCTGCCAGTGCTTGACTATCAGCTGGAGGAACGGTAATTCCAGTTTCTCCGTTGATATTTACATACGAAGAGCCAGTGTTGATATCGGCACTAATGATTGGTTTGCCAAACATTTGCGCTTCGACTAGCGATATTCCGAAAGCTTCGGAGCGCAAATGAGAAGGGAAAATGAACGCTTTAGACAAGGTGTGAAGTGCGACTTTGTCTTCTTCGGAAATAAACCCCACCATCTTTACGTTTGTCAGCTTATTAGCGGTGATGTAACTCTCTAAACGCTTTCTTTCTGGACCATCGCCTGCAATAACAACTGATAGGCCATTCTTCTTCGCGGCTTCCAGTAAGTATTGAAGACCTTTATAGTATCGAAGCACGCCGACAAACAAGAAGAATCCTTGCCCCACGTCAGCTTCCCACGCTGCCAGTTTATCCTTATCAACTTTCGGATAGGTACTTTCATCAATGGCGAGAGGGATCACATCCACTCTGTCGCTATGCTTGATTAGGTTCTTGCTTGTACTGGCATATTGAGGGGAGCTGGCGACTATTCGGTCGACCCGAGATAAAAAGAATTGCTCTAGTGGTTGGTAAATTCTCTTAAGCACTTTTTGCTTCACGATATCGGACTGATAGCTAACTAAAGATGGTCTTTTGTATGCAAATAGACTGAGAAGATCACCCGTAGGCCAAGGGTACTGGTAGTGGATGATATCGTGTGAGCGGCTCAACTCGCGAAAGCGTTTGATTAGCTTAAATGAGAACCCATTAGAAGACAGCTCCCAATCTTTTTTTACGACGATAATTCTGGAGCCTTCAAAGTCATATTCTTTATTTTCTGCACCTAATGTGAGAATTGTATTGTTAATACCCTGCTCACTACTTCCTTTGCAAATATAACGGATGGCCTGTTCTAGGCCTCCTTTGGTTTCAGGGTAGCAGGTGCGGTAAACATGTAGTACTTTCATTTGGTTCTCAATTAGCGGGTTCTTTGTTTGGGGTAAATCCAGTCGGCGCATCTAAGAGGATGTGTATGATACATTCTTCATCAAAATTATGACAGCAAGTATCAAGCTCTGATAAGAGCGGTTCCATATGAGGCCAGATAAGCATCTCTTCCTTGGCCGTCATGATTTTTTTGTGGCCACTACCTTCTACATTGTTACCAATTAACAGTTCTTCATAGAGCTTTTCTCCAGGACGTAAACCAGTAAATTTAATAGTGATGTCGCCTTCCTGACCGCATTCATCAATGTGCTCTCTCATGCCCATCAAGTGTATCATCCGCTTAGCGAGATCCAGAATTTTAACAGGTTCTCCCATGTCTAAGACAAATACTTGCCCATTGTGACCCATAGCGCCAGCTTGAATTACTAATTGTGCTGCTTCTGGAATCAACATAAAGTAACGAATAATGTCTGGGTGAGTCACTGTAACAGGTCCACCTTTGCGAATTTGTTGTTTGAACAATGGAACAACAGATCCGGATGAGCCTAGTACATTGCCAAAGCGCACCATAGTGAAGGTGGTATCATGCTGTTTGTCAGCGAGTGCTTGTAGGACCAACTCAGCCATACGCTTTGTTGCTCCCATGACGTTTGTTGGTCTAACCGCTTTATCAGTAGAGATCAGGGTAAAATTTCGCACATTGCAGTTAATCGCTGCTTGAGCGCAATATAAGGTACCAAATACGTTGTTACGCACCCCCTCAACAATATTGCTCTCGACAAGTGGTACATGTTTATAGGCAGCTGCGTGAAAAACGGTATTTACCTTGTTAGCTAACATGGTTTTTTCTAAACGATTCTGGCGTTGAACTGACCCTAATACTGAAATAATAGCTACATCGAGGTTTAAACGTTCTTTGATATTATTTAGTTCTTGATCAATCTTATACAAGTTGTATTCGTTAAGCTCAAATATAACTAATGAACGAGGTTTCAGGCGAAGAATTTGGCGGCAAAGCTCCGAGCCAATTGAGCCTCCAGCGCCTGTTACCATGACATTGGCCCCCTCAATGTTCTTTGCCATAAGTGTCATGTCAGGCTCAACAGCTTCACGACCAAGCAGGTCCGCGATATCCAAATCCTTGACCTCTGTCGAGTCTGCTTTCCCCATCGCTATATCTTCAACCGATGGAACGGATAATATCTCTACCGGCCAGTGCGATACCTTTTCGAGTAATCTTAAGCGCTCACCTGTTCCTATGTTATTAACAGCTAATAGTACTTTTACTGGACTATATAGCCCTTTTAAATCATCAAAGTCAGAGCTGTGGTAAACACGCACGCCGTAAAATATCTGCCCAACTTTTTCTGGGTCATCATCAAGAAGAGCTACTGGGTGAAATTCAGTACCCTGGATTAGTGCACTCGCAAGATCTCGGCCTGCAGATCCTGCGCCGTAGATGAAGACGTTGGGCTTTTTCCGTTTGTAGACTTGATAGTACACAGAACGAATGAGTACCCGTGGTCCGCCAAGAGTCAAAATAGCTAAGCCCGCATAGATAAAAGGAACACTTCTTGGAATAAAGGTGTGAAAAAAGAAACCAGAGAGAGCGAGAGTCATTGCTGAGAGAAAAACAGCAAAGAAAATGGTACTTAGAGCCGGTAACATCATATAGCGTAATACCGCACGGTACATGCCTAAGTTTATAAAGCAGACGATGGTAACAACGATAGTACTTACAAGGCTCAGAACTTCGGGAACATGTAACTCAAAAATATACACGTTGAGGCGTAATGCGATCGCCAAATACAAAGATAGTGCAATGGCAATAATATCGTATGTTATTGTTATTGTTCGCTTTAATTTTCTGTCCGCAGAGAGAAGAAAATCGAAAGGCGTGTGAAATAGCATGATAAACCTAGCTGTTGACGAATTTTTTATGATGTTTTCCTATATTCTACCTGCTGTTGGTTAAACTAGCTAGATGATAGCGGCTAGGGCGCTAGATAGAAGTACGAAGTGGTTCACAAAGGCAGTTAAGTTCACGAGAATGAGGACTTAGCTAAGCAATTTTGTGATTTTGAGGCATAATACACAGCAAAGTAGACAATGAGCGTAATTAGTGTGAATAACATCGCGGTTACTGGAGCTTCTGGCTTTCTGGGTAAAGCTCTGGTGAGGACGTTAAAGCAATCTCCTAAGTATACTCCAGTTCCAATGACACGAAAGGGTTGTGCTAACGATACAATCGAAATTGATCTATCAACCTCGTTTGAAGTAGCGAAAGCTTTACGTGAACAACAAGTAGAAGTGCTTGTTCATTGCGCTGCTCGAGCACATATTCTGAATGATACGGTTCAGAGTCCGATAAACGAATATAGGGAAGTGAACACACATGCGACAATTAGACTGGCTCAACAAGCCGCAGCCGCAGGTGTAAAGCGATTCATATTCATCAGCACTGCTAAAGTGAATGGCGAACGCAGTGAGCTAGGACACCCGATGACGGAGTGTGTTGTCAAGTCTCCTATTGACCCATACGCGATTAGTAAGTATGAAGCAGAGGTTGCGCTAGCAGGACTTGCGGAAGATACCGGTATGGAAATTGTTATCATACGTCCACCTTTGGTCTATGGATCCGGAGTCAAAGCGAACTTTGCTGCTTTAATGAAATTGAGTCAAACTGCTCTACCTTTGCCATTCGGAGCCATCGATAATCAGCGGAGCCTTATCTCCCTTGAAAATTTGATTGATATTATTTGTTGTTGTCTTGAGCACCCTTCAGCAGCCAATCAGACATTTTTGGTCTCGGATGATGATGATGTCTCTACCACTGAGCTGATAAAAGAGTTAGCGAATGCCTATGAAAATCGTATCAAGCTGCTCCCTATTCCCACCTCTATTCTAGGTGGTTTGCTTAAAGTACTAGGGAAGAAGAATATTGCTGAACGAATGTTTGGTAACCTTCAGTTTGACATCAGCCATGCAAAGCAGACTTTGAACTGGACCCCTCCATATTCTTTTAAGCAAGGTATATTAAAATTAGTAAAGGATAGCGAAGCGCAATGAACACCCCTTTAACACGACTTTTAGATTTTGTATTTGCAATAACAGGGCTATGTCTCTTATGGCCAGTGATGCTTGTTGTCTATCTTGTTGGCCGAATGGATAGTGATTCTCCGATATTCAGCCAGACGCGAGTTGGTAAAGAAGGAAAAGCTTTTACCTTGTACAAATTCCGAACGATGGTGGTATCAACACAATCGGTAGCGACGCATATGGTAGATGCTCAATCGGTCACTAAGTTGGGGTCTGTTCTTCGAAAAACTAAGCTTGATGAGTTGCCTCAACTGGTTAATGTGCTTAGAGGTGAAATGAGTTTTGTAGGCCCTAGGCCTTGTTTGTTTAATCAAGAAGAACTCATTGAAGAGAGACGCGAGTTAGGTGTGGATAAAGTACTGCCAGGCATTACTGGGTTGGCTCAGGTAAATGGCATCGATATGTCTGAGCCGAAAAAGTTAGCGCAAGTAGATGCGAGAATGATAAGCAACCACTCACTATCTCAGTACTTTAGGCTAATTATCGCGACAGCCATTGGGAAGGGTGCTGGAGATCGTATACGTTAGCCAAGCGCGCCTAAATAACAGGTGAGACAAAGTGTTACTTGATTGCTTAGCGCTCGCTGTCAATAATACAAGGCTAGAGAAACTGGTGATTTGACTAAGTGTGTACACATAAATTATGACGCCTTAGATAACCAGCTAAAATGATAATCAATTTGTAAGATGAAACTATGAAAATAGCGGTTGCAGGAACAGGCTATGTCGGCCTATCAAATGCGATGTTGCTAGCTCAGAATCATGAGGTAGTAGCGGTTGATATTAACGCAGAAAAAGTGGACATGCTGTGCAATGGGCAATCGCCGATTGTTGATAGTGAAATTGAAGCGTTTTTGAAGCGTGATGACTTAAACTTTACGGCTACTCTGGACAAAGAGTTAGCGTATTCTGGTGCGGACTATGTGATTGTTTCTACTCCGACAGATTATGACCCACAAACCAACTACTTTAATACCAGTTCTGTTGAAGCGGTGATTAAAGATGTGATGGCGATTAACCCTGATGCTGTCATTGTTATCAAGTCCACCGTACCTGTTGGTTACAGTGCGCGTGTTCGTGAAGAGCTGGGTACTGAGAACGTGTTCTTCTCTCCAGAGTTTTTACGTGAAGGTAGCGCCCTTTATGACAACCTGAATCCGTCTCGCATTATTATCGGTGAGCGCAGTGAACGGGCAAAAGTGTTCGCTGATCTATTGGTGGAAGGGGCTCAAAAAGAGAATATTGATGTGCTATTCACTGATTCAACTGAAGCTGAAGCGGTGAAACTGTTCTCAAACACCTACCTTGCAATGCGCGTTGCATACTTCAATGAGTTAGATTCTTATGCTGAAGCGCTTGGATTGGATACTCGCCAAATCATCGAAGGAGTTGCGCTGGATCCACGTATAGGTGGCCACTACTGCAACCCATCTTTTGGCTATGGTGGTTACTGTTTACCAAAAGATACTAAGCAGCTGCTTGCTAATTACCAAGAAGTGCCAAATAACATCATTGGTGCAATCGTTGATGCTAACCGTACTCGTAAAGACTTTATTGCGGAATCTATCTTGAAGCGTGAGCCTAAGGTTGTTGGCGTGTATCGTCTTATCATGAAGTCAGGTTCAGATAATTTTCGAGCGTCAAGTATTCAGGGCATTATGAAGCGTCTGAAGGCGAAAGGTATTGAAGTCATTGTTTATGAGCCAGTGCTGAAAGAAGAGCACTTCTTCCACTCTCGCGTGATTCAAGATGTCGATGCGTTTAAGCAAGAAGCCGATTTGATTATCTCGAATCGTATGTTGCCTGAGTTAGCTGACGTTGCCGACAAAGTGTATACGCGCGACTTATTTGGTAATGACTAACTGTTACTGATTTGAATAAAAAACGAGAACCTAGAGTTCTCGTTTTTTTATGTCTGTTATTTACCACTGTTGGGCGTAAAGAAACCCTGCCGTCATCCCTGCGCAGGCAGGGGCCTTGCCTCAGCGAGCACAATTCTGATAAGTACTATGACAGTTATTCAACCGCCTCTTCATCCTCAAAATTCACATCAAGCGGCTCTTGAGAAAGAATCACCCCAGTGTTATCGGCATACACATAATCTTCCGGTAAGAAGGTCACACCGCCAAAGTTAACTGGCACATCTACTTCACCAACATTGGATTGAGCTGCACCCACAGGAATAGAAGCAAGGGCTTGGATACCAAGGTTCATGTCTTCCAGTTCATCAACTTCGCGCACGCAGCCGTAAACGATGATGCCTTCCCATTCGTTATCTTCTGCCAGTTGAGCGATCTCTGCATCGATAAGAGCTTTACGCAGTGAACCACCACCATCGATAAGTAGAATTCGACCTACACCATCTTGCTCTAAAATTTCGCGGATAACGCCGTTGTCTTCAAAACATTTTACCGAAGTGATTTGACCTGCAAATGAGGCTCGGCCACCAAAGTTACTAAACATTGGCTCAACAACGTCTACCTGGTCTAGGTAGATATCACATAGGGCTGAAGTACTGTATTCCATGGCGACTCTTCTTTGCAGTTTACAAAAGGTATAAATCGAGTATATCGGGTGAATAGGTCAATGCAATGACAAGGCTCAATTAAGTCATCAGAGTTTGAGCTATAACCACTCCTGAAAACAGGATATTAGTGACTAATGAACACTTCACCACGATCGGCATCATAGGGGCAATTTGCGCAGGCTGTGTTGCGTGCCAAACCGCTCTACCGTGTTTGATGACAACAATAAGACTGATGACAAAAGGCAGGCTGATCCACAAAGGTGATTGTTGTAGAACGAGATAAGCCGCAAAGGCGATGACTGCGCATAATAACAGTGTGAAGTGGTAAACCTTAGCGTTGTGCTCACCCAGTCTCACCGCAACAGTACGCTTACCGCAGGCGCTATCATTTTCGATGTCACGCATGTTGTTGACGTTAAGTACGGCAACCGCGAGTAATCCACAGCCGACAGCTGGTAAGAAGAGTAGAGAGTCGATATGGCCAGTGTGTAAAAAGTAGGTACCTGAGACACCAAGCAGGCCAAAGAAGATAAATACTGAAATGTCGCCTAGTCCTACGTAGCCGTAGGGCTTATTACCGACGGTATAGGCAATGGCAGCGATGATGGCTAATACGCCGAGTCCGATAAACGCTAAAATGTTTTGCATTGAATCCAGCGCATGAAAGACTAAACCTAGTCCTGCAATCACAGTCAAAATGATATTCAGCACGATGGCTTTCTTCATCTCTTGCTGTGACACTTCGCCTGATTGTATTGCACGCATTGGACCTAAACGGTTGTCGTTGTCGGTGCCTTTGACGGCATCGCCATAATCATTGGCTAGGTTAGAGAGAATCTGCAGCAGGGTCGCGGTAAGCAGAGCAAGTAAAGCGACACTCCAAGACATGTTGCCAGTAGAGAAAGCGAGTGCACTGCCTGTGATAATGGAGACTAAAGCGAGTGGTAGTGTTTTAGGTCTGGCTGCATCGAGCCAAATACGAACAGATTGATTCATAGCCAAGCATTCTAATTTCAGTTCGTTTTAGTATACGGGAAATGTAGCACAAAAAAAGGTGTCACCGCCTTTTTGGAGATGACACCTCATCAAACTTAAGATTGCTTAAATCTACAGAATAAAGCGACTTAAATCTTCGTCTTCTACAAACTCACCTAGTTTTGATTTCACGTAGCCTGAATCAATGGTGAGCTTTGAACCTGGTTTATCTGTAGCATCAAATGAAATCTCATCCATCAAACGCTCCATTACAGTATGTAGACGACGAGCACCGATATTTTCGGTAGTTTCGTTGACTGTCCATGCTGCATCGGCGATTTGTTGAATGCCGTCTTCAGTGAACTCGACATCAACTTCTTCAGTCTTCATTAGAGCAATGTATTGTTCGGTTAGTGATGCTTTTGGCTCGGTTAGGATTCGTTTGAAGTCATCGCTGCTCAGTGCTTCAAGCTCTACGCGAATTGGCAGACGACCTTGCAGCTCAGGGATCAAGTCCGATGGCTTCGCCACTTGGAATGCACCAGATGTGATAAACAGGATATGATCAGTTTTAACCATGCCATGTTTAGTTGATACTGTGCTGCCTTCGATCAGAGGCAGTAGATCACGCTGTACGCCTTCACGAGACACATCAGGGCCTGAGGCTTCGCCACGCTTACAGATTTTGTCGATCTCATCGATAAACACGATACCGTTGTTCTCAACGTTATAGATCGCTTGCTCTTTAAGCTCTTCTTGGTTTACCAGTTTAGCGGCTTCTTCTTCAGTGAGTGCTTTGAAGGCATCTTTAATTTTCAGCTTGCGCTTTTTCTTAGTATCGCCACCTAGGTTTTGGAACATGCTTTGCAGCTGGTTGGTCATTTCTTCCATACCAGGAGGTGCCATGATTTCAACGCCCATTTGTGGAGCTGCTGTTTCGATGTCGATCTCTTTATCGTCTAGCTTACCTTCGCGCAGTTTCTTGCGGAAAATCTGACGAGTGTTAGAAGAGCTCTCATCTTGCTGTTCGTTTTGGCCCCAAGCGTCACGAGCTGGTGGAAGTAGGGCATCAAGAATGCGCTCTTCGGCTTGCTCTTCAGCGCGGAAGGTGACTTTTTCCATCGCTTGTTGATGTGTCATCTTAATCGCGACGTCAGTAAGGTCACGAATAATGGTTTCAACTTCTTTGCCCACATAGCCCACTTCGGTGAACTTAGTTGCTTCTACTTTGATGAACGGTGCGTTAGCAAGCTTAGCTAGACGGCGAGCGATTTCGGTTTTACCGACGCCCGTTGGACCGATCATTAGAATGTTTTTCGGTGATACTTCCGCACGCAAGCTCTCTTCAAGCTGCATACGACGCCAGCGGTTACGTAGTGCAATCGCCACTGAACGTTTTGCTTTATCTTGACCGATAATATGGCGGTTTAGTTCGTGAACAATCTCGCGTGGAGTCATCTCAGACATAATTAATTCCTTACAAAAATTCAGACACTATTTTGTTTTTTGGACGTTATTTCGCGTCGCTTTCTAGTTCTTCAACAGTGTGATAATGGTTGGTGAAGACACAGATATCGCCAGCGATTTTCAGGGATTTCTCTGCGATTTCACGTGCATCTAAATCGGTATTTTCAAGTAATGCTGTTGCTGCTGCTTGAGCAAAGTTGCCGCCTGAGCCAATAGCGATAAGGTCGTTTTCTGGCTGAACAACATCGCCGTTACCAGTGATGATCAGTGATGCAGTTTCATCAGCCACGGCCAATAACGCCTCCAGCTTACGCAGCGCACGATCACTACGCCAATCTTTCGCCAGCTCAACTGCGGCCTTAGTTAGGTGGCCTTGGTGCATTTGCAGCTTGCTTTCAAAGCGCTCAAAAAGAGTAAACGCGTCAGCCGTACCGCCAGCGAAGCCTGCCAATACTTGGTTATTATAAAGTCTACGAACCTTGCGAGCGTTCCCTTTCATTACAGTGTTGCCTAGGGATACTTGTCCATCACCAGCGATCACGACTTTGTTATTTCGGCGTACAGATACAATAGTAGTCACGACGTTTGCCTCATATTGGTTTCAATTCGGTTATGAAAGGGATATGTGGACGAGGAAAAGGGATTTCAAGGGGAAGTGGGGTTATCCTGAGGGAGAATTGTTTTTATAGGTTTTGTTATTCCGATGGTTGTTCACCTGTGCATACAGGAATCTTCTAGAGGCTTGTTGCGTTGCGGAAATAGCCCCCTGCTTTTACAGGGGGCAGGAAATTCGCGTTTAGGAGTAAGCTACTGCGAATCCTTCCAAATCGCACACGGCTCTATTTTGGCGCGTTGCAGTTTGTGTTTATCTCGCTCAGCGTCACGTTTGAGTGGGTAAGGGCCTAGAACCACTCGGAACCAACTGCTGCCTTCTTTCTTGCGAATAGTACTTGAGAGCCCTTGGAAGGCAATATCAAGCTTACGTGCTTCGGCTTGAGCCATGGTTTTATAGGCGCCACACTGCATGATGTACGGAATCTTCGAAACCACTTGCTCTTTGGCTTTTACTTCAACTTCGCGTTGCGGCAGGGTATCGACATAGTCCCACTTCTCTTCTGGCGGAGGTGGAATTGGCTTAGCCGGTTTAGGCTTTGGCTTGGTGACTGGCTTTGTCGCTGATGGTGTTGGTTTTGGTGGCTCTGGGTCATTACTTAATGTGTAAAGACCATAGCCAAAAACGCCCGCGAGCACGATCGCCAATAGCCCACTGCGCCATGGTTTTTTGCCGGAAGGTTTCTTTTTTGCTGGTCGGCGACTGGTGCCTTTGCCACGCCTTACATAGTCTCGGTTTGCCACGAAGATAGGTTCTAAATTGAATTAAATAACTGACCTCATGGTAAATACCACAAGGTCAAGTTGCAAGTCAGTATCGTGCTAACTATAGGATTCTTGGAGGAGCAGCACTGTCGCGGATCACAAGTTCAGTATCAAGTAACCTCGATCCCGCTCGAACATCGGCGCCTTTCAGTACTTCTAACATCATGTACATGGCTTGGCGGCCAATCTCATAACGAGGTTGTGAGACTGTGGTAAGCGGAGGATCGCAATACTGAGCGAACTGAATGTCATCGAAACCAACTACGGAAAGATCTTGAGGAACTCGCAGTCCCAGTTTCTTCGCTTCTTGCATCGCGCCAATGGCCATGATGTCGTTATGACAGAAAATAGCTGTTGGAGGCTCCGGCAGGGCAAGTAGGCTGCGAATCAAACGTGCACCCGCTTCAAAGGTAAAGTCACCTTTCACCGTGTACGCAGGGTTCATTTGCAGTCCGGCTCTTCGCAACGCTTGCTGGTAACCTTGCTGTCTAAAGCGGCATAAAAATGCGGTGTCAGGTCCTGAAATCTGTGCGATACGCTTATGTCCCAATTGCGACAAATAGTTTACTGCTTCAAAGGCTGAGGTCAGGTTGTCGATATGAACGGTAGGGAGCTCAAGTTCAGGGGCAAACTCACAGGCCATAACGATGGGAGGTAAGTTTTTCTGTTCTGGCTTACTGATATCAAAAGGCAAGTCGGTGCCGAGTAAAAGCATGCCATCCGCTTGCTTAGTGAAGACCAAGTTCACAAACGAGGTTTCACGCTTTTTCGATTGTCCGCTATCTCCTAGTAGAACCAAATACCCATGTTCCATTGCCGCATCTTCGATACCACGAATGATTTCCGAAAAGTACGGGTCACAGATGTCTGGCACTATGGTAACGATCGTCTTGGATTCATTCCTACGTAAGTTACGCGCCAGAGAATTAGGAGAATAGCCAGCTTCGAGAACGGCATCTTCGACTCGCTTTCGAGTAGATGATGAGACCTTCTCGGGATTCATCAATGCTCTTGATACCGTAGCCGTTGAGACGCCTGCAAGCTGGGCAACATCCTTCATTGTCGCCATAAACGTGAGTCCTCTTATTTTCAGTGTGACTAATTAGACTGCGACTTATTATGTTTTATTATGCAATCTAACGGGTTATAACTTGGTTAAATGTTTCATTTATCTAATAAATAGCGCGAATGAAACGTTTGCTTTAATGATGAACTATTAATAAATATTATTCATTTATCTACGGAAAGTTACGGGCTGATTAACATATTTTGCATTGCAATTGTGAAGCTTATCACAACTAGAGCTAGTTATAGTTTTGAAATTAATCAATTCTTACCGTTTAACTGAGATCTTGTGGCTCGATATCCATCGACCAGCGAACTTTCTTTGCGAGTGGCAGTTGCGCGATGACGGGTTTAGCGCTGGTGACGATTTTCTGCATCAATGGACGCGTAGGCACCTGAAGCATCAATTGCCATCTCGCTTTCCCTGCTCGCTTAGCAATAGGTGCTGGTGTAGGACCTAACACCAGCGACTGATGATCAAATAATGGATGCGCTTCGAGTGAATGTCTCACTTGACGCAAAAACGCTTCAACGTCATTGCTGTTGTTGGCTTCGGCACGAATCAAAGTGAGAAAGCTAAACGGTGGTAGCATGGCCAATTTGCGCTCTTCAATCACGGTTTCTGCAAAATGACGATAGTCTTTATGCAGCAATGATTGCAGTAGAGGATGGTCGGGATGGTGCGTTTGCAGTAGCACTTCACCGGGTTTACTTGCTCGGCCCGCGCGGCCAGCCACTTGGATGAAGAGCTGTGCCAGTCTTTCTGACGCTCTGAAATCGCTGCTGTATAGCGAGCCGTCGACATCTAATAATGCCACCAAGGTCACGTTCGGGAAGTGGTGACCTTTGGCGAGCATTTGCGTACCAATCAGTATTTGGTATTCATTCTTTTTAATCGCCTCAAGCGCACTCTCAAGGCTGCCTTTACGACGAGTGCTGTCTCTATCAATTCGAATGGTATTAAAATCAGGGAACAGACTTTCAAGCTGTGCTGCAAGCTGCTCGGTACCCACACCAACTGTAACAAGCTGATTGGAGCCACAGCTTTCACACTGGTGGATAGTGGGTCGCTGTGAGCCACAGTGGTGGCAGCGAATCTCATTACTGGATTGATGGTAGGTGTAGTAGGCGTCGCAGCGACGGCACTCAGCGGTCCATCCGCATTCATGACACATCAACGCTGGGCTGAAACCTCGACGGTTAAGAAACAGCATTACCTGATTACCCAACTCTAAGTGGCGACGTATCTCAGCAATAAGGGGAGCGGACAAGTCTGCTTCTAAGTATTGCCCTTTGACATCAATAACCTTGTTGGTCGTTGGCACTGCAAGACCTGCGCGTTGGCTCAATATCAAATGATGGTACTTACCACTCAGCGCGTTTTGTAGAGTTTCTATCGATGGTGTTGCAGAACCAAGTACAATTGGAATCTGTTCTTTATTGGCACGCATGACGGCGACGTCACGAGCGTGGTAACGCAGGCTATCTTGCTGCTTATATGATGTGTCGTGTTCTTCATCGACAATAATAATGCCGAGATCAGCAAATGGTGTGAGTAACGCCGAGCGTGTGCCAATAACAATACCCGCGACTTTATCACGAGCACTCAACCATGCATTCAACCGTTCGGTATCGTTAAGCCCTGAGTGAATTACTTCAATAGGCACGTTGAAACGCTTTTTAAAGCGGTTAATGGTTTGTGGTGTTAAACCAATCTCTGGCACTAAGACAAGCGCTTGCTGGCCGCGCTCAAGTACTGGGGCGATCATTTGCAGATAAACTTCGGTTTTCCCCGAACCTGTCACCCCTTCTAGCAGGTAGCAGCCGAATTCGGTTTGGCTATTTACTGACGCGATCGCTACAGCTTGTTCAGCATTCAGCCTCAGCTCTGTCGGTGGGTTGGTCATCGTTTCTGGCCAACGTGGAGTAGGGGCTTGCTTCTCATGCGATTCAATCCAGCCTTTCTCAGTCAGTGTTTTTAAGACACTAGAGCTGACTTCATTATCAATGAACGCCTGATGAGCACAAGGGCCAGACTCCAGCATATGCATGACTTTTGCTTGTTGCACAGCTCGTCCAAACCCAGCCATGAGCTGATTCTTGCCTGCTTCTGTAATACGCCACTCAACGGTAGCAGCAAACTCTGCAGGCTTTCCTTTGCGCAATGACGAGGGTAGAGCGTTGTTTAACGTGTCGCCCAATGGGTGTTGATAGTATTGGCTACACCAAGAGATTAGCTCGAACAGTGGCTTTGGCCAGACTGGGCTGGTATCAAGTGCCGCTTTGATGGGCTTGAGCTGATCAATAGGGAAGTCTGATTGGTGGCTGAATTGAGTGACAATACCAACTAAGGTCTGGCGTCCAAAAGGCACAGATACTCGGCCGCCCACCACAGGGAAAAGGTGCGTTGGGACTAGATAATCGAACTGTTTATCCAGTGGCACTGGCAGTGCAACACGAGCTACGTTTGGGCGCATAGTGGAATCGGTATTGTTCAAAGAGAGCGCCATTCTACCTAGCTATGTCCGTTAGGAGAAACCGTTAATTGAATAAACTGAGTCAATCCACCTAAAGGTGGCGAAAAAAGTGGCAATTTTAGTTGATCCTAAAGGCACTATTCATTACTATACTGCGCCTTGATGGTATGGCTTGTTCTACATTTATTGCAGTAACAGCGATATCATAAGTCTTTTATTAAACTACGTGTGGTGTCCGGCTTAGAATCGGATGGCGACACGGCCTAAACTTTGAGGTTTCCCCATGAAAGCTGGTATCCACCCAGAATACAAAGCAGTAACAGCAACTTGCTCTTGCGGCAACACATTCGAATTCAACTCTACTCTAGGTAAAGATTCTATCCACCTAGACGTATGTGACAAGTGCCACCCATTCTACACTGGTAAGCAACGTATCGTTGATACAGGCGGCCGTGTTGATCGCTTCAACAAGCGTTTCGGTGCTCTATCTAGCAAGAAGTAATCTTACTTTTGCAGATTCTAGAAAAGGACGCTTCGGCGTCCTTTTTGTTTTGAGGCAAAAATAAAACAATTCTGTATACAATCCATTCAAAATTCTAACTATCTAGCGTAGTATTAATAAATCAGAGTGACGAACCGCTGTCACACAGACCATGCGTCAGTATCCCCATTCGTGTTGTCCACTCTGTTGAGTCTGTAACCCTTTAGAAGCAAAGCTAATAATTACAAAGCGGTTTATACTCACACATTCAGTCTTTAATACTCGTAGAATAAGCAGGATTGCCACCATGTCCGATGACCAACAAATCGACGAATTTCGCCAACAAGCGCTTGATTATCATGCCAACCCCGTCCCTGGAAAAATTGAAATTGCTCTGACTAAGTCTGCTGACTCAGCAGCTGACCTCGCCCTTGCATACAGCCCTGGTGTGGCTGAGCCAGTGCGTGAAATCGCACAAAACTCTGAAAATGTTTATAAGTACACAGCCAAAGGCAACATGGTTGCGGTCATCTCTAACGGTACTGCGATTTTGGGGCTAGGTAACTTAGGCCCACTGGCGTCGAAACCTGTTATGGAAGGTAAAGCGCTACTGTTCAAGCGTTTTGCTGGTCTAGACTCTATTGATATCGAAGTGAAACATCGCACGATTGATGAGTTTGTTGATACGGTAGCTAACATCTCTGATACCTTCGGTGGTATCAACCTAGAAGATATTAAAGCCCCAGACTGTTTTGAGATTGAACGTCGTCTGATTGAACGCTGTGATGTGCCAGTGTTTCACGATGACCAGCACGGCACTGCGATTGTAACGGCAGCAGGTATGCTAAACGCGATTGAACTTCAAGGTAAAGATTTGAAAGAAGCGCGCATTGTATGTCTTGGTGCTGGTGCAGCAGCTATCGCGTGTATGGAGCTATTGATTAAATGTGGCGCGATGCGTGAGAAGATCTACATGCTTGACCGTAAAGGTGTGATTCATACTCGCCGTGACGATTTGAACGAGTATAAAGAGCTATTTGCTAACAACACCGACATGCGTACCTTAGAAGACGTCATTGAAGGTGCAGATTTGTTCCTAGGTGTATCGGGCCCTGATTTACTTGAACCAGAAGCTTTGAAACTGATGGCGGATAAGCCAATCGTGTTTGCCTGCTCAAACCCAGATCCAGAAATCAAACCTGAGCTTGCTCATGACGTACGTGATGACCTGATTATGGGCACAGGGCGCTCTGACTACCCTAACCAAGTAAACAATGTCCTGTGCTTCCCATTTATCTTCCGCGGTGCGCTTGATGTACGTGCAAGTGAAATTAATGACGAAATGAAGCTAGCTGCGGTTGAGGCGATTCGTGAGCTTGCCAAAGAAGAAGTACCACAAGAGGTGCTAAAAGCGGCTGGTGTAGAGTCACTTACTTTTGGCAAGGAGTACATCATTCCAAAACCAATGGATCCACGTTTGCTGCCACGTGTAGCCAAGGCGGTTGCTCAAGCTGCAGTCGATTCCGGTGTTGCGCGAATTGAGATGCCAGAAAATTATATGGCTTAATTTCTCATACTCGAGCAAACAAAAAAGACGGCATAAATGCCGTCTTTTTTCATTCTACGTCAGAATTTACTCTTCATCGAACGCTTCAAACTCAATTCCCATTGCTGTCATCAGCTCTTTAGCTTCTGTTGGGATGTCGTCTGGACGGTCTTTTCTCAAGTCTTCGTCGGTTGGAAGCGGTTGACCAGTGTAGGCGTGTAGGAAGGCTTCGCACAATAGTTCACTATTGGTTGCGTGGCGTAAGTTATTGATTTGGCGACGAGTACGTTCATCAGTCAATACCTTTAGCACCTTCAACGGAATAGACACCGTGATCTTTTTTACTTGTTCGCTTTTTTTTCCGTGCTCCGCGTATGGGCTAATGTATTCGCCGTTCCAATCTGCCATTGCACACCTTCGCTCTGTTAATCATAAGTAGTAGTAATAAGAATGCTGCAATTTTAGCGGGATTTACTGCCATAAGCAAAGACATATAGACGTCTAGAAGTGTTGACGTCTCACAAAATGGAAAGTAAAGTGGACATTCATTTTAACGCAATGTTAATTTTTTAATGTTTGCCACTTTTGTTGGTTCCATATTCACTGACAAAAGTAGACACTGAATAACAGCCCATCAGCCCAATGCGATTTGATAAAGGAAGTTTCTATGAGCAATCGGAAGCCAGCGACAATAGCCGTACGTACTGGTATCGAATCAGATACCCAGCACCATGCTGTGGTACCGCCAATTTACCTTTCTACTAACTATGGCTTCCCTGCGTTTGGAGAAGTGCCTACTTACGACTATACCCGCTCTGGAAACCCAAACCGTGGTTTGCTGGAGCAAGCGTTGTATGAACTCGAATCTGGTAAAGGAGCTGTTGTCACTAACTGTGGTACGTCTGCGCTAAACCTGTGGGCGTCGGCTTTTTTAGGGCCTGAAGACACTATCGTGGCTCCGCATGACTGCTATGGCGGTAGTTACCGACTATTCAATACTCGTGCGCAAAAGGGCGATTTTAAAGTTCAGTTTGTCGACCAAAGCGACGAGGCGGCGTTAGATGCAGCACTTGAAGCGAAACCAAAACTCATTTTACTTGAGACGCCGTCCAACCCGTTGGTTCGTGTCGTCGATATCGCTGCTGTTTGCGAGAAAGCCAAACAAGTCGGCGCGCTAGTGGCGGTTGATAATACCTTTCTGACACCTGTGTACCAAAAGCCTTTAGAGCTTGGCGCTGACTTTGTCATCCATTCAACCACCAAATACATCAATGGTCACTCTGATGTGATCGGTGGCGTTGTGATCACCAAAACAGAAGAGCACGCGGAAGAGCTTGCGTGGTGGGGCAACTGTATTGGTGCAACGGGGACTCCGTTTGATAGTTATATGACACTGCGTGGTATTCGTACGTTAGGTGCTCGCATGCGTGTGCATGAAGAGAGCTCTCAACATATTCTCGAGTTCTTAAAACAGCAGTCACTGGTTAAAGTGATTTATCACCCAAGCTTGCCTGAACATCCTGGACATGAGATTGCCAAGAAACAGCAGTCAGGTTTTGGCTCTATGTTGAGCTTTGAGTTTGCAGGAAGCTTTGAACAGTTGAAGTACTTTGTGGGTGAACTCAAGTTGTTCTCACTGGCTGAATCACTAGGTGGTGTCGAGAGTTTGATTTGTCACCCCGCTTCTATGACACACCGAGCTATGGGAGAAGCAGCCTTAGAAGAGGCGGGCGTTTCTCAGCAACTACTGCGTCTGTCTGTGGGGCTGGAAGATGCCTCTGATCTGATTGACGATTTACAGCAAGCATTTGATAAAGCGAAAACGTTCCAAGGATAAGTTGAGTTATGAGTACCACACCCGCTCCGGCGAAGAAGCAACTACATAAATTTGGCGGCAGTAGCTTGGCGGATCCTGAGTGTTATCGTCGTGTCGTTTCCATTCTTAAAGATTACTCACACAATGAAGATCTAATTGTGGTGTCTGCTGCAGGCAAAACCACAAACCGTTTAATTGAGTTTCTCGATGCACTCAATAAAGATGGTCGCATTGCTCATGAACACCTTCAGTCTTTAAGACAGTTCCAAATCGAGCTCATTGATGAGTTGTTGCAAGGTGATGAAGCAGAGCAGCTTAAAACGCTGCTCAGTGATGAGTTCAGTACTTTAGGTGAACTGGGCTATCCCTTGAGTGAGGCGCAGCGTGCGGCCGTTCTTGGTCACGGTGAAGTATGGTCCTCTAGATTACTGGCTGCGCTTTTACGTCAATCGGATTTACCTGCGGTGGCGCAAGACGCTCGCGCTTTCTTACGAGCAGAATTTGGCACGCAGCCGGAAGTCGATCGTGCGAAGTCTTATGCCTTGATTAAAGATGTGTTAGCTCAGCATGCCCATCATCGTATTGTGATTACCGGTTTCATGGCGCAAAGCGATGAAGGTGAAACGGTTTTGTTAGGGCGAAATGGTTCTGACTATTCGGCGACGGTGATTGGAGCACTTGCCGAAGTCTCTTGCGTGACAATTTGGAGTGATGTTGCAGGGGTTTATAGTGCTGACCCTCGTGTGGTGAGCGATGCCTGTCTTCTACCGTTATTAAGGCTGGATGAAGCTAGTGAGTTGGCTCGCTTGGCCGCCCCTGTGCTACATAGCCGTACGCTTCAACCTGTGGCGCAAAGTGTTATGGATTTGAACTTACGTTGCAGTTATCAACCAGAGTCAGGCTCTACGCGTATAGAACGAGTGCTGGCGTCTGGGCGCGGTGCTAAGATCATTACCTCGTTAGATGAAGTGCTATTGATTGACCTCGCATTCGCCAGTGGTCATGACTTTGCTCGCGCGCAAAACGAAGTGCTGAATGGTTTGAAGCGAGCACAGCTTGAGCCGCTAGCGTTTGAAGCGCAGTCTGACCAAGCACGTTTGCGCCTTGCTTATACTGCAGAAATTGCGTCAGGGGCACTCAATGAGTTGCAAGACCTAGCTATTGAAGCGGAGATTAAGCTAAGAGAAGGGTATTCTATGCTGGCAGCTGTAGGGGCTGGTGTGACTAAGAATGCCAACCACTGTTTTGGTTTTTATCAGCAGCTTAAACATGCGCCAGTAGAGTTTTTCTCGGAAGCAGAATCCAAGTTAAGTCTTGCTGCTGTGTTGAGAAAGTCTGACATTCAACCTCTGCTTAAGTCCGTGCACACCCAGCTGTTCCAAGCTCAAAAACGTGTTGCTGTCTCCTTATGTGGCAAGGGTAATATTGGCTCTAGTTGGCTGGCGCTGTTTAAAGAGCAGAAAAGCGAGCTAGAAAAGCGCCGTGGAATGAGTTTTAACTTAGTTGCCGTGGTGGATAGCCAAACGTATTGGCTTGATGAGCAAGGCATTAATGAGCAAACCGTGCTAGAGCGTTACGCGGATGAAGCCGTGGCGTACCAAGGCGATGTTTGGTTACAGCAGCTTGCTAATCTTCAAGGTTACGATGAAGTTGTTGTTCTTGATGTGACGGCGAGTCCTGCATTAGCCGAGCGGTATCAGAGCATTGCGGAAAATGGCATGCATTTAATCTCGGCCAACAAAGTAGCGGGTTCTGCACCAAGTGTTAGTTATCACGCAGTACAAGATGCATTCTCGAAGACGGGGCGTCACTGGCTGTATAACGCGACGGTAGGTGCAGGGTTACCAATTAACCATACAGTGCGCGATTTGCGTGAAAGCGGTGACGATATTGTGGCGCTGTCCGGTATTTTTTCTGGGACGTTATCTTGGTTGTTCCAGCAATTTGATGGCAGCGTGCCTTTCAGTGAGCTGGTGGATTTGGCTTGGCAACAAGGTTTGACCGAACCAGATCCTCGCGCCGATCTGGATGGCTCAGATGTGATGCGTAAGTTGGTTATTCTTGCTCGTGAATCTGGGTTAGATATTGAGCCTGATGCAGTAGCGGTGGAGTCACTGGTTCCGGAGGAGCTGAAGGAGTTGTCTCTAGATGGCTTTTTTGAAAAGGCAGAGCTACTGAGTGAAATCCTACAAGAACGTCTAGAGAAGGCGCAGCGTGAAGATAAAGTGCTGCGTTATGTGGCGCGTCTTGATCGCCAAGGTAAAGCTCGTGTCGGTATTGAAGCTTTGTCTAAAGAGCATGCACTTGCCAATCTGCTGCCGTGTGACAATATCTTTGCTATCGAAAGTAAGTGGTATAAAGATAACCCACTAGTAATTCGTGGCCCGGGAGCGGGACGTGAAGTAACTGCCGGTGCGATTCAGTCGGATTTAAATCTAATGTCGAGTTTCTTCTAGCGCACAACAAGTTGTTGGTTTTAAATTAGTTCTATCTCTAGGCTAGCGATAACCGCTAGCCTTTTTATTTGTTGCTTTTGCTTTATGCCCTTACCCCAGCACTCGTTACTTTCTTGAAAGTGAAGATCTCCTGAAACGCGTGACGCTGCTTTAGTTTCCTTAACTAAGCACATGAAAAAAATTCATAATGACTCTATTGACTTTAAATGCCATTCATTTCATTCTGTAGACATATAGACGTCTAAACGTCAAAACATAAAATTCAGATATAGACAGACAGGTTTTATCTAAGGTTGGATGGGATAACCAACCTTGGTATTTAGGGAGAGAACCATGGGATACACACACGCTGGACACATCGATGCTTTGAACCAGAATATTGCTGAGCTTTCTGACAATATCAACGTTTCATTTGAGTTCTTTCCACCGAGCACGCCAACAATGGAAGAAACCCTTTGGAAGTCTGTTCACCGTCTTAAAACGCTGCAACCTAAGTTTGTTTCTGTGACCTATGGAGCGAACTCTGGCGAGCGCGACCGTACTCACTCAATTATCAAAGAAATTAAATCAGAGACCGGACTTGTCGCAGCGCCGCACCTGACTTGTATTGATGCGTCTCGTGATGAGCTTATTGATATTGCTGAGGATTATTGGAGCAATGGTATCAAGAACATCGTTGCGCTACGTGGTGATATCCCAGCAGGTGGTGGCCAACCGGATATGTATGCCTCTGATCTGGTCGAACTGCTAAAGTCGCGTCATGATTTCGATATTTCGGTAGCGGCTTTCCCAGAAGTACATCCAGAAGCGAAGAGTGCTCAAGCAGATCTACTGAACCTAAAGCGCAAAGTGGATGCAGGTGCAAACCGAGCGATTACTCAGTTCTTCTTTGATGTAGAAAGTTACCTGCGTTTCCGCGACCGTTGTGTGGCCGCTGGTATCGATGTGGAAATTGTTCCAGGTATCCTACCAGTTTCAAACTTTAAGCAGGCGTCACGCTTTGCTGGCATGAACAAGGTAAAAGTACCAGGTTGGATGCAAAAGCAGTTTGAAGGTTTAGATGACGACCCAGTGACTCGCCAGTTAGTCGGTGCGAGTCAGGCGATTGATATGGTTCGTGTATTGAGTCGTGAAGGGGTAAAGGACTTCCATTTCTACACGCTAAACCGTGCTGAAATGACTTACGCACTATGCCATACATTAGGTGTACGTCCTCAGGTTTAGTGATTTCTTAAGACTTCCTCAATTAAAACAAAAAAGCGTCAGGTGTATTACAATACTCCTGACGCTTTTTTGAACTCAAGAACTAAACTAGGTCGATAGCGACCCTAGCTTGTCTACTTGTTTTACGCTAACGCTTCTAATTCAGACAGCGCTTCTTCTGCCCATTCTAACCATGCTTGACGAGCAAGTAGGTTACGGCGCAGTGTTAGACGCTCAAGGCGAGCGTGTTTGTCTAATGTGTTTGGTGTAGCGTAGTAGGCCGCTTCAATTTCACGGTAGTGCGCAACAAGCTTTTTCGACTCTTCGATCAACTCTTCAAGTTGAATGCGGAATGCAGCTGATGGTTGTACCGCACAGGCCGCTAGCTTCGCTGAGAATTCATCACGTACAGTAGGGTGTACCGTTGGTTGTTCAAACCATTCGCCTAACGCGCTACGGCCTGAGTCAGTGATTGAATAAACTTTACGATCTGGTTTACCTTCTTGGGGTTCAAGTTTGCAAGTAACCAGTTCTTTGTCCGCCATTTTGTTTAGCTCACGATAAACTTGCTGGTGGCTTGCTTTCCAGAAGTAACCGATGCTCGCAGAAAATTCCTTAGTAATGTCATAGCCAGTCGCATCGCGAGTGCTAAGAACAGTAAGGATTACGTGTGGTAGTGACATGTCTTAAGTCCAAATGGTCAATAACGTAATAATAATTATGTTGCTCCACGTCGCAGATGTACGACTGCGAAAGCGCCTTGGAATTCAAAAATGATTCCAGGAAACTCGCGCAAAAGAGCAATGCCAATCATGCTGGCACGTGTAACCTTGTTTTAAGCCTTTGTCACCTAGGAAGCCACGTGATCACGTGACCCGCACTGTCGATATAATAGTATTTTTGTTTTATCGAACAGTGGTAAGTAAGTATATCGAATTCTATAAGCAAGAAGTGGAATAGAACGTGATACCACTTCAAAAAACTAACAAAACTCTCAATAAGTATGCCACTAAAAATAAAAGGCCGCAATGTGCGACCTTTTGTCTTTTTTGTAAAATAATATATCGTCTAACCGGTGTTTCGCATGCCTGCTGCGATGCCAGCGATAGTTACCATGAGTGCTTCTTCTAGTTCAGCTTCAGTGTCTTCGCTTTGACGAGTGCGATACAACAGCTCAGCTTGAAGCATATTGAGTGGTTCGACATAGGTGTTGCGCAAGCGAATTGATTCTTGACCCCAAGGATCACTCTGCATTAGGTGGTTATGGTTCTCTACATTAAGTACCGCTTTAATGTCTTGCTGCAGTTGAGCTCGCAGTTTATCACCCAATGGTAATAGCTCTGGTGCGGCCAAGCGTTGGTCATAATAGCGTGAGATTTCCATATTACACTTGGTGTACACCATCTCTAACATACCAAGACGAGTCGAAAAGAATGGCCATTCACGACACATTTCTTCCAGCAGAGCTTGGTGACCTTTATCAATGGAGTATTGAATCGCTTCTCCGGCCCCCAACCAAGCAGGCAGAACTAAGCGGTTTTGACTCCATGAGAAAATCCAAGGAATCGCACGTAAGCTTTCTACGCCGCCATTAGGGTTACGTTTCGCAGGACGAGAACCTAGTGGTAGTTTACCCAGCTCAAGTTCAGGGGTAGCTTGACGGAAGTACGGAACAAAGTCAGGTTCACCACGAACTACTTTACGATAAGCTTCGCAAGACACTTCAGAGAGCACTTCCATTAGGTCACGCCATGCCTGTTTTGGTTCTGGTGGTGGCAGAAGGTTAGCTTCTAGAATCGCACTGGCGTATAAGTTAAAGCTGTTTACAGCAATCTCTGGTAAACCAAGCTTAAAGCGGATCATCTCGCCTTGCTCAGTTACGCGTAAGCCGCCTTTCAGACTCTTAGGTGGCTGAGACAACAGTGCTGCGTGTGCAGGCGCACCACCACGACCGATGGTACCGCCACGACCATGGAAGAGGGTAATATCGATACCGGCCTGTTCACCCACTTCGACCAAGGATTCCATAGCGCTGTACTGTGCCCAGCCTGCCGACATAACACCGGCATCTTTAGCAGAGTCTGAGTAACCAATCATTACCATTTGATGGTTTTGAATGTAGCCGCGATACCAGTCGATATCGAACAGCTGCTTCATAACAGCTTCAGAATTATTCAGGTCGTCTAGCGTTTCAAAGAGCGGACACACGTCCATACGGAACTTACAACCACACTCTTGAAGAATTAGGTGTACAGCCAGTACATCGGAGGCAGTACGTGCCATAGAAATGACATAGGCTCCGAAGGCTTCGCGAGATTGTGAAGCGATAACACGGCAAGTATCCAATACTTCTTGAACGTCTTCCGATGGCTCCCAATCACGAGGAAGCAATGGACGCTTAGAGCTCAACTCATTAATAAGGAAAGATACTTTGTCTTGCTCGCTCCACTGGTCGTAGTCGCCTAGACCTAGGTAGCGAGTAAGCTCAGAGATAACATCTGAGTGACGAGTGCTTTCTTGACGAATATCGAGACGTACTAGGTGTACACCAAACGCTTTAACACGGCGTAGGGTATCCAGCAGTGAACCGTCGGCAACGATAGCCATACCGCTTTCACGCAGTGACTTGTAACACGCCATTAGCGGTTGCCAAAGTTGGTCGGCATCTTCGAGAATCGGTTTGTTTGGCACCTCTTGACGATTGATTTGTGCTTCAATCACTTCAAGGGTATTCATTAACAACGTACGTACTGGTTTTAGAATTGCACGGTATGGTTCGTGCTGTTCGCCAGCAAGCTCACGAACTTGGTCGTTACATTTGACCATCGAGAGCTCAGTGATCAGCTCTTGGAAATCTTTCAGGTAAAGTTCTGCTGCTTTCCAGCGAGAGAGAAGCATGACTTCACGCGTAATCTTGTGAGTCACAAATGGGTTACCGTCGCGATCGCCCCCCATCCAAGATGAGAAATGCACTGGACGCGCATCAATAGGCAGACCTTCACCAAGGAAGCCTTTCAGCTTCTCATCAAATTCCCGTAAGAATTCTGGTACTGCTTCCCAAAGCGAGTTTTCAACAACCGCAAAGCCCCATTTTGCTTCATCAAGTGGCGTTGGGCGTTGCTGACGAATTACATCTGAGTGCCAGCTTTGGGCAATCAATTGTTCCAGACGACGCTCGGTTCTTTTACGTTCTTTAACCGAAAGTTCGTTTAGCTCTAATTTAGATAAGCACTCATTGATTTTCACCAGCTTGTTAATCATGGTGCGACGAGTGATTTCGGTTGGGTGAGCCGTTAGCACAAGTTCGATATTAAGATCACGAACCGCTTGAGCGCTATCGAGCTTGCTGATGTTTTCTTGGCTTAGTTTTGAAAATAATGACGAAATTGGATCCGGTTCACACACATCTGCTTCACAGCTACGTGAAATGGTGTGGTATTGATCGGCAATGTTGGTCAAATTTAGAAATTGGTTGAATGCACGAGCGACAGGTGTGAGTTGCTCATTCGGCAGGTTGGTAATCTCTTCAATTAGTAATTCACGATCGGCTTCATTGCCTGCACGCACAACGGATTTGGAAAGCTTACGAATTTTCTCTACTTTCTCGAGAATCTCGTCTCCATGCGCTTCCTTGATGGTGTTACCCAACAAGTGCCCTAGCATCCTAACATTGCTCTTCAATGGGGCATATTTTTCGTTCATAGTCGTCCTGCCTTGTAATTTAACTACATCCATTATTCCTTCTCAGCCTCACAATCTAGCTAAAAATGCTAGTGCGAGTCAAATAAAGTAAACCAAGTTTGCGTTTATCGTGTTGGCACGAAATCCGCACACTTAGTGAACTTTATTCATTGAATTGTTGAAATTTTATTACAGCTTGTAAGTTACTCGAAACAATATTGGCGTATAGATTTAGCCAAAATATTGATGGTTGGATCGATAAAATCGAAACTCAAGAACTCATCAGGTTGGTGTGCTTGGTCAATAGAGCCTGGCCCAAGCACCAAAGTAGGGCACAATTGCTGTAAGAACGGTGCTTCAGTACAGTAGTTAACCGTTTCTGACGGGATTTCGCACAGTGCCTCCATGCCACCAACAAACGGATGATGGTGATCGCACTCGTATCCGGGAATAGGTTCATGCAACGCAGTGATGGATAACCTGCCTGGCCATTTAGCTTCGACTTCTTTTAATGCATCTCGTAACAAATTATCCAGTCCATCTAAGCTAATTCCCGGTAGCGGTCTGACGTCATAATGCAGCTCACAGCAGCCACAAATGCGATTGGCACTGTCACCACCGTGAATATGTCCAAGGTTCAAGGTTGGGCTAGGTATTGCAAATCCAGGGTGATGGTATTCTTTGATTAAGCGATCACGCAGCTTCATCATGGCAAACAACACTTCGTGCATAATCTCAATCGCATTAACGCCAAGCGCAGGATCTGACGAGTGACCGGACTTTCCTGTTACACGAATGGCGTTAGCTACATGCCCCTTATGACCGCGGATAGGCACCAAGCTGGTTGGTTCGCCAATAATGCAATAATCAGGTTTGAAAGGTGCATTATCCGTAAAGTGTCGTGCGCCAAGCATTGTGGTTTCTTCATCGCACGTGGCCAAGACATAAAGAGGTTTGGTCTGTTTGCTCCAATCAATTTTCTTCACTGCCTCGTAAATGAAGGCGAAGAAGCCCTTCATATCTGCCGTTCCTAGACCATAGAAACGATCGTTGGCTTCGGTTAGTTCATGAGGGTTAAAGCTCCAACGGCCTTCATCAAAAGGTACGGTATCGCTATGGCCAGCTAAGAGTAAGCCACCTTCACCTTGGCCCTTCTTCGCAATCATATTGAATTTGTTTGGCTCTACCTCGATAACTTCAACGTCAAAGCCAAGATCCTTCATCCAAGTCGCCAGCTTTTCGATGACTTTTGCATTGCCATGGTCCCAACTCGGATCGGTGGAGCTGATCGAAGGAGTGCTAATTAGGCCTTTGTAGACCTCTAAAAAACTGGGTAATTGCATATTATCTTCGCTTCTACTGTTGACAGATTAATCTTAAGACGGTAAAACACATATTAAATCAAAATTAATGAATAAAAAATCAATTAAAGAGCTTTTTTTTATATTTATAGTCATTAGTTGCCATATTCATAAACCGATATAACAAGCCTAGTTCAACAGACTCATTAACGGATGTAGAGAAATGCTGAAAACCACCATTATTGGCGCAACAGGATACACAGGAGCGGAGCTCGCTCTTATGGTCACAAAACACCCTGAACTCACGCTATCAGGTTTATACGTGTCCGCCAATAGTGTGGATGCAGGTAAGCCGATTTCACAACTGCATGGCAAACTTGCAGGCTTAGTCGATATGTCGGTTCAACCATTAAACGACGTCAAAAAGGCGGCAAGTGAATGCGATATTGTTTTTCTTGCCACAGCGCATGAAGTCAGTCATGACTTGGCACCAGAATTTTTAGAACATGGTTGCCAAGTGTTTGACTTATCAGGTGCTTATAGGGTTAAAGCCGACGATTTTTATACCACGTTCTACGGCTTTGAGCATCAAAATGAAAGCTGGTTGGACAAGGCGGCGTATGGCTTAGCTGAATGGAATGCACAAGATATCGAGCAGGCTCAATTAGTTGCTGTTCCGGGATGTTATCCAACCGCTTCGCAACTGGCGATTAAGCCCTTGCTGGAAGCTGGCATTATCGATACCCAAATGTGGCCAGTGATTAACGCCACTAGTGGAGTGACAGGTGCGGGCCGCAAAGCGACCATGACCAATAGTTTTTGTGAAGTGAGCCTGCAACCATACGGGTTGTTCAATCACAGACATCAGCCAGAGATTGCTACGCACTTAGGTTGTGATGTGATCTTTACGCCTCATTTAGGCAACTTTAAACGTGGCATCCTTGCAACGATTACCATGAAGCTCAATGAGGGTGTGACTGAGGAACAAGTGGAAGCTGCATTCGCGTCAGCGTATCAAGGACAGCCTGGTGTACGCGTTAAAGGTAATGTGATTCCAAGAATTCAAGATGTTGAGAACACCCCTTTCTGCGACTTAGGTTGGAAGCTACAGGGTCAACATATCATCGTTGTTTCAGCCATTGATAACTTGCTAAAAGGGGCATCGAGCCAAGCAATGCAGTGCCTAAACATTAAAAACCAGTTTGCCCAGTTAACGGCACTTATCTAGAGCGAGGAACGCGGAATGAGTAATCAAAATACACCATTAGTTATCAAATTAGGTGGTGCTGCGCTGTCTTGTTCAAAGACACTGGGGCAACTGTTTGCAGCAATCTCCGACTATCAGAAACAAGCACAACGAGAGATTGTGATTGTTCATGGTGGTGGCTACCTGGTGGATGATTTAATGAAGCAATTGAATCTTCCAACAGTAAAAAAGCAAGGGCTACGTGTTACTCCTTACGACCAAATTCCATTAATTGCTGGCGCACTGGCTGGTACGGCCAACAAGTTGCTTCAAGGTGATGCCATCAAAGCGGGTATTAATGCGGTAGGTTTGAGCCTTGCTGATGGCGGCTTGTGTGAAGTGAGCGAGTTAGATCCTGAACTAGGTGCTGTTGGTAGTGCGAAACCAGGTAACCCTGCGGTATTACAAGCTGTCCTCAAAACCGGTGCTCTGCCTATCATTAGCTCCATCGGTCTTGATAACCAAGGTCAGCTAATGAATATTAATGCGGACCAAGCGGCTGTTGCTGTAGCAGGTGCATTAGATGCGGAATTAGTCCTGCTCTCTGACGTGAGTGGAGTATTAGATGGCAAAGGTCATTTGTTGTCGAGCTTAACTCAGCAAGAGGCGGATGCCTTGATTGAAGGCAAAGTGATTACCGACGGCATGATCGTTAAAGTTCAAGCTGCTCTGGAAGCGGCGAACGATCTTGGCCGTCCAATCGAAGTCGCCACGTGGCGCTATCCGAATAAGTTAGTCGAATTGTTTGCTGGTAAAAGCATCGGCACCCAGTTCGTACCCAATTAATTTTTGTTAAAACAGTTATCTGAATAGTTGAGTAACCCGAGGCACTGACCGCCAAAATCAGGCTCGGACAAGGAGAGAAACATGAGCAAACCATCTGTAAAAAAAGTTGTTGTAGCCTATTCCGGCGGTCTGGATACGTCTGTGATCATTCCATGGCTAAAAGAAAACTATGACTGTGAAGTTGTAGCATTTGTGGCGGATGTTGGTCAGGGCGAAGAAGAGCTTATCGGCATTGAAGAAAAAGCCAAAGCATCGGGTGCATCAGAGTGTTACATCGCTGACCTTAAAGAAGAAATGGTCGCAGATTATATCTTCCCTACGTTAAAAACGGGTGCGTATTACGAAGGCAAATATCTACTAGGCACGTCAATGGCACGTCCTATCATTGCGAAGGCTCAGGTTGAAGTGGCACGTAAAGTAGGCGCGGACGCACTGTGTCATGGCTGTACAGGTAAGGGTAATGACCAAGTTCGTTTTGAAGGTGCATTCGCAGCGCTTGCCCCTGACCTAAAAGTGATAGCACCTTGGCGTGAATGGGATCTCGTTAGCCGTGAGGAGTGCTTAGACTATCTGGCAGAGCGTAACATTCCGTGTACTGCTTCTCTGACCAAGATTTACTCACGTGATGCGAACGCATGGCATATCTCTACAGAAGGTGGTGTTCTAGAAGATACTTGGAATGCGCCAAATGAAGATTGCTGGGTATGGACTGTTGACCCAGAGCAAGCGCCAAACGAGGCGGAGTATGTGACTTTAGAAGTGAAACAAGGTGAAGTCGTTGCTGTCGATGGCGAGCAAATGACGCCATACAATGCGCTAGTGTACCTAAATGAAAAAGGCGCGAAGCACGGTGTTGGTCGTATTGATATCGTTGAAAACCGTTTGGTTGGTATGAAGTCTCGTGGTTGTTATGAAACTCCGGGGGGCACTATTATGATGGAAGCGCTACGTGCGGTTGAGCAACTTGTTTTGGATAAAACGTCGTTTGAGTTCCGTGAAGAGCTAGGCATTAAAGCGTCGCACCTTGTCTATGATGGTCGTTGGTTTACACCGCTATGTAAGTCAATTCTCGCGGCGTCAGAAGAGCTTGCTCAAGACGTTAACGGCGAAGTTGTTATCAAACTATACAAAGGTCAAGCGATTGTGACGCAAAAACGCAGTGTGAACAGCCTGTACTGCGAAGAGTTTGCGACGTTTGGTGAAGATGAAGTGTATGACCAAAGTCATGCAGAAGGCTTTATCCGCCTGTACTCACTTTCAAGCCGTATCCGTGCTCTTAACGAAGTGAAGAGAAAGTAATCTCATATCACCCTGCATGAGATCGCATGCTTCGCTATACTGATTGAAATAACGAAACCCATTTGATATCAAATGGGTTTCTTGTTTTTTGCCGCAACGCCAGTCACTAAATTGATTTATTTTGAATATTTATGTGAAATAAATGAATTTTTACTTTATTTTTAATTCAATTTGCCGTAAGTTGAACCCTAACAATAAAGAAACTGAGTTGCATCAGATTCAAGCCGAACAAAGCAGTGAAGATTGAGCAGTTAGGAGAGACACGATGGCATTATGGGGCGGAAGATTTACCCAAGCAGCAGATACGAGATTCAAAGACTTTAATGATTCATTGCGCTTTGACTACCGACTTGCTGAGCAAGACATTGTTGGCTCAATTGCTTGGTCAAAAGCGTTGGTATCGGTGGATGTATTAACTGAGGAAGAACAGCAAAAGCTTGAGTTAGCATTAAACGAACTTAAGCTTGAGGTCATGGAAAATCCTAAGCAAATCTTACGCTCTGATGCGGAAGATATTCATAGCTGGGTTGAACAACAGCTTATTGGCAAAGTCGGCGACCTCGGCAAAAAACTGCATACTGGACGTTCTCGTAATGACCAAGTAGCGACCGATCTAAAGTTATGGTGTCGTCAGCAAGGTCAACAGCTATTACTCGGTTTAGATAGACTGCAATCGCAAATGGTTGAGGTGGCGAGAGTCCATCAAGATACTGTGCTTCCTGGCTACACTCACTTGCAGCGTGCTCAACCGGTGACATTTGCACATTGGTGTTTGGCTTACGTAGAGATGTTTGAGCGTGATTATTCGCGTTTGGAAGATGCTATCAAGCGTCTGGATACATGCCCATTAGGCTCAGGAGCACTTGCTGGGACGGCTTATCCGATGGATCGTGAGCAGCTAGCTCATAACCTTGGTTTCAGAAGAGCAACACGTAATAGTCTGGATTCCGTATCAGACCGTGACCATGTTATGGAGCTGATGTCTATCGCATCTATCTCGATGTTGCACCTATCTCGTCTCGCTGAAGACATGATCTTCTACAATTCTGGTGAATCTAATTTCATTGAGCTCGCAGATACAGTGACGTCTGGCTCTTCTCTAATGCCACAGAAAAAGAACCCGGATGCGCTTGAGTTAATTCGTGGTAAAACGGGCCGTGTCTACGGTTCATTGGCTGGCATGATGATGACAGTAAAGGCGTTGCCACTTGCTTACAACAAAGATATGCAGGAAGACAAAGAAGGTCTATTCGATGCACTAGATACCTGGAACGACTGCATGGAAATGGCAGCACTGTGTTTTGATGGTATCAAGGTAAATGGTGAACGTACTCTTGAAGCGGCGAAGCAAGGTTACGCAAACTCGACCGAGCTTGCTGATTATCTGGTAGCTAAAGGTATTCCGTTCCGTGAGGCGCACCATATTGTTGGCGTTGCGGTGGTGAGTGCAATTGCTAAGGGCTGTGCTCTAGAAGAATTATCTATTGCTGAGCTGCAAGAGTTCTCTCCAGTCATTGAACAAGACGTGTATGACATTCTTACTATTGAAAGCTGTCTTGAGAAACGTAGTGCCTTAGGTGGTGTTGCGCCTCAGCAAGTGGCTTATGCAGTTGATCAGGCAGAAAAGCGTCTAAGTGCTCGTGATAACTCGGCAGTGAAAGTCCGTTCTGCAAGACTCACTGATATCGATGCTTTGGAAAGCATGGTGGCTTATTGGGCCAACCTTGGAGAGAACTTACCGCGCAGTCGTAATGAATTGGTGCGTGACATTGGCTCATTTGCGGTAGCAGAACATCATGGGGAAGTAACAGGCTGTGCATCCTTGTATGTGTATGACTCAGGACTGGCTGAAATTCGCTCACTAGGTGTCGAAGCAGGTTGGCAAGGTCAAGGGCAAGGTACTGCTATTGTGCAACACCTGGTTGAGAAAGCGCGTAAGATGGCGATTAAGAAGGTCTTTGTACTAACTCGTACGCCAGAGTTCTTTATGAAGCATGATTTCATTCCAACGTCGAAGACGCTATTGCCTGAGAAAGTTCTGAAAGACTGTGATCAGTGTCCAAGACAGCATGCTTGTGATGAGGTAGCGTTGGAAGTTAACTTAGTAGAGCAAATAATTACTAAGATGAATGTTGCCTAAATCATTGAAAAATAACTGAGTAAGAAAAAGATCGAAAAAATTTTAAAAAAAGATCATTTTTCTGGGAACAAATAAGAAAAGGCGCGGTCTATTAAAGTACCACTGCTTTTTCTTAGAAGAATCTAAGAAGGCCCCGAGTCAAGGTTGACTACGGGGCTTTTTTCTTTCTGCCGTTCGGCAAATCCTTGATTGAATTCTGTTATCGCCAAGCATGTCACAGTGTAGCCGTGTTGAACTTCTATCGAATCCGTTAGAATACGCTTTCCTGTTTCACTATAAGCCGTCCTCTGAGACTAAGAAGAGAAGAATGATTGAACGCATCCATACGAAAGAGCGCATGAGCCGCATTGTTAAGCACAACGGTACGATTTACCTATGTGGTCAGGTTTGTGCAGACGCGACGAAAGATATTACAGAGCAGACACAAACCATGCTCGATAAGGTTGAAGCGTTGCTTTTGGAAGCAGGTAGTGACAAAGAGCACATGCTGTCGGCAACTATCTACCTAAAAGACATGCAAGATTTCCAAGCAATGAACGCAGTATGGGATGCTTGGGTTCCCGCTGGTTTTGCTCCAGCTCGTGCGTGTGTGACTGGTGATATGGCGCGTGAAGCGCTGTTGGTTGAGATTTCTGTTATTGCTGCTGAAATTGAGACAAAGTAAGCCAAAAGCTACCCTTAGATGAAACCAAAAAGCGAGCCCATATGGGACTCGCTTTTTTAGTGTCTGTTTGAGTGTAAGAAGCTTTAGCCTAGATAAGCTTCTAGCTCTTCGCTACCACCAATGTGTTTACCGCCGATAAAGACTTGCGGAACTGTAGTACGACCAGAAATAGCGCGCAGTGTTACCGTTGTTGCATCCTTACCCAGAATGACCTCTTCATACTGCAAGCCGTGGTCAATTAGGTTCTGTTTTGCTTTCATGCAGAACGGACAACCAGGCTTACTGAATACTGTAATTGATTCTTGAGTTCGGTAATCAGGTGCAATGTAGCCCAACATAGTATCTGCGTCAGAGACTTTGAACGGGTCGCCCGGCTCGTTTGGTTCGATGAACATTTTTTCTACGATGCCATCTTTCACCAACATGCTGTAGCGCCATGAGCGCTTACCAAAGCCAAGATCGTTTTTCTCAACCAGCATACCCATGCCTTCAGTGAAGTCACCATTGCCATCTGGGATGAAGGTAATGTTCTCTGCTTCTTGGTCGTTCTTCCAAGCGTTCATTACAAATGTATCATTTACAGACACACAAAGAATTTCATCTACGCCATGTTCTTTGAAGACTGGGAACAGTTCATTGTAACGTGGCAAGTGGCTAGAAGAACAGGTTGGTGTGAAAGCACCCGGCAAGCTGAATACGATAACAGTTTTACCTTTAAAAAGTTCATCAGTGGTTACATTAACCCATGCGTCACCTTGACGAGTTGGAAATGTCACTTGAGGAACGGCTTGGCCTTCTTTAGATGCAAACATAATCTTGTCCTTATGGAATCTTAAATTCGATTAACTTGAAAATCTCTGTGAGCTTAGCGCTTACTGCTGTGCTTCGTTGAGACCATTATCAAAAAAATGGATTGATAGTTCTAATCGTTTATTGTTATGGTATCGATAGCTATATTCTATCGGAGTCAGCAATGAACATTCGCGATTTTGAGTACCTCGTCGCTCTAGCGGAACATAAGCACTTTCGTAAGGCTGCTGAGGCATGTTTTGTCAGTCAACCGACCTTAAGTGGTCAAATTCGTAAACTCGAAGATGAAATTGGCACGTCACTGCTCGAACGCAGCAGTCGAAGAGTGTTATTCACCGATGCGGGTTTGCAGTTGGTGGAGCAGGCTAAGCGTGTGTTAAAAGAAGTAAAAACCTTTCGTGAGATGGCGGCAGGGCAGAGTGGTGAAATGACTGGACCTATGCACATTGGTTTCATTCCCACCGTTGGACCTTATTTACTTCCTAAAATCATCCCTAAACTGAAAGATGCGTTTCCGGAGCTAGAGCTTTATTTGCATGAAGCGCAAACTCATCAGCTAGTAAGACAGTTGGAAGAGGGTAAATTGGATTGTTTAGTTCTGGCTTCGGTACCCGAAACGGCACCTTTTAAAGAAATTGAAGTATATAACGAGCCAATGAGTGTGGCTGTACCTTGTGATCATGAATGGGCTAACAAGGACCAGATCGAAATGGCAGAGTTGAATGGCCAGACCGTACTCTCATTAGGCGATGGACACTGTTTACGCGACCAAGCGTTAGGTTTCTGTTTTGCTGCTGGCGCTCGGGATGATGAGCGTTTTAAAGCGACGAGCCTTGAGACGCTACGAAATATGGTGGCAGCTGGCGCAGGTATTACTTTATTGCCAGAGCTCTCCTTACCGACTGAAAAAGTGAAAGATGGTGTTTGTTATGTGACTGCGATTAATCCAACGCCTTCTCGAAGTATTGTCCTTGCTTATCGACCAGGTTCGCCGCTTCGCGCAAGGTTTGAAAAGTTGGCTAAGGCGATTACCGAGTATTTAAGCTAACGATCAGGCTAGCTTTGAGACTGCTCTAAATAGCAACTCTCAGATATCATAAAGGGGCGTAAACGCCCCTTTTTTCTTATTTATCGTTCAAACTTAGAACAGACTATCGCCACCCGATTCATCGCTTGAATATAAGGTGTCAGTAAGGCTGTCTTGGACATACTCTTTTGGTTCGGTACCAATTTTGAAGTATTCAAACATGGTAGAACCATCGGTCTTATTGGTTAGCATTCCTGAATCACGATCAATACGAACACGAGTAATGTCATTCGGGATTTGCTTCGCTTGTTGAGGGTGACCTTCTAAAGCAACATGCATAAAGTCAACCCAAGCTGGTTGCGCAGTCTTAGCACCAGCTTCTGCGCCAGTAATTTGGTCTTTACCTAGGTTCGGGTTTGCTGTGGTACGACCTAGCTTGCGCTGGTGGTCATCAAAGCCAACCCACGCAGTGGCAACAATACCTGGACCATAACCGTTGTACCATGCATCTTTCGAGTCATTAGTCGTACCGGTTTTACCGCCGATATCACGACGCTTGAGCTTCTGAGCTCGCCAACCAGTCCCGTTCCAGCCAGTGCCTTCTCGCCAGTTACCGCCACCCCAGACGTTGCTGTAGAGCATTTCTCGAGTTAAGAACGCAGTTTGTTCCGATAGAACTTTTGGCGCATAGCGTGGTTCGTCCGAGTTCATGTCCTCCTCATTGAACTGAGCGATGTCGACTGGTGTTAGCTCTGTCGCATTTGTCGCTTCTTCAATGCTTGGTGCTGCACTGTTGTCATCATTGCTTGCACTGTTCATTTCTGGTGCTTGCATTTCTGGACAGTTTTGGTGACACACTACTTTTGGATTCGCTTCGAACTCGACCTTACCAAATGGGTCTTCAACCTTACTGATGTAATAAGGCTCTACATAGTAGCCACCATTGGCAAACACTGAGAAACCTTGTGCCATCTGGATAGGTGTCAAACTACCTGCACCTAAAGCAATCGTTTCTGAACGTGGTAGCTTCGATTTATCAAAGCCAAAACGAGTCAGGTAATCACGAGTTTCATCTAAACCAACTTCACGTAGTACGCGTACAGCCATGACGTTTTTAGATTGTGCTAGACCAATTCTTAGACGAGTAGGGCCAGTATAGGTCGGTGGTGAGTTTTTCGGGCGCCATGCGGTACCTGCACTCTTGTCCCATTTGTTGATTGGGGCATCATTGACTAGGCTTGCCAGTGTCATCCCTTTATCCAATGCAGCGGCATAGATAAATGGTTTGATACTAGAACCTACTTGCCTCACCGACTGAGTAGCACGGTTAAACTTGCTGTGAACAAAGTTAAAGCCACCAACTAAAGAAAGCACAGCACCATTTTCAGGGTTGATAGCGACGAAAGCGGTATTTGCATTCGGAACTTGGCTTAAGCGCCATGTAATCGCTACAGGTTCTGGTGTCTCGCCTTCTTCGGTTTGTACTTCTCTATCCTCAGGGGCCACATCTGGCGTACCGTCTAAATCGGCAGCGCGTACCCAAATTTGCTGACCAACCGCTACGATATCTGACGCTGTTTTTGGTGCATCGCCCTGACGGTCATCGGTTCTAAACTTACGTGCCCATTTCATGTTGTCCCAATCAATGGTCTGCTCGCCGTAGCTCTTAACGTATACCGTAGCTGTTTTACCTTCGACCTTCTCAACAACGGCTGGGCGTAGCTCGCCATACGTTGGTTGGCTGCGAAGATGTTTGGCGATCTCTTCTTGACTCATTGCTGTTTGGTCTGGTTTCCAAAGTACTTTTTCAGCACCACGATAACCGTGACGTTCATCGTAGCTAAGCAAGTTTTTGATGGCTGCAATATGAGCCGCTTTTTGCAGCTTAGAGTCAATTGTTGTGGTGATGCGCATACCAGATTCATATGCTGCTTCACCATAGCGATTTACCATCCAAGCTCGAGCAATTTCTGCTACATAAGGTGCGCTGAGTTCGATCTCTGCACCATGATATTGAGAAATAATAGGTTCGGCACGAGCTTCATCAAATTGCGCTTGAGTGATGTACTTCTCTGACAACATACGAGACAGCACCACGTTGCGGCGCTGCGTTGCACGTTCGACCGAATAGATCGGGTTCATTGTTGATGGCGCTTTAGGCAAACCAGCCAGCACAGCAATTTCACTTAGCGTTAGATCTTTAAGGTCGCGTCCAAAATAAGCTTGTGCTGCTGCACCAAAGCCGTATGAGCGATAACCTAGGAAGATTTTATTGACGTACAACTCCATGATCTCTTGCTTGCTTAGCAATTGCTCAATGTGTACCGCAATAAAGATCTCTTTAATTTTACGCATGACCTTCTTCTCATTAGATAAGAAGAAGTTACGAGCTAACTGTTGGGTAATGGTACTCGCACCTTGAGACGCGCTACCAGAAGCAATGACGGCTACTGCAGCACGTGTAATACCAATTGGGTCAAAACCATAGTGGTCGTAGTAGCGACTGTCTTCCGTCGCAATCAGCGCATCGATAAGCTCTTGAGGGATCTCATCGTAAGATATTGGAATACGACGCTTTTCGCCAAACTGTGCGATCAACTTCCCATCTTGGCTAAACACCTGCATTGGAGTTTGTAGCTGTACATCTTTTAACGTTGCAACGTCGGGTAACTCAGGTTTTACGTAGTAGTAAAACCCGAAGATGGTACCGACTCCAAGCAGCATGCAAATCAATGCAAAAACCAACAGTCTCTTTATGAACTTCACCGGAGATTCCCTGATTAATTAAGGTTATGGGTAGGCAATTACTTGTACTCTAGACCAAAAATTTACCTATTAGGGTTAATTAACGCTTATTTGAGCGTCGATCTCAACCTTTTCACGTTGTTAATGCATTCGTTGAGGTTATTTAAATGGCAAGAAAATGGATTACAGGTATCGATATCGGTCATCACAGTACGAAAGCAGTCGTGCTGGCGTATGAAGGTTCTGACATCAAAATTGTAAACCAACTAGAGCTTAATGGTTGCGCCGCCATTTTCGCTGATCCCTATACGCTCAAACATCAAGAAACTGTTAAGAAACTTAAAATTCTCCGAAAGATCGTGCCCATTTTCCGTAAACAGGCAGCCATAGCGATTCCAGAAAGTACCGTGGTGAGCAAAGTGATTAACCTAGACGCTAGACTTGTTAATGATGAACTTGAGTACGCCGTTCACCAAGCAATGAGCTATCAAACGCCGTATGATTCAGAGGCTTTAGCGATTGACTATGTCGCTGTGCCCCCCCAAAACGAGCCACATCCCAATCAAGAGACAGCAGCCTATCAAGTTCATGTAGCACGTCACAATATCATTGATAATCGGATTCAAGTAGTAAAAGCACTTGGTTTTAAACCACAACTGATTAGCACTAATATTCATGCGTTGCGCAGTGTTCAGAAGTTAGTGTTGACGACCTACCCACAGTTCAGTAATTGGGTGTTACTAGATGTAGGACAGAAAAATGTGTCATTACTGCCGCCGCTTCAACTGCCTTTAGAGCTGCACAAAGCTTGGAGCATAACGTGCGATCAAGACGCTCATCTCGCTATTCAAGCGCCTTATAACTCCGCTATTTCAACGCAGTTTGGGACCGTGCTGCATAAAGTGAGTGCGCAATTACAATTATTCCGTTCCATGCTTGAAGGACATCAAGTTGGAGGGCTGTTCCTTACCGGTGGTCATGTTCAAGACAGCGATGTGGTGGACTTGATTACCACCCGCACCAATATGAGCGTTGAGTGCATCAGTGACTATCTCACCTCGCTGAGTGATAACCAATATAAATTAGGCAGTACTTATGCTACTGCGTTGGGCATCGCGCTTAACGCGATTCACTGGACTCAGGAGCACTAAATGTCAGTGATTAATTTACTGCCTTGGCGTGAGCAGCAGCGTCGTCATCACCGACAGCGCTTTGTAATATTGATCATCACTGCTGTATTAGGTGGCTACTTTATTTCTACATTGGCGCTGCACCATTTCGAGTCGGAGGTGGCGATTCAGAATCAGCGTGTTGTCTATCTTCAAAAGGCTATCACTGAGCAAAGGCTGCGGATGAATCAGCTATCGGATGTAACCACTCAATACGAAAATCTTCTGCAGCGTCTAGAGTTGGTGCAAACACTGCAAGCGGAGCGGGGGAAAACAACAGCAGTAATGAATCTGATTCCAGCCCTGATTCCTCAAGGTGTGTACATCGATAAGATTCGTATGCGAGGACAGCGCTTTAAATTGTTTGGTATCAGTGAAAATACAGCGCTGCTGGCCGAAATGTTGGAACGATTTGAACAGGAACCCACCGTTAGTTATGTCGAAATTCACTCTATTGTTCATGGTCGTCAGCGGTTTGATAAAAGCTACCAAGCATTTGAACTCTCGTTTCAAGTATCTCTGAGTACTTTGTTGCCGCCAGCACTAAAGATATTTCAGTCGAAAGAAGTGGGGTAACGACAAGTGTTGGACTTTGAACTGGATGACATAAAAGATTGGCCATTTAACTACCAGCTTGTTATCGGCCTATTGGTTTTCATGTCATCGAGTTATGCATGGTTTTGGTTTTCAACAAAGTCTAATTCTGATGAGTTAGAACGAGCTGTGCAGTTGGAACAACGGTTAAAACTAGAGCTAAAAACAGTAGTTGCGCAAACGGCGAACCTGCCGAATAAAAAGCAGCAACTTGAGCTGGTGAGAAGTCGCTATCAACGGTTACTTCATTTACTACCAGTTCAACAAGAACTCGCGACACTACTTGCCGGTGTCAACCAAGAAGGGCTGCACAACCAACTCACTTTCACTCGAATTGACTGGGGTAAGCGCGCTTCGGAGCACTTTCTCTATAAGCTGCCAATAAATATAGAACTCACTGGAAATTACAACGATATTGGTCACTTTAGTCAGGCCATTGCACAGTTATCTCGAATGGTGCTTATCGAAGATGCTGAGTGGCAGCGAGTGAGTCAGGAAAGCAGTGTATTACATTTCCGAGTTCAAGCTGCAACCTATCAACTGCATGAGGATTTTGGGGAGAAAGGCGATGCTGGTAAGAATTAGTTTAATGCTTATCAGCATTGCAGTGTTAATGGGTTGTCGAGCAAAACAGGACCCATTGAATGAGTTCGTTACTCAGGTGTTGCGAGAGGCGAAAACAACACAAGCCGATACGCCTTTTTTCCCTACTATCGAGGTTATTAAGTTTACGCCCATAAATCGGAGCTCGCCTTTTGACTTGCCTGCAATGATTCAGAATCACTCTCAATCTGTGGCCAACTTATCTTGCTGGCAGCCTAAGATCCGTAGCAAAGTGCCTTTAGAGCGTTACTCGCTTAATGACATGCAATTGAAAGGAGTGATGGGGAAAGGGGAGCAGCGCAGAGGACTAGTGGCTTTACCTATAAATCGAATAGTGACAGTTAGCGCGGGACAATACATAGGTGAAAACAGCGGCCTAATTAAACAGATAACAGCAGATAAGCTAATTATTCATGAGACGCTTCCCGATGGATTAGGGTGTTGGCGTCAAAGGCAAATTACATTGGCACTGAAGTAATGGAGATACAAACAGTGACGAGAAAAATGTTGTCCACTTGGAGGGGGACTGTCTATTTGTGGGCGTTAATCATCAGTACTGATTTGATCGCTATGCCCCAAACTAATCAACTTGTTGATGTCTCATTTGAACTGGATAAACAGAAGCGTGCAGTAGTCGTTGTTGAGCTTTCTCATGTTGGTAGTGTTGTAGACATTAGCGCCGAGTCGCAAGGAATAAAGATAGTGGTAAAGCAAACCCAGATAGCGTCAGACAAGCTGGCGATTTTGGATGTCACGGATTTTTCTACCGCAGTGAATCAGATAGAACTATTTGATGATAGTCCCGATGTTCGGATCTTTGTCGAGACCGCTATGGCAGTTCAATATCAATATACGATGCATGGTAAACAACTGAAAGTGACAATTTTACCTCTGTCTCAGCAACAAAGTGATGAACAAAAATTGTTTGGTAGTCATAGTGGCAAGCTCACTTCAATCAATTTCCAAGACATTCCTGTGCGCAGTGTATTACAGCTTCTGGCTGACTATAACCACTTTAATTTAGTGGCATCCGATAGTGTCCAAGGCAACTTAACCTTGCGTTTAGATGGCGTGCCATGGACGGAAGTCCTCGACATTATCCTGCGAGTAAAAGGGTTAGATAAACGGGTCAAGGGCAACATCATCATGGTGGCCCCTAAAACAGAGTTAGATTTACAAGAGAAGCAGGCGTTAGAAAAGAGTCGCTTGGCCGAGCAAATCGGTCAACTAAAATCGGAAATCATTAATATTAACTATGCTAAAGCGGCGGATGTAGCGGCCATGATTGGTGGAGATAGTGATGTCAGTATGTTATCTGAACGAGGTTCAGTTGCTATCGATGAGCGCACCAACGCCTTATTGGTGCGAGAACTGCCGGATAATCTTCGCGTGATTAAAGAGATTATTGCCTCACTCGATATACCCGTGAAACAGGTACAAATTGAAGCGCGAGTGGTCACTATCAAAGAGGGTAATATTGAAGAGTTGGGGATACGGTGGGGTTATACATCGATAAATGGTGACACCACGATCGGCAGTACGATAGAAGGCAACCTTGCTTCGTCTGGCATCGGTGGGGGAGAAGTGGACATTGATGACTTCCTTAATGTTAACTTGGGGGCGCTGTCTGACAATGCCGCCAGTATCGCATTTCAAGTAGCAAGCCTCGGCTCAAATACGTTACTTGATCTAGAGTTGTCCGCATTACAAAGTGAATCGAAAGCCGAAATCATATCCAGTCCACGTCTTATCACTACCAATAAAAAGTCTGCTTATATAGAGCAGGGAACAGAAATTCCTTATTTGAAATCGACATCGAGTGGAGCGACAGCAGTTGAGTTCAAAAAAGCGGTGCTTTCCTTGACGGTGACTCCGCAGATCACGCCCGACAATCGACTTATTCTCGACTTAGATGTGACTCAAGACAGGGTTGGTGAAGTGCTGAAAACCCTAGAGGGTGAAACTGTGGCGATTGATACTCAAAGGATAGGGACTCAAGTTCTGGTTAACGATGGCGAAACTGTGGTGCTAGGCGGTATTTTTCAACATGCCATGACCAGCAAGGTAGATAAAGTGCCAGTTCTTGGTGATATTCCGGGGTTAGGGGCATTATTTAGACGAACCTATGAAAACATCGGTAAGAATGAGTTACTGATCTTCGTAACTCCTAAGATTATTACTCAGTAACTATCTGTAAAGTATCAAATAATTCAAAAGGACTAAAAATAAAGTTGCATTCAAGGCACCTTACCTTGATAATTTCGGGTCTTATCACGACTTATCTGTGAGGAATTGGTGCCACAAGCCCTTTTTCCGAGGCTCCTTTTCGGTCTTTTCTTGTGGCGATGTCATTGAATTAACGTTGTAAATTAATGCTAAACATGGCTGAGAAACGTAATATTTTTCTTGTTGGCCCTATGGGTGCCGGCAAAAGTACAATCGGTAGACACCTAGCTCAACAACTACACATGGAGTTTGTTGACTCTGATACAGTAATTGAAGAGCGTACAGGCGCAGACATCGCATGGGTGTTTGACGTTGAAGGTGAAGAAGGTTTCCGCAAACGCGAAGAAACCGTTATTAACGATCTAACCGAACAGCAAGGTATTGTACTTGCTACAGGTGGTGGTTCAGTTAAAAGTAAAGACAACCGTAATCGCCTTTCTGCGCGTGGTATTGTTGTCTATCTGGAAACAACCATCGAAAAACAGCTTGCTCGCACAAATCGCGACAAAAAACGACCGCTGCTTCAAACGGACAACCCGCGCGAAGTACTTGAGTCTTTAGCGGACGAGCGCAATGATCTTTACAAAGATGTGGCGGACTATGTGGTTCGTACTGATGATCAAAGTGCAAAAGTGGTAGCCAACCAGATCGTAAAAATGCTAGAAGAAGGTCAAGTCTAACTTTCTTTCTTCAATAGGAGAGCAAACCATGGAACGGATTACGGTCGAACTTGGTGAGCGTAGCTACCCAATTTCAATTGGTGCCGGGTTATTTAATGACTCGGCTCAATTTGCCCAAATTCCAGATGGAAAATCAGTGGTTGTTATCACTAACACCACCGTTTCCCCCCTCTACGCTGATGCTATTCTTAAGCAGCTTGATAACAAAGGTTGCAAAACCTCATTACTCGAACTGCCTGATGGTGAGCAATACAAGACACTAGACACCTTCAATACGGTTATGACACATTTACTGTCAGGTAACTATGGTCGTGATGTAGTAGTTGTTGCCCTTGGTGGTGGTGTGATTGGCGATCTTGTCGGTTTTTCTGCCGCTTGCTATCAACGTGGCGTGGATTTTGTTCAAATCCCAACCACGCTATTATCCCAAGTCGACTCATCTGTGGGCGGCAAAACCGCCGTTAACCACGAGCTTGGCAAAAACATGATTGGTGCTTTCTATCAGCCTCAATCTGTCATCATTGATACCAACTGTCTTAAGACCTTACCAGCGCGTGAATTCGCCGCGGGTGTTGCTGAGGTGATCAAGTATGGCATCATCTATGATGAAGCCTTCTTTGAATGGCTAGAGCAAAACCTCGATAAGCTTTATGCATTGGATCAACAAGCCCTGACTTATGCTATTGCTCGCTGCTGTCAGATTAAAGCTGAGGTTGTGGCTCAAGATGAGAAAGAGTCGGGTATTCGCGCGTTATTGAATCTAGGTCATACATTTGGTCATGCGATTGAAGCAGAACTAGGGTATGGTAAATGGTTACATGGAGAGGCAGTCTCTTCCGGTACAGCTATGGCCGCCCATACCGCGCATTTGCTTGGTGATATAACCGCAGAGCAAGTGACCCGTATTATCACTTTGCTAGAGCGCGCTAAATTGCCTGTACACACTCCGGAATCAATGAGTTTTGAAGACTTTATCAAGCATATGATGCGTGATAAAAAAGTCTTATCGGGTAAGTTACGTCTCGTGCTACCAATGTCTGTTGGTACTGCTCAGGTGGTTTCTGACGTTCCGAGTGACATCATCAAACAAGCTATCGACTTGTGCCGACAGTAGTTCGATATTGTCGATGCTATTGAAGGTAAGTTAGATGTGAGGCTCCGTAATGGGGCCTTTTTTAGGTTTAATGACTAGGTAGATAGGATCAGAATGAGTTTGTCGTATGAGCTGCGAGTATTGGAATTAGATTCGCAGACCCAACTACTAGAGCGTGTGCAGCTACTGACTCAATTTGCGTCGAGTTTTGTCGTTATCAAAGGTGAGTCTGGCGCCGGAAAAACTTGGCTTGCACACCGCTATCTCGAAGCCTGGGCACATGGCAAAAATCAATCACTGATTACCTGTTTCGCGAATCAAGATGATGAAGTGAACCGCAGTAATATTCTTCGTCAACTCTTTCCTCATTCAATGTACAGCGCTACCGACTCACTGCATGACAGCGTTGAGCGTATTCTGGAGGGTGAGGCGAGCAATATTGTTATTGTTGTCGATGATGCTCAGCACATCTCACAAGCCTTACTTGCCGAGCTATGGCTGCTGTATACAGCCTCTTTGCATGTCACTAAACAGAACATAAGTATCGTATTATTCAGTGCTAGCGATTCGCTCAGTTCTCGACTAGCGCGATTGAGTCATGGCCTTGATAGTAAACCGGTAGAGTTGGATGTTGATGAACTGACCGACGCGGAGGCTGAGCGTTTTTTTGATACTCTGGTGCTGCGCTATATTGATGAAAGCGTTGAAAAAAGAGTCAAAAGCGCGTTTACTAGCATTAAACCGCTTCCGGGTGAAATTTTGGCGTTAGGAGAGCAAAAAATGGAAAAGAAGGTGATTATTCGTTCATTGGTTGGTTCACCTGCCAAGATTGCAGCAACAGTGGCAGTTATCGTTTTGCTGCTATTTTTAGGCTACAGCTGGCTACTAAAATCGCCAACGCCGCAGAGCACAGAGCCTAGCGAAGTACCGATTGAGCAAACGGTGATTCCTACCTTAGATGGGCCAGTCGATGCCGCTACTGAAGAACAAGCAGAAGGGGCTAACAAAGAAATGCCGTCCCAGTTAGAGCCCACGGATGATACCGCTTCGCTACCGCCTTCGGTAACATCAGAAACCGCGAGTGTCGGTGTAGCAGAATCTGGAGAGCGCGTAGTAATTACCTCGGACGTTGTAGATGCCTTATTAGATGACAATACTGCTGTCGCAGTAGCAAAAGCGGCTGAGGTTCAAAATGTGGTCACACCAAAAGTGGAAGTAGTTGATGTGGATAGTGCGCAGAAACTGCAGACTCCAATTACGTTTTCCTTCGCGCGTGAAGAACTCAATGCCTTGCCTGCAAATAACTACACGTTGCAAATCGCCGCGATGACTGAGCTAAAAGACGTTCAGTTGTTTTTGAACCAACACACGTTTGACAAACCAGTCCGTGTTTATCCAACGTTGCGTGGAGATGAGAAGTGGTACATCGTGACTTACGATGTGTATCCAAGTATTCAAACGGCACGTGATGCAGCGGAAGCGTTACCGGAAGAAATCCAGTCTCTTGGACCTTGGCCAAAATCTCTTAGCCAAGTACAGCGAGAAATTACTCGTTGGAAAGAGTAACCTTCCAGTGAACACTGAGGGTGATTTTCGCTGACCTTTCTGCTAGAAAGGTCAACATAACAAATTGAATTATGATATATTCCCCAGCCTTAATTTTTGGGGTGGCAGTAGATAGAGCAAGTAATGAAAAAGCAACGCGCCTTTCTTAAGTGGGCTGGTGGAAAATATGGCTTGGTTGAAGACATTCAAAAGCATTTGCCAGACGCAAGAAAGCTGGTAGAGCCTTTCGTTGGTGCTGGGTCTATCTTCCTAAATACTGACTACGATCAGTATTTACTTGCCGATATCAATCCCGATTTAATTAACCTCTATAATCTGTTAAAAACAGATCCCGAGACCTACGTCGCTGAAGCAAAGCGCCTATTCACTGCTGAACACAATCGCAAAGAAGTGTATTTGGATATTCGCGCCCAGTTTAATCAGACTGACGACGTCTTGTTTCGCTCCGTCGCCTTTCTTTATATGAACCGTTTTGGTTTTAACGGCTTGTGCCGTTACAACAAAAAAGGTGGCTTTAACGTGCCCTTCGGCTCTTATAAAAAACCGTATTTCCCAGAAAATGAGCTGATTTTCTTTGCTGAGAAAGCGAAGAAAGCCACGTTTGTTTGCGAGGGATATCACGACACTTTTAAACGAGCGCGCAAAGGCAGCGTTATATATTGCGACCCGCCATACGCACCACTATCGAACACGGCCAACTTTACCTCTTATGCGGGTAATGGTTTTAGTCTTGATGACCAAGCAGCGCTTGCTGACGTGGCTGAGCACGCCGCGTTTGATCGTGGTATTCCGGTGCTGATTTCTAACCACGACACTACTTTGACACGCCGTCTATATCACGGTGCGCAACTGAATGTGGTCAAGGTTAAGCGAACCATCAGCCGTAATGGCGCAGGTCGTAATAAGGTTGACGAATTATTGGCGTTATTTGAGCCGCAAGATCAATAACTGCTTGGTAAGGGCTAGGATTTAATCAACCGCTTCGGTAGAATTGCGCGAACTTGGCGATACTCGCTTGCTTTGAATTCAACTGAGGTTAGGTATGAAAGACTTTTTAATTGCTCCATCCATTCTCTCTGCAGATTTTGCTCGCCTAGGTGAGGACGTTGAAAAAGTACTCGCTGCGGGTGCTGACGTTGTTCATTTTGATGTGATGGACAATCACTATGTTCCTAACCTGACGTTTGGTGCACCAATCTGTAAAGCTCTACGCGACTACGGCATTACCGCTCCAATCGATGTTCACCTAATGGTTAAACCTGTCGATAGTATTGTTCCTGACTTTGCTAAAGCAGGTGCGAGTATGATTACTTTCCACGTTGAAGCGTCTGAGCACGTAGATCGTACACTGCAACTTATCAAAGAACACGGCTGTCAGGCTGGTGTAGTACTCAACCCAGCAACCCCTCTTTCTTGCCTTGATTACATCATGGACAAAGTGGACTTGATTCTACTGATGTCAGTGAACCCAGGCTTTGGTGGTCAATCTTTCATTCCGTCGACGCTAGACAAGTTACGTGAAGTTCGTAAACGCATTGATGCTTCTGGTCGTAACATTCGCTTAGAAATTGATGGTGGCGTGAAAGTCGATAATATTCGAGAAATTGCCGAAGCGGGCGCAGACATGTTTGTTGCCGGTAGCGCTATCTTTAATCGTCCAGACTACAAAGAAGTTATCGACGAGATGCGTGCTGAACTGGCAAAAGTAAACAGCAAATAGATTTGGAAGTAGAAATGAGCGCAATTAAACTCGTTGTTTTTGATTTAGATGGGACGTTACTCGACAGCGTACCTGATTTGGCATTAGCGGCTGATCAGGCGGTTCAAGAGTTAGGTTATCCGAGTGTCACCGAAGAACAAGTTCGTGACTATGTAGGTAACGGTGCCGATATTTTAATTGGTCGCTCATTAAGCCAAAGCATCACTGTTGACCCTGAGCTGTCGCCGGAGTTGCTCGCGAAGGCTCGTACTTTGTTTGATGACTTTTATAAAGCCAGTGGGCATAAGCTAAGTCACTTGTATCCAGCTGTACATCAAACCTTGGATACCTTGGTGGCGAATGGCTTTACTTTAGCTCTGCTCACCAACAAACCATCGAAGTTTGTTCCAGAATTGCTAGAGCAACATAAGCTCGATAAGTACTTTAAGCATGTACTGGGCGGCGATGCGTTCCCGAAACGCAAACCGGATCCAATTGCATTACATTGGTTGATGGAGCAAGAGCAGTTATCTGCCGAACAAGTGTTGATGGTCGGGGATTCTAAAAACGATATCTTGGCGGCGCGTAACGCAGGTTGCCAAGCGTTCGGACTCACTTATGGTTATAACCACGGTGAACCTATTGCCAATGCGAACCCTGACTTTGTTGCTGATATCGTGTCGAACGTGCTTGAAGCCGTAGGAATTGACGGCTAAATCGCGACAAAAAGTGCATTGCTGAGTGAAAAGCCAAGTAAAGTACTAGAAATATACTCGCCAATGAGTACACTGCTAGAACCGCGTAAGGAATTACGCGGTTTTTCATTATCCTAATTATCTCGTTAAGAAGTCGAAGGAATCATTATCATGAGCAAACCCATCGTATTGAGTGGTGTTCAGCCGTCAGGTGAACTAAGTATCGGAAACTACTTGGGTGCTCTACGTCAATGGCAACAGATGCAAGATGATTACGATTGCCAGTACTGCGTTGTTGACCTTCATGCGATTACGGTTCGTCAAGATCCAAAAGCACTGCATGAAGCGACACTAGACGCACTCGCAATCTGCCTTGCAGTTGGTGTTGATCCGAAGAAGAGCACGTTATTTGTACAGTCACACGTACCTGAGCATGCTCAACTTGGTTGGCTTCTTAACTGTTATACCCAAATGGGCGAACTGAATCGTATGACTCAGTTTAAAGACAAATCACAGCGTTACGCTAATGACGTTAACGTTGGTCTTTATGATTATCCAGTGCTAATGGCTGCAGATATTCTGCTTTACGGTGCACACCAAGTACCAGTGGGTAGTGACCAGAAGCAGCACTTAGAGTTAGCGCGTGATATCGCGACTCGTTTCAACAATATCTACAGCCCTGAAGCACCGATTTTCACTATTCCTGAGCCTTATATCCCAACGGTGAACGCTCGTGTTATGAGCTTACAAGATGCGACTAAGAAGATGTCTAAGTCGGATGATAACCGTAAGAACGTGATTACTCTGCTCGAGGAGCCTAAGTCGATCATCAAGAAGATCAATAAAGCGCAAACTGATGCCGAGACACCGCCACGCATTGCCAACGATTGGGAAAACAAAGCGGGCATCTCTAACCTAATGGGCCTTTACTCTGCAGCAACGGGCAAAACGTTTGAAGAAATTGAAGCGCAATATGCTGGTGTGGAGATGTACGGTCCGTTTAAGAAAGATGTAGGTGAAGCGCTGGTTGCTATGCTTGAGCCAATTCAAGCGGAATACCACCGTATTCGTGCCGACCGTGCTTATATGGATGAAGTCATGCGCCAAGGCGCTGAAAAGGCCTCTGCTCGTGCAGCAGTGACACTGGCTGAAGCCTACAAAGCGGTAGGTTTTGTGACTCGCCCATAGCACAAGTTATACTCCAGATATTGAAAAGCCCTTTGGTTCGCTAAAGGGCTTTTTTTTGTGTTATCGCACTGCATTCTCTTACTAACGTTTCCTGTTGAATTTTTGGCACAGGCTAAATTGTTCAAACTTTGAATGAGAGCTGTATCTCAGTTAACTGAATATTCATTGTTCATTTGCACTCTAAATGACAACACTCGTCTCGAAAATAATCATTTTTATATTCAATAAAGTGCAATAAAGGCAAGGGATAACATTGCCAGTTAATTCGAGGTGAATGATGACACGCACAAATAAAAAGCAGTGGTTAGCGTTAGCGATAGCGTCCGCATTAGCCGGAGGTGCCAACGCAGAGATCTTTCTTTCGCAATATGTGGAGGGAAGTGGTTATAACAAGGCAGTTGAGATAGCCAACTCTGGTGACTCAGAAGTTCAGTTGGTGGGTTACCAACTGGCTAAATCGCCAAATGGGAACGGCAGTTGGAGCACACTAGATCTCTCTAGTTATGTCATTCCAGCTAAGTCAGTACTTGTGTTCGCAAACTCTCGCGCAGACGATGCCATTCTGGGTGTCGCAACGCTTTCAACCTCTGATCAAGTATTGAATTTTAATGGTGACGACCCGATTGCACTGATGGATAGTAATGGCCAAATCATCGATATGATTGGCATGATGGGCGACAACTTTGGTGCAGATAAAACCTTAGTGCGTTACACGCCTTATCATCAACCATCGGTGACTTACCAACCAGAACAATGGGCAACACTGAGTAAGAACGATGTTACCGGTTTAGGTCAGTTGGAGGACCTAACACCACCAGCACCTTTCCAATGTCTCGACAACGGTTCTGCACCAACCTTTACTGACATTCAAGCGATTCAGGGTGAAGGTAGCAGTTCTCCTTATATCAATGGCTACCCATACATCACTAGTGAACAGTATTTTGTTCAAGGCGTGGTCTCGGCGGTAAGCACGGGCATTAATCAAGGCTTCTATTTAGAGGCATTGCAGGATGATCATAACCCGTTAACGTCTAATGGTTTGTATGTTTACACTCAAGCAAATCCAAGCCTAGCTGCTGGCGATGTGGTTTGTGTTCGTGGTCAAATCCAAGAGTTCTATGGACAGACTCAGCTTAAGCTCAATGAACAAGATTGGTTTAAGCAAGGAGAACAGGCAGCCCCACAAGCAACAGCAATTGAAGTGCTTGAGTCTGATGAGAACTTTGAGCAGACATTAGAGCGTTACGAAGGCATGCTAGTGCGCCTACCAAAAGCGCTTGATATGCGTATTAGTCGCACCTTTGGTTATGACTATGGCGCACGTCGCAATAATATGGTGTTGGCGCATGAACGCGTGAATCTGCATCCAAATCAGCAGTTTGCCGCAGGTTCTGATGAAGCTAAAGCGCAAAGCGAAGATAACGGCTTACGTCGACTATTTGTTGAGTCACCAACGGCAGCACCAAATGGCAAAGTGCCGTACTACCCAGAATTTGGTCGTACCGATGTGGACCAAGATGGCAGCACGGAAGATTATATTCGTATCAACGATACCTTGTTTGATATTGAAGGGGTCATTGGGTACAGCTACGGTGATTACCGCTTGTTTGTGACGAATACTATTTCTGCTGATAACTTCGTTCGTAATACACCGCGCACTGAAGCTCCTGAGCTTGCTGAGCAGCCATGGAACAAGAAAGACCTACGTGTTGCGACCTTTAACGTTCTTAACTACTTTACCTCGCCATTCGGTGGTGATGAAAACCGCTTCGGCAGCAATCGAGGTGCTAGCAACTTTGCTGAGTTTGAAGTCCAGCAAGAGAAAATACTCAATGCGCTTATCAAGCTTGATGCCGACATTGTTGGTTTGATGGAAATAGAGAACAACGGCTTTGGTGACAATGGAGCCATTGCTCAGTTAGTCAGAGAGCTTAACGCTCGTATAGATAACAAGAAATTGCACTATGACTTCGTTTCGGTAGACAGCAATCAAGATGGTGTCATTGATAAGCTTGATGCAGTGGGTACCGATGCCATTACAACTGGCGTTATTTATCGTCCTAAGCAAGTGAAACTAAAACAAGTTAATGTACTGGAAATGCCTCGTCAGGTTGCGCCTGAAGTGCTGGATGACGATGGCAAAGTAATTGAAGACGGTAAGAACTATCAACGTAATACTCTGGCACCAACCTTTAAGGTGAAAGGGGCGAAGGAGAAGCTGACGGTAGCGGTCAATCACTTCAAATCAAAAGGCTCTAAATGTTGGGAAGATGCAGCTCCTGTTGCTGAAGGTGGTCAAGCTGGCAAAGATACTGATCAGCAAGGGTCATGTGAAAACTTCCGTGTCGCAGCGGCTGTTGCGTTAGGTGATGCGTTGGAAGCGATTAAAGGACATAAAATTGTCTTGGGTGACTTCAATGCGTATGGAAAAGAAGATCCACTGCTAATTCTGACTGACTACAGTCAAGAGAAGTATGGCAAAACCATTCGTGCTGCTCGCAATACCTTTATTGGTGAACAAGAGCAATTTGGTGATGATGGTGCGGTCATTGACCACAGCTATGGTTACGTCAACGTACTGGGAGAGATGCATCCACAAGGTTGGAGTTACTCATACAATGATGAAGTCGGCGCGCTCGACCATATCCTTATTAGTCCAAGCTTATCGAAGCGTGTCGTTGATGCCACTGAGTGGCACATCAATGCGGCGGAGTCGACGCTGTTTGACTATAACGATGAGTACAAAGGTGATTTGCCTAAGTATCAAGACCATTACCGTTCTTCTGACCATGATCCAGCGGTAATTGATCTGAATATGCGTGGTGGTTCGGTTGGCTTAGTGGGTTTATCAGCGATGCTGCTGTTAGGTCTACGTCGACGTAAACAAGGATAATTATCCTCTGCAGCAAGGTGTTTACAGCCTTGCTGCTTTTTTTCTCCCCATTTTTACTTGCCTTTCTGCCATCTTGTTGCAAAATACCGCCTTATTTTTCGCAAACTCAATACCACAGCGAGCGCTATGCTACTCATCATTGATAATTACGACTCCTTTACTTTTAACCTGTTTCAGTATTTTTCTGAACTGGGTGCCGAAGTAAAAGTGGTGCGCAATGATGAAATTGATATTGCTGGTATTGAAGCGTTAAACCCTTCTCATTTAGTTATCTCTCCAGGACCTTGTACACCTAATGAGGCAGGAATCTCCTTAGAGGTGATCAAGCACTTTGCAGGTAAATTGCCACTACTCGGTGTTTGTTTAGGTCATCAGGCGATCGCTCAGGTCTTTGGTGGTAAGGTGATCCGTGCTCGTGAAGTGATGCATGGTAAAACCTCACCCATTCGTCATAACAACAAAAGTGTGTTTGCTGGCCTCAATAACCCATTAACTGTTACCCGTTATCACTCATTAATCGTCGAAAAAGAGTCGCTTCCAGATTGCTTTGAAGTAACGGCTTGGACTGAGTTAGAGAATGGTGATTTCGACGAAATTATGGGTTATCAGCACAAGTCGCTTTGTCTACATGCGGTTCAATTCCACCCAGAATCTATCAAAACCGAACAAGGTCACGAACTTCTTAACAATTTCCTGTCTCAAAAATAGTCGATCTTGATCACTCTTTTCTGTTTTCTTATCCATCATAAGTTTTACTTATTAAATTGAAAGTTTATTCGTCTTTACTGATATCAAAGTGAGCAAAACCTTATTTGCTGACTTTCTTAGTCAATGCAGGAAAAAACGCTTCATTCCCATTCATTTTTGATGCATAAATACTCATGAGGCGGCAGTGAATTTTGTTCTTTGACTACTTAAAAAGTATTTTTCACTATTGCTATGGTTAAATAATTGTAAATACAATGCTGCATCTGTGGAAAAGCGATAGAAAATCTTTTCTTCCTTTATGAGTTCGAGGGATCGCTCTTGGTCCTTAACCAAAAATCGGAAGAGTGAAGCGCCTTTCTCCAACATGCTGTAATGAGAAGGAATGTGTTATGACAACGGAAAAAGCGGTAACTCGCGAGTGGTTTGATGAGGTAATGGTACCTTGCTACAACCCAATGGAAATGATTCCAGTAAAAGGCGAGGGTGCTCGCGTTTGGGACCAGCAGGGGAATGAATATATCGACTTCGCGGGTGGTATTGCCGTGAGTTGTTTAGGCCACTGCCATCCGGCGATGGTAAATGCAGTTACTGAACAAGCTAACAAGATTTGGCATCTGAGTAATGTCATGACCAACGAGCCAGCACTGCGCTTGGCGAAAAAACTGACGGAAGTTAGCTTTGCTGAACGAGTTTTCTTCGCTAACTCAGGTGCGGAAGCCAATGAAGCGGCGCTGAAACTAGCACGCCGCTGGGCGGCAGATGTTCATGGTACTGAAAAGTCAGAAATCATTGCTTTTAACCAAGGTTTCCACGGTCGTACTTTCTTTACGGTCACTGTTGGTGGTCAAGCCGCTTATTCTGACGGTTTTGGTCCTAAGCCGGGCGACGTATCACACATTCCTTATAATGATATTGCTGCGCTTGAAGCTCAGATGTCAGAAAAAACCTGTGCAGTGATGATGGAGCCGCTACAAGGTGAGGGTGGTATTGTTTCTCCTCAGCCAGAGTTTGTTCAAGCAGTTCGTGAGTTATGTGATAAATATAATGCACTGCTTATTTTTGATGAAGTACAAACGGGTAATGGCCGTACTGGTCACTTTTATGCCTACCAAGGTCTAGGTGTAACCCCCGATATTTTGAGCACTGCGAAATCTCTTGGTGGTGGTTTCCCGATTGGCGCTATGCTAACGACTGAGAAACTTGCTGCACACATGAAAGTGGGGACGCACGGTTCTACTTACGGTGGTAACCCGTTAGCGTGTGCGGTAGCAGAAGCGGTTGTGGATGTGGTGTCGAGCCCAGATGTTCTGGCTGGTGTCGCTGAGCGTGAAGCGTGGTTCCGCGATGGTCTACAAAAAATAAACGCAAAATACGGTATTTTCAGCGAAATTCGTGGAAAAGGCCTACTTCTTGGTGCTGCGCTGAATGAAGAGTGGCAAGGTCGTGCTCGTGATGTTCTAGTAGCTGCAGGTCAACAAGGCCTAATGGTCTTGGTTGCGGGTGCAAATGTGGTTCGTTTTACCCCATCATTGGTGATTACCAAACAAGAAGTTGAAGAAGGATTAGCTAAACTAGATAAAGCGATCAGCACCTTAGTGGCGTCGTAAACTTAGTTAGCAATTAAATACTCTCTCGGATGTTTGGATGTGCCGGGAGAGTTTGCGTCAGGAGGGATTATTGATGCTTGTTGTTCGTCCTATCTCTATGTCTGATTACGACGCGCTGCATACTTGCGCGGTAGAATCAGGACACGGTTTTACTTCTCTTCCTGTGAATGAAGAGCTTCTTACTAACCGAATTACCCATTCTGAATACAGTTTTGCCAAGCAAGACGTGACGACGCCGACCGATGAAGGTTATTTGATGGTGGGTGTTGATACAGAAACTGGTGAAGTGGCGGGTACCACAGGTATAGAAGGTGCGATTGGCTGGGATGTCCCTTTCTATTCTTATCACATTAGTACGGTGGTGCATTCGTCACCAAAACTCAACGTCAACAATGTCGTTAAGCTTCTGACCTTTGGGAATAATTACACTGGATGCAGTGAGATTTGTACCTTGTTCTTACGCCCTGAATTCCGTGGCGGATTGAATGGTCGATTGATGTCTAAATGCCGCTTTTTGATGATGGCAGAGCACCCAGAACGTTTTTCTAAAACGATTTTTGCTGAAATGCGTGGTGTGTCCGATGCGGAAGGCAATTCTCCATTTTGGAAGTGGTTACAAGAGCATTTCTTTTCTATCGATTTTACATTGGCAGATTATCTGACCGGAATTGGTAAAAAAGGCTTTATCGCAGATCTAATGCCAAAGCTTCCTATCTATATCAACTTGCTCAGCAAAGAAGCGCAAGAGGTGATTGGGCAGGTGCATGAGAATACGCGTCCGGCTTTGAAGCTGCTTGAAAACGAAGGCTTTACTTGCCGTAACTATGTCGACATTTTCGATGCAGGCCCAACGGTTGAATGTGACCTTCGCAATATTCAAGCGGTTCGTGACTCTTTCCGAGCTCAAGTAGCGATTGCAGAGCATTCGAGCTCTCAAGATTATTTGGTGGCAAATACCTCGTTTGAGAACTTCCGAGCGGTCGCGGCCAAAGCGGCATACGACCCAGAAAGTGGCAAGGTATTGCTCACAACAGAAGCAGCACAAGCACTGAATGTCGCCGAGGGCGATATGGTGCGTATGCTGGCTCAATAACAGTCAAATAATAAGATGGTGGTCGATTACCACCACGGTTTAAGAGAAGCGGAAGTTCTGCTTGCTCTTAGCTCATTCAATTTAAGGAACTTCACTATGACTCAATGGATCGCAGGTAACTGGGTTGCAGGCCAAGGTGACACTTTTCAGTCACTATCCCCATACAACAATCAAACTATTTGGGAAGGTCAGTCAGCCACTACTCAACAGGTTGAAAGCGCTGTCTCTGCTGCTCGTCAGGCATTTGTCGAGTGGAAGAAGCGTCCATTTGAAGAGCGTGAAGCCATCGTTTTGTCTTTCGCAGAGAAAGTGAAAGAACGTAGTGAAGATATTGCCATAGCCATCGCCAAAGAAACGGGTAAACCGTTATGGGAAACGCGCACTGAAGCGGGAGCGATGGCTGGCAAAATTGCGATTTCTATTCGTGCTTATCATCAGCGTACCGGCGAGACCCAACGCGAAGCCGCTGGCAACCAAATCGTCCTCCGTCACAGGCCTCTTGGTGTCATGGCTGTCTTTGGGCCTTATAATTTCCCTGGTCACCTACCTAACGGTCACATTGTGCCTGCGTTACTAGCAGGGAACACAGTGGTCTTTAAACCGTCTGAGCAGACGCCGCTAGTTGGTGAGTTAGCCATGAAACTTTGGGAAGAGGTTGGTCTTCCATCTGGTGTCATTAACCTTGTTCAAGGCGGCAAGGAGACGGGCATTGCGCTTGCTGATTCTAAAGGCATTGATGGCGTACTGTTCACAGGTAGCGCCAATACGGGACACATTCTGCATAGGCAATTCGCGGGGCAACCGGGCAAGATGTTAGCGCTAGAAATGGGCGGCAATAACCCGCTGGTGATCAGTGAAGACTTTGGGGATATTGATGCTGCGGTTTATACCATTTTGCAATCGGCATACATCAGTGCTGGACAACGCTGTACCTGTGCAAGACGCCTTTATGTACCATTTGGGCAAAGAGGTGATCAACTGGTTGAACGCTTAGTTTCTGCAATTGGTAAGATTCGTATCGATGAGCCGTTCGCCGAACCAGCACCATTTATGGGGCCACAAATCTCTGAACAAGCAGCTGATCATATTATTGCGGCGCAAGCTGAGCTCCTGAAACTAGGTGGCAAGAGCTTAGTGGAAGCGAAACGCCTACAAGCCGCTTTCGTTACGCCTGCGTTGATTGATGCAACGAATATCGAGCAGCTACCAGATGAAGAGTACTTTGGTCCCTTGTTACAGCTAGTACGCTATGAAACGCTACCACAAGCAGTAGAACTCGCAAACGATACTCGCTTTGGTTTGTCGGCTGGTTTGATTTCGCAAAGCGATGAAGAGTGGCAGTACTTCGTTGACCATATTCGTGCAGGCATTGTAAACCGTAACCGTCAGCTTACTGGAGCGAGTGGTGATGCGCCATTCGGAGGACCTGGTGCATCAGGTAACCTAAGACCAAGTGCTTTCTATGCGGCCGATTACTGTGCATACCCTATGGCGTCCATGGAAGGAGACAATACCGTGCTTCCTGCAACGCTAAGCCCTGGTATTGAACTCTAAGGAAATTCTGTTATGACTGTAGACGCTCTATTTAACCATTTATGGCAAGACTATATTCGCCGTCTTTGCCCTTCTGCTGATAAAGTCCATGCTCTGCTCAAAGAGGATGAAGCGCTGATTAACGACCACATTGCGCTACGTACTTTTAATGTCGGCCCTCTGGGCATCGATTCGTTGGCAAAGCACTTTATCGCTCTTGGCTACAAAGTCTCTGGTGATTATGTGTTTGAGGCTAAGAAGCTCTCTGCGATTCATTTAGAGCATAGTAATGCTCTATTACCAAAAGTGTTTATTAGTGAGCTTAGAGTCGAACTGTGTTCGCAGCAGCTGCAAGATATTGTCGCTAAACTGGTGGCTCAAGTTGAAGCGGAGAAGTTGGATAGCGCAGACTTCCTTTATGGTGGGCGTCTATGGGACTTGAGTTACGTTGATTTTCAGACGCTAGCCGAAGAGAGCGAGTATGCATCGTGGTTGGCTGCCCACGGTTATGGTGCTAACCACTTTACGGTGAGCGTAAATCAGCTGGATCGTTTTCAGGAAGTCGTAGAAGTAAACCAACATCTTCGTGAGGCCAGTTTTGCTATCAATGAATCTGGGGGCGAAGTGAAAGGTTCTCCTGAGGTGTTACTTGAGCAGTCTTCAACAATGGCGGATAAAGTGCCAGTGATGTTCACCGATGGTGAACAGACTATCCCTGGCGGCTTCTATGAGTTTGCTAAGCGATATCAAATGGCGGACGGCAGTTACTATCAAGGCTTCGTCGCAGCATCTGCGGATAAGATTTTTGAGAGTACGCACCAATAAATAATAAAAAAGCCACCTTGCGGTGGCTTTTTAGCTATTAGCTTTTGTAAAAGTAACGTCGCTAGAAATTAACGAGTACCGTAAACAACAATAGTCTTACCGTGAGCAGAGATTAGGTTCTGCTCTTCTAGCATCTTAAGAATGCGTCCCACTGTCTCACGTGAACAGCCAACGATTTGGCCGATCTCTTGACGAGTGATCTTGATTTGCATGCCATCTGGGTGAGTCATTGCGTCTGGTTGCTTCGCTAGGTTTAGTAGCGTTTGAGCAATGCGGCCTGTTACGTCTAGGAACGCTAAGTCACCTACTTTTTGGCTAGTCACTTGTAGACGACTTGCCATTTGAGCAGATAAGCGCATTAGAATATCAGGGTTAACTTGAATCAGCTGACGGAATTTCTTGAATGAGATTTCCGCAACTTCACAAGGAGATTTTGCACGTACCCATGCCGTACGTTCTTGGTCTTCTTCGAACAAGCCAAGTTCACCAATGAAGTCACCTTGGTTAAGGTAAGACAAGATCATCTCTTTGCCTTCTTCATCTTTGATCAGTACCGCTACAGAACCTTTTACGATGTAGTAAAGAGTTTCCGCTTTCTCGCCCGCATGGATTAGCGTGCTTTTAGAAGGATACTTGTGAATGTGGCAGTGTGAAAGGAACCACTCTAACGTTGGGTCGGTTTGAGGTTTACCTAGAACCATATATCTTACTTCCTCTGCAGGGTATGCTTGCTGCTTTCCATATTTGTTAGCAAGCCCGTTGGTTAAGACTTACTAGCATAAAAGCACTTTGAAGATGGCGCAAGCGATCTTCTGTTTCCTAGAAATAGTATCCTTTTTTGCGCCATTTTTCTTGATTTTAATCGTGTCATCAGACCATTTTTCTATACAAAATTGTGCACATGATCACGGTATAAAAAATCATCTACGGTTAAAGCGTGAAAGCTAACCTATTTTTCCAGTTTCTATGAGCTGTTGAAGTATTGGTCTGACGATTAATTCCATCGCAAAACTCATCTTACCGCCCGGTACCACTATGGTGTCATGTCGCGACATGAATGAGCCATCTATCATTGCCAGTAGATAAGGGAAATCGACATTTTTGATACCACGTAGACGAATCACCACGAAGCTTTCATCTAAGCTTGGAATGCCTTTGGCGTTGAGTGGGTTGGAGGTATCCACCGTAGGGACGCGTTGAAAGTTAATATGAGTGCGTGAGAATTGCGGGGTAATATAACTAAGGTAATCATCCATTGAACGGACAATAGAGTCGGTAACCGCTTCTCTGGAATGCCCTCTATCGCGAGTATCACGAACAAATTTCTGAATCCACTCCAAGTTGACTATCGGCACCATGCCGATAAGTAAGTCGACATGTTGAGCTGCGTTTACCTCTCCGTCGACAACACCACCGTGTAAGCCTTCATAAAACAGTACATCGGAATTTTCAGGCAGATCTTGCCAAGGCGTGAATGTGCCAGGCATTTGATTGTATGGTACAGCTTCATCAAACGTATGCAGGTAACGACGAAACTGACCTGTGCCATTTTGTCCGTAGTTGCGGAAGAATTCTTCTAACGCAGGGAAGTCATTTGCTTGCGGGCCAAAGTAACTGATGTGTTTTCCTTGCTCTTTGGCTTTGCGGATCTCGATATCCATTTCTGGACGAGTAAAGCGGTGAAAGCTGTCACCTTCAATAAAAGCGGGCTTCACGCTCATCATGTTGAACATTTTGCGAAACGCTTCTGACGTTGTTGTTGTACCTGCTCCAGAAGAGCCGGTCACCGCAATAATGGGGTGTTTTGCAGACATAACACTTCCTGTGTAATGATAGTTATAATTTTGTTTTGCTAACCCTATGAACTATTTAGACGTTGTTTGCTCATTTAGGTTCAATAGCGTTTTACTATAGCACTAGATTGTCATGCTCACGTCATTTACATCGAACGACGTAGCTGAATATCGACGGTTTCATGTAATTCGGAGAAGACAATTACAGCCTCTCCGTTCTCTAGTTGAGCTTTGACGTGCGATACCTTATCGTCCAACGACCACTCAGTGTCGCCGTAGTCAGTACCTTCACGCAATACGAATTCTTTGATCAAATTATCCAGCGTTTCTGCTGCGATTTGTTGCCATGGAATAATCATAAATACCTCATCACTCTATGATACGGGAGAGTATACCGTCATGTGGACGAGTGGAGTAGGTGGCGATAGTAGTTTGGCAAGGTTTCTTCTAGCCAAAACTTAGGTTGACGCAGAGTGCCAGACATAAAACCCACATGGCCACCACGTTCGTGTAGGCGATAGTCAATATGAGCAGGGAGGGCGAAGTTTGGAATGACTTCATGGCTCATAAATGGGTCATCCTTTGCGTGGATAAATTGAGTGGGAACAGTAATGTCACACATTCTTTGTAATCCAGAGCATTGATTGTAATAGTCTTCAGCATCCCGAAAACCATGCAGTGGTGCGGTGATTAGGTCATCAAACTCGTACAGTTTGCGCATGTTTTGGATTTTTTCCGCCGTAAGACCTAATACATCACTGAGAAGGTGCAGTTTGTTTAGCGCGTTCTTTTTCATTGAGCTGAGTAGGTATGAGCGATATAGCTTGGAAAAGCCCTGTTCAATTCGTCGAGCACATGCACCAAGGTCCAATGGTGCAGAGACAATCGTCGCACCATCCAGCTTGCTGTCATTCTGGTAGTGAGCAAGATAGTTCGTCAGCATGTTGCCCCCTAACGAAATGCCCACAGCAGCCTTTTTGGCATTTGGGTAACGATGATCCAAAAGCTCGATGAACTGCCTAGCGTCACCAATTTCACCAGAGTGATAGGCACGAGCTAGCCGGTTCGGGTTGGGACCGCAGCCGCGAAAATGCATCATAACAGAAAGCCAGCCTTGCTGAGCAAAAGCGTGCATTAAGCCATTGGCATAAGGGCTATTGAAACAGCCTTCTAGCCCATGAAACAGAACAAAAACAGGTTTGCTTTTCGCGCTTGATGAATGAGGCTCTTCACTCCATGCAAGCTCAACAAAGTCGCCATCTGGCGTGTCCAACGTTTCCCAAGTTGGTTCAAACAAAGGCTTTCTTCTTACGAAGCGAGGAATCAAGGTTTGTATGTGCGGGTTACCAAGTCCTTTGGCGGCAATAAATTTAGCAGTACTCATAAGGTGAATTCATCGACTGTGTTGGATAATAACAGGGCTTTTAATTTGTCTACGCCGATTTGAAGTTGTTCGATCGTTTGTGGCGAGCTTAACGACAAACGCACTGCCGGCGCTACCGAGCCCCCGGGTGGGGCAAACAGTTCACCGGATTTAACGATAATACCCATCTCTTGGGCTTTACTAACGAACTCACTGAGGCGCCAGTTTTCCGGGAGAGTTAACCAAATATGAAACCCACCTGTTTGATAGCCTAGCTCAAAACCATCGAGAGCACGCGTCGCAATATCAATACGCGCTTTCATCTCTCTGTGTATGAGCGTTAAGTTACGTTCTGCGTCGCCAGAGGTTAGCATTTCACAGGTTAGTGCAGTGAGTAGAGGGCTAATCATCCAGCTATGAGTTTGTAGCGTCACCAACAGCTTTTGATACAGTTTTTCTGGTGCATGGACATAACCCACCCTCAACCCGGGAGCGAGGCATTTTGAGAAAGCGCCAATATGAACCACTCGTTCTGGGGCGTAATTCACCATAGGGGCTGGTGGAGATTCGAGTAGCAATCCGTTGATTTCATCTTCAATGATGTAAACATTGTACTGCTCACACACACGAATAATATCGAGTCGACGATCTTCAGGCATGATTGCCGTGGTCGGGTTTTGTAGTGTCGGCGTGAGATAAATAAATCGTGGTGAATAGCGCTGACAACAGACTTCAAGCGATTCTGGAGTGACACCAAACTCATCCATCTCAACCCCTTTTAGGGTCAATTGGTTCTGGCGCGCTAGGCTAATGACGCCTGGATAAGTGTACTTTTCAACCAACACCGTATCACCTGCTCTGGTGAAAGTATCTAAAACCATTTGAATGGCATGTTGAGCCCCCGAGCTAAATAGTAACTTGTGGGCGTGCAGTTTGATGCCTTTGCTGTTTAACCACTTAGTGACAATCGAACGATGTGCATCCAGACCAGAAGGAGGCTGATAGATCATTAGTTGGTTCAAATGAGCCGGAGAGGTGGAGATCCTCTGCATCGCTTGCTTCAGCATGTCACTGCGATCCAGCTGCGGTGGAATGTTATAACCAAAATTGTATTCATTCGGATCGACACTGCTTTCTTCAAACGCCCAGCTGGGTTTATTGGTATCAGCCACGTAAGTGCCGGCACCTACTCGAGCTTCAACTAATCCACGACGCTCGATTTCAGAATAGGCGCGAGTAATGGTGCCAACCGTGACATGCAGCTGATCAGCAAGCCAACGATGGGTCGGCAACTTGCTGTTGCTTGCCAATTCTCCTGACTCAATTTGATGTGCGATCTGATCGGCGATCTGTTTGTAGATCGGTGTTGGATCCTGCTTGTATACCGTAATTGTTTCGATTGTCATGGTGACAATAAACCTTTTGCGTCTGTTTTGATCGTTTGTTAGGGTTATTTTGGTCGCTAATTAACAATAAAGCAACGTAATTTTTGTAATTGTATCGGTACAATTTTTGGAGGAATCATATGGACTGGTCATTTTTCTTGTCTGTGGCACTTTTTGCCGTTGTCATGACTGGGACCCCTGGCCCAAATAATGTCATGCTGACAGCTTCAGGCGCGAACTTTGGCTACATGCGCTCGATACCTCATTTTTTCGGTATTGGATTTGGCTTGATTAGCCTCATTTTGCTCAATGGTGTGGGTTTAGGTGTGGTGTTTAAGACTTACCCAGTGGTGCAAGAAATTTTGAAATGGCTTGGTAGTGCATACTTGTTGTATTTGGCTTGGCGCATTCTAACCGCTGGTATTAACAAAGGAGATGGTGCTCAGCAGGCAAAGCCCATGACATGCTTGGAAGCAATGTTGTTTCAATATCTGAATCCTAAGGCGTGGGTTATGTCAGTTACGGCGGTCAGTTCATTTGCCATTGCTGGTGAGTATTATTGGTGGTCCTTGATTGGCATTTCGGTGATTTTTCTAGTGGTTCAGCTACAAACTTCGTCTGTGTGGGTTGGTTTTGGCACCTTTATTCGCCGTTGGCTGTCGACTCCCACTGCGTGGCGACGCTTTAACTCTAGCATGGCGGCGCTGACGGCTTCTTGTGTAGTGTTTATCTGGTAGGGAGTTCGCTGATAGGCTTAGCGAAGATCAATCCCAGATGTTCGGCGCCAAGTTGTCGACAGTAGATCAGTACTAGTGGCTCGTGATCGTGGGGGATCAGTGCAAGGCTATTGATACAGTCAACAAGATCAGACTGCTGTTGTTTTTCCAGACTGAGTTCAAATTCTAGGGCTTCACGATAAAGGCTATCAACTACGTTGTGTTTGAGTTGGCGACGGATATCGCGATATTGGTGCAGGAGCTGTTCGGTTCGCCCTAAACAAGACTGGACTAGATGCCAGTCTTCAGATTGAAAGCGAACCGATTGTTCGTCGAGCCATTTCAGCAACAGTAGCAGATTCACATTACCATGAAATTGATTTTGCAAATTTAAGCACGCTTCTTTCACTTCACGCACACCGTAATATTGCAGGCTAAACTGCCAAAGGTGTTCTAGGGTGAGTGTGGAAGATACGTGCTCTGTTGTCATTACTGATTAAATTCCTGTTCCATTTGCTCAAGAACTTCTTGCTGGGCCATCCACTCCATTTCTACGTCTTCGAGCTCGGATTTGCTAGAAGCCTGTTTGGCAAGTACTTCATTGAGTTTAGCTTTATTTTCCGCATCATACAGAGAAGTATCGGACAATTGCTCTTCTGCCTCAGCGACAAGGGCGGATAACTTATCCATTTTTTCTTCAAGTTTTGTCAGTGTTTTGCGAATTGGTGCAGTTTGCTTTCTAAACTCTGCTTCTTTACGTTTCTGCTCTTTCTTCGCTGCTGCGCTATTGTTAGAGCTTTTCTCTGGCTCGTTCTCTTGGGCTTCTTTGCGCTCTAGTCGCTGCTGGTCGGTGAGCCACTTATAGTAATCCACCAAATCACCATTAAATGGTGCCACTTGGCGATCGTGCACAAGATAAAGATCATCGGTGGTCGCGCGCAATAAATAGCGGTCGTGACTGACGATAACCATCGCACCTTCAAAGGTTTGCAGTGCCAAAGTTAGCGCTTGGCGCATATCAAGATCTAAGTGGTTGGTCGGTTCATCGAGTAATAGTAAGTTTGGTTTTTGCCAAACGATCAGAGCCAACACCAGACGTGCTTTTTCACCCCCAGAAAAAGGCGCGACTTTCTCCAGTGCTTTTTCGCCTTGGAAACCAAAACTACCTAAGTAGTCACGAAGCTGCTGCTCGGTATGTTGAGGCGCAATTTGCATCATGTGCTGTAAAGGTGTTTCTTCCGGATGAAGTGTCTCTAATTGATGCTGAGCAAAGTAACCGATTTTCACGCCTTGCGAGTAGTTGAGATCGCCACCCTTTGCGTTGAGCTCTCCAGAAAGCAGCTTAATCAGTGTCGATTTACCTGCGCCATTACGACCTAGCAGACCAATGCGGCTACCGGGAACGAGATTTAGACGAATCTTCTCTAATATGACGTTATCGTCGTAACCGGCCGAGACATCATCCATCATAATGATAGGGTTAGGAAGCGCGGCTGGCTCTCTAAATTCGAAACTGAATGGATTATCAAACTGAGCGGGAAGTACCTTCTCCATGCGTTCTAACGCTTTAATACGGCTTTGTGCTTGGCGAGCTTTAGACGCCTTATAACGGAAGCGGTCAATATAGCTTTGCATGTGAGCCATCTGCTTTTGTTGCTTCTGATACTGCGCTTGTTGCAAGATCAGTTTTTGCGCACGCTGATCTTCGAACGAAGAATAGTTCCCCGTGTACTCATTTAGCAGTTGGTTTTCGATATGAATAATGCGACCCACGATCGGATCCAAAAAGTCTCGGTCGTGCGAGATCAGAACCAAGGTACCCGGATAGTTTTGCAGCCAACGCTCTAGCCACATGACGGCGTCTAGATCTAAGTGGTTGGTTGGTTCGTCGAGTAGCAGTAGATCAGAGCGGCATAGTAGAGCTTGTGCGAGGTTTAAACGCATGCGCCAACCACCTGAGAACTGCGTTAGGCTCCAACTCATTTGTGCTTGACTAAAGCCAAGGCCATCAAGCAGTTCAGCGGCACGTGCACGGATGCTGTAGCCACCAATCACTTCAATCTTACCGTGAAGCTCTGCCACTAGTGTGCCGTTGTCTTGTTTCTCGGCTTCAACCAGATCTTGTTCTAGTGCACGATATTCTCTATCACCATCAATGACATATTCGATAGCACTGCGATCTAACGCAGGGGTTTCCTGTGCTACCCAAGCTAACTCCCAATGCGCAGGTTGGCTAAACGAGCCAGCATCGATGGAAAGCTCATCTTTTAGTAGAGCAAATAGTGTGGATTTACCACAACCATTTTTACCTACTAAACCTACTTTATCACCTGGGTGAATGGTTGCAGAGGCTTGATCGAGGAGTGGTTTACCACCTCGAAGCAATTGAATATCAGAGAAGGTGATCATATGAATACAGCTAGCTTGTTATTGAGTTTTTGACCAACGAATACTAGGGGCAAAGTGTTTAAATGTCGATCATTATCCGATCCTACTCATCGCAAACTAACCTGCACCTTGGCGTAAGTTTGGGTTATGATGGAACAAACTGATAACAAAAATAGAATGATTTAAATAACAATCATATCTATCTACCCTTAAGCTTTAAGGGTATCGCTAGGTTTAAGGATAGACGTCTAGGAATGACTTCCATACTCGAAAGCACCAACACATCCCCCAAGGTTCTGGTCATCTATGCCCATCCAGAGCCGCAAAACTCGATTGCCAATCAGGTTATGCTCAAGAAGATTCAATCTCTTGATAATGTCACCCTAAGAGATCTGTACGCTCTGTATCCTGACTTCTTTATTGACGTTAAAGCTGAGCACCAGCTTTTGCTCGAGCATGATGTGATTGTGCTTCAGCATCCACTTTATATGTATTCCTGCCCCTCTTTATTAAAGGAGTGGATTGACCGTGTGCTGGGTAAAGGCTTTGCTTTTGGTGATGATTGCGCATTGGAGGGTAAGTACTGGCGCAGTGTCATTACCACTGGTGGTAAAGAGTCTGCCTTTAGTCAATCGGGCTACAATAAGTACCCGTTAGAGCAGATTTTGCAGCCATTCGAGCTAACGGCTGCCTTGTGTAAAATGCAGTGGCTGGAGCCGCTGGTGCTCTATTGGTCACGACGTGTCGGTGATATGGATCGATATCAACATGCGGAATTGTACCGCCAATGGTTAATGCATCCGTTTGATGAATCTTTGATGATGTCCACGCTGCAAGGTGCGGAGGTGGAACATGGCGATGACTAACGATTTCTTGCAAAGCGGTGTTATTTTCCTCTCTGCTGCTGTGGTTGCGGTTCCCATTGCCCAGCGCCTTGGATTGGGCAGTGTTCTCGGCTATCTGTTGGCTGGTGTTGCCATTGGCCCATGGGGGTTAGGGCTTATTAGCGATGTGGATGAAATACTTCATTTCTCCGAATTTGGTGTCGTACTGCTGCTGTTTTTAATTGGCTTGGAACTGAATCCTAAGAAGCTGTGGCAGATGCGAGTTCCCATCCTTGGTTTAGGTGGTGCACAGGTTGTCATCACTACTTTGATTCTTTCTGCTATTGCTTCTTTATTTAATCTCTCTTGGCAAACCAGTTTAGCGATAGGAATGGGCCTCGCGCTTTCATCTACTGCGATAGCCCTTCGAGTTATTGAAGAACAAGGGTTAGGAGGCGGCGAGACTGGACAATCCGGCTTTGCCGTTCTGCTGTTTCAAGATATTGCGGTTATACCAATGTTGGCATTACTGCCATTATTAGCAGGCAACACGGCGGGCAACTGGGCGGACATTATTTGGATGTTAGCGGGTGTCTTAGGCTTGCTGGTGGGCGGCCACTTTCTGATTCGTCCTCTGTTTCGTTATGTCGTCATGAGCGGTGTGCGTGAGTTGTTTACCGTGGCCGCATTGCTGCTAGTGATTGGTATTGCTGCCTTTATGCAAAAGCTTGGGTTATCCATGGCTTTAGGGACGTTTTTAGCAGGGGTGTTACTTGCCGAAAGTGAGTACCGGCATGAGTTGGAAATCGCCATTGAGCCATTCAAAGGCCTGCTGCTAGGGTTATTCTTTATCGCGGTGGGTATGGCGGTAAACCTTGGATTACTGATTTCTGAACCACTCGCTGTGCTGCTTGCTGTGGTGTCTTTGGTCATTATCAAAGGGCTTATCTTGTACGTACTGGCCCGTTTGTTTGGTATCGGACCGAAATCGCGCAGTAAAATGGCGGCGATTTTGAGTCAAGGCGGTGAGTTTGCCTTTGTTATCTTTACGGCGGCGAGCGCGCAAGGGCTATTGCCTGCCGAAGAGTCTGCTTTTCTGCTGGTTGTGGTGAGTTTGTCCATGGTAACCACACCATTGCTGCTTATGGGACAGAAAAAATGGTTTGAGAAATCACTCAATCAAGTAGAAGAAACCACCATTAAAACCGATGTTGAGGATCGACAGCCGAGAGTGATCATTGCTGGCTTCGGACGATTTGGACAAATTGTCGGTCGTTTGATGTACGCCAATAAGGTCAAAGTTACCGTATTAGAAAGTGATGCGAGCCAAATTCACCTGTTAAGAAAATACGGTTATAAGGTGTTTTATGGTGATGCGACTCAGGTGGATTTGTTAAGGGCGGCGGGCGCCGATAAAGCCGAGGCTATCATTATCTGTACCGATTCTCCTGAGGAGATCATGGAAGTGGTGGACCTTTGTCATAACCATTTTCCAAAGCTTAGAGTCTTAGCAAGGGCTCGAAGTCGAGTAGAAGCCTATCAGCTTATGAATCATGGCGTGCAATGTTATTCGCGAGAGACATTTTTGGGCGCCTTGGATTTAGGTCGACAGGCATTAGTGGAGCTAGGATTTCATCCTTATGAGGCAAAGCGCGCAGAAGCGCACTTTAGAAAGCTGGATAATGCCATGCTTAAAGAGCTGTTGCCTCAACACAGTGAAGATAAAGAATTGGCACAAAGATCGAAAGAAGCTCGTAAAGAACTCGAAGAAATCTTTGGCCGTGAAATGGAAAATGATCGCCAATCGCGTAATTTCTGGGATTAACGTTGAAGTTAAAGCCATTGCGGTTGAAGGTCGGAATTAGGAAGTAACATGAGCAGTACCAAGAAACGTTTTATTGCGGGGGCAAGCTGCCCTAAGTGTAGCCAGCAAGACAGTTTGCGCTGGTGGATAGACAACAATGTTGAGTGGGTGGAGTGTGTAGAGTGTGAGTTCAAGGAACAACGCACGCCAAAAGCTGTAGAGAAAACTGAACGCAGTGATGAGGAATTAATCGGAATTTTTAAGCCTGAATGATTGAGTTTCTTATTTCTGACCCCATAATATGCGAACACGCCGCTTAAAGGCGGATTAATTTTTGATGAGATGATCATTTGAGTCGGTTTGCTGTTCGCAAAAGGCTTTGCTTTAATGATCTCTCAAGGCCAATCCTTTGGAGCTCACATGAAAGTTACTCAGAACGCAGTAGTTAGTCTAGCGTACCAAGTAAAAACAGAAGACGGTGTTGTCGTTGATCAATCAACAGTAGAAGCACCTCTAGATTACCTACACGGTCACAACAACCTAATCGTTGGTCTAGAAAAGGAACTTGAAGGCAAAGAAGCGGGTGATAAATTCACAGCTACTGTTTCTCCAGAGGATGCTTACGGTGAACACAATGACGCATTAGTACAACGTGTACCAGCGAATGTATTCCAAGGCGTTGACACTATCGAAGTGGGCATGCGTTTTCTAGCGGATACAGACCAAGGTCCAATCCCTGTTGAAGTAACGGAAGTAGACGGTGACGAAGTTGTGGTTGACGGTAACCATATGCTTGCAGGCCAAACACTAACGTTTGATGTTGAAGTGGTTGCGATTCGCGAAGCTAAGGCAGAAGAAATTGAACATGGTCATATTCACCAAGGTGGCGGCTGTTGTGGCGGCGAAGGTCACGGTGAAGAAGGTGGCTGTTGTGGTGGTGACGACCACGGTGAGAAAAAAGAAGACGGTTGCTGCGGTGGCGGCGGTTGTGGTTCTCACTAATCGTTGAGTTTTGAAAGGCCTCCCTATGGGAGGTCTTTTTGGTTTTAAACAGTAGGGAAGTAGGAACGAACGGTATGACTAAGCCTTTTGCAATTGCGATTCATGGTGGCGCTGGAACCATATTGCGTGAACAGATGACCGAGACATTGAAGCAAGAGATATTGGCAGCACTGACTCAATCAGTTCAGGCGGGCGCTGCGATATTGGAAGCGGGTGGGGACGCTCTAGATGCAACAGTAGCAGCGGTTAAAGTGATGGAAGACTCGCCACATTTTAATGCGGGAAAAGGCTCGGTATTAACTCATGATGAAATGGTTGAGATGGATGCTTCTGTGATGCATGGCGCGGCTATGGATGCAGGCGCGGTCGCTGGCGTTCGTCATATTCGTAACCCCATTGAGCTGGCGCGAGATGTGATGCGCGATAGCGATCATGTGTTATTAATCGGTGAAGGCGCGGAGAAATTTGCGTTTGAACATCAACACGAATATACCGAGCAAGATTACTTCTTTACTGAGCGTCGCTACGAACAATTACTTTCGATGAAAGAGAAAGGATTGTTTGCCCTGTCTGAATCGAAATATCCAGATGACAAAAAATACGGCACGGTAGGGGCGGTGGCACTGGACAGCCATGGCAACTTGGCTGCCGCGACAAGTACTGGTGGTGTAACCAATAAAAAGTACGGCCGCGTTGGCGATACTGCGATTATCGGCGCAGGTACCTTCGCTGAAAACGGCAATGTTGCGGTTTCAACTACCGGAATGGGTGAGTACTTTATCCGTAAAACCGTTGCAGGTGATGTCGCGGCGCGAATGCGCTATCTAAAAGAAGACGTTCATACGGCGTGTGAAGCGGTAATTCAAGGTGAACTGAAAACCATGGGTGGCGAGGGTGGCTTAATTGCAGTGGATGCTCAAGGTGATGTTCATTTTGGTATGAATAGCTCAGGTATGTACCGCGCCTCGGTAGATTGCCATGGTGAGTTAACTGTAAAGATCTATGCTGATGAATAACAAGGCTTTTTGGATGGCTAAGCATTGAGGGGTATTGCTTAGCCTCTTAAACCTCTAAAATTGCTTGCTTATTTTCCGTCCTTTCTGTAACATTCGCGGTCCTTAATTCTCGGTCTTTTTTATTCGTTCCTTGCTTCCTCTGGACGACCGAGCCAAACGTGGAAGCTAATAATCCGTAAGGAGCAACCAATGCGTCATTACGAAATCGTATTCATGGTGCACCCTGATCAAAGCGAGCAAGTTGCTGGCATGATCGAGCGTTACACTGGTTCTATCACTGAAGCTAACGGTACTGTTCACCGTCTAGAAGACTGGGGTCGTCGTCAACTGGCTTACCCAATCAACAAGCTTCACAAAGCTCACTACGTTCTAATGAACGTTGAAGCTCCACAAGAAGCTATTGATGAGCTAGAGACTGCTTTCCGTTTCAACGATGCAGTTCTACGTAACATGATTATGCGTACTAAAGCAGCAATCACTGAGCCTTCTATCATGCTTAAGCAGAAAGAAGAGCGTGCTCCACGTCGCGAAGAGCGTACTGAAGCTAAGCCAGAAGCAGCTGCAGAGTAATTCGTTACTCATTTAGTACTTGGTAATTGATTCAATTGCCGACAACAAGACTTTAATTTAGATCAGGAGATAGCCCATGGCTCGTTTCTTCCGTCGTCGTAAATTCTGCCGTTTCACTGCAGAAGGCGTACAAGAGATTGATTACAAAGACGTAGCAACTCTTAAAAACTACATCACTGAAGCTGGTAAAATCGTACCTAGCCGTATCACTGGTACAAGCGCTAAATATCAGCGTCAGCTAGCGCGCGCTATCAAGCGTTCACGCTACCTAGCTCTACTGCCATACACTGATAAGCATCAGTAATCGGCACCGTTTATTTAGATAGAGGATTAAACAATGCAAGTTATTCTACTTGATAAAATCGGTAACCTAGGTGGTCTTGGCGATACAGTTAACGTTAAATCTGGTTACGCTCGTAACTTCCTTATCCCACAAGGTAAGGCAGTAATGGCTACTAAAGGTAACGTTGAAATGTTCGAAGCTCGTCGCGCTGAACTAGAGGCTAAAGTTGCTGAGCAACTAACTGCTGCTGAAGCTCGTGCTGAGAAAGTTAACGCTCTAGAAGCTGTTGTTATCGCTTCTAAAGCTGGTGACGAAGGCAAACTATTCGGTTCTATCGGTACTCGCGACATCGCTGATGCAATCACTGCAGCTGGCGTTGAAGTAGTTAAGAGCGAAGTTCGCCTACCTGAAGGTGCTCTACGCACAACTGGTGAGTTCGAAATCAGCATCCAACTTCACTCTGAAGTTTTCGCTGCTATCAACCTACAAGTTGTTGCTGCTGAGTAATCTCAGTCAGAAGAACAATGAAAAACACCAGCTTCGGCTGGTGTTTTTTTTTACAATTTTTATAAGGTTAGAAGCTGAACAGCAGGTTGACGGTGAAAATAGAGTCGCGCTTGCTTAGAGTAGGGCTAGGGACTTTACTGTGGTATTGGCTGTCATAAGATAGCTTTAACGCGATGGTTTCAGTAATGGCGTTGGTGACATTTAATTCTGTATCAAAACGGGTGTTACTTTTACCAGATGTAGCGGTTAGCTTGGTACCGACGGTGAGAGTATCCAAAGGCTTCCAAATCAAATTGATGTTGCCTCGAATAATAGCTTCTTTAACCACGTTCTTAAAAATAATGTCTTTATCGTCTATCTCATCAAGATTAGGTTCTTGATAACGAAAACCCGGACCGATTTCGACTTCAAACAGGAAATTGTCTCGATTGGCGAGCTGATAACCTAAACCACCTGAAACGGTATGATCTTCATAATATGAGCTATAAAGTGAAGAGAAGCCGTTATAGTTTCCGTACAAATACGCTTTAGGGCCTAACTTGTAGTCAGTTTGCAATAAATAGTTCTGCTGATTTTTATCTTCATCACCGTCTTTATAGAGTTGGTAATATTTCCATTCCCCACTGGTACGATGGCGTCCCTCGGTATATTCCGCAGCAACACGCGCATTAAGTGATTGAGAGTCGGTATTGCCTGAGTGTGCTTGATAGCCAAATTCCACTTCGGATTGAAGTGGTGAGGGCGGCGAGTCTTCCGTGTCGCTTGGCGGGAGAAATTCTTCAGCATAGATCGCAGGCGAAGCAAGCAATACTAGACCAAAAAGTACCTTCTTTGACACAAAAACCTCTCGGAGCGGATACGGGGTTCGGGATTATATGTGTGGCATATTCGACCATCGTCAGCAATAGGTCAAATTTTGAAGGAGTAATCCTCGTTTTAGTCGCGTTTTCTTTGCTTTAGCCCACACTTAGTTGAGTATATAATGTCTGGTCATAATGTGTTATCGAGTAGAGTCATGGCGGATATCCGAAATCAAAAAGTAAAAGATGCTCAAGTGGAATCAGTGAAGGTCCCTCCTCATTCATTGGAAGCGGAGCAGTCTGTACTGGGTGGTCTGTTGTTAGACAATCAAAGATGGGATACCGTTGCCGAGAAGGTGATCAGCAGTGATTTCTATAGTCGTCCTCACCGTCTAATCTTTGAAGGCATTCAAGCTCTGTTAGAAGAGAGCAAGCCGCTTGACTTGATTACCTTATCTGAATTCCTTGAACTGCGAGAGCAGTTGGACGATGTTGGTGGATTTGCCTACCTTGCCGATCTAGCGAAAAACACCCCAAGTGCTGCAAACATCAATGCTTATGCGGATATTGTTGCTGAGCGTGCTCTGGTACGAAATCTAATTGGTGTGGCCAACGAGATCGCTGATGCGGGTTACGACCCACAAGGTCGCTCCTCAGAAGATCTGCTTGATATGGCTGAGAGTAAGGTCTTTAAAATCGCGGAAGAAAGAACCAGTGAGAATGAAGGCCCTCAAAATGTCGATAACATACTTGAAAAAACACTAGAACGAATCGAAATCCTGTATAAAACGCCACAAGATGGTGTGACAGGGGTGACTACGGGCTTCAATGACTTAAATAAGAAAACGGCTGGCCTTCAAGGTTCGGATCTTATCATTGTCGCAGCACGTCCATCGATGGGTAAGACGACATTTGCGATGAACTTATGTGAAAATGCGGCGATGTCGGATGATAAGCCAGTACTTATCTTCTCCTTGGAGATGCCTGCCGAACAGATCATGATGCGTATGTTGGCGTCGCTGTCTCGTGTTGACCAAACTAAGATCCGTACTGGTCAATTAGATGATGAAGATTGGGCGAAGATTTCAACGACCATGGGCATGCTCATGGAGAAAAAGAACATGTACATTGATGACAGTTCTGGTTTGACCCCAACCGAGGTGCGCTCGCGTGCGCGACGCATTGCTCGCGAACACGGTGGCCTTAGCCTTATCATGGTGGACTACCTTCAGTTGATGCGCGTACCGTCACTCTCTGATAACCGTACCCTTGAGATCGCTGAGATTTCACGCTCACTTAAAGCATTGGCGAAGGAGTTGAATGTTCCTGTTGTTGCCTTGTCGCAGCTTAACCGTTCCTTGGAGCAGCGTGCCGATAAACGTCCAGTTAACTCAGACCTTCGTGAATCGGGCTCTATTGAGCAGGATGCCGACTTAATCATGTTCATTTATCGTGATGAGGTTTATCACCCTGACAGTGCATTAAAAGGGATTGCAGAAATCATTATCGGTAAGCAGCGTAACGGTCCTATCGGTTCGGTTCGCTTAACCTTCCAAGGTCAATATTCTCGCTTTGATAACTACGCAGGTCCTGCGTTTGACGAAGAGTAGTAGGGCAGACGTATGAGTTATATGAAAGCAGCGACAGCGCACATTAATTTGGATGCGCTGGCGCACAATCTAGCATGCATTAAACAGAAAGCGCCGAATAGCAAAGTCATGGCGGTAGTCAAAGCTAATGGTTATGGTCATGGTTTGAGACACATTGCTAAAAATGCCACGGGTGCGGATGCATTTGGTGTAGCTCGCATCGAAGAGGCGCTGCAGCTAAGAGCAAGCGGTGTGGTGAAACCCATATTACTGCTTGAGGGTTTCTACTCACCCAATGATCTCCCTGTGTTGGTGACCAATAATATTCAAACGGTGGTGCATTGTTATGAACAGCTCGATGCACTAGAGCAGGCAGAGCTAGAAACTCCGGTCGTTGTTTGGCTTAAAGTGGATAGCGGCATGCACCGTCTAGGCGTTCGAGAAGAACAATACCAAGAGTTCGTCGAGCGTTTACATCGCTGTGATAACGTGGCTAAGCCGCTACGTTATATGAGCCATTTCGGTTGTGCCGATGAGCTTGATAACACCATGACTCAACAGCAAATAGAGCTGTTTCTGTCACTAACAGAAGGCTGCAATGGGGAGCGCTCTATGGCAGCCTCAGCTGGCCTACTTGAGTGGCAGCAAAGTCGCTTAGATTGGGTGCGTCCAGGTATCATTATGTATGGAGTGTCTCCTTTTGGAGATAAGACCGCAGCCGATATGGGCTTTAAGCCAGTTATGACTTTAAAGTCTCACTTGATTGCTGTGCGCGATGTAAAGAAAGGCGAAAGTGTGGGTTATGGGGCGACTTGGACTAGTCAAAGGGACACCAAAGTAGGGGTGATTGCGATTGGTTATGGTGATGGCTATCCTCGAACAGCACCCAATGGTACACCAGTACTAGTTAATGGTCGTAAAGTCCCAATAGCCGGTCGAGTATCGATGGATATGCTTACTGTTGACTTGGGTCCTGATGCCCTAGATCAAGTGGGCGATGAAGCCATCTTATGGGGGGAAGAGCTCCCATCTGAAGAAGTCGCCGAGCACATTGGTACTATTGCTTATGAGCTGGTGACTAAGCTCACTTCTCGCGTTGAAATGAGTTATAGCAGTACGAAGTGACGTCGGTCTCTATTTGATACCGAACTTCAATACCAAACCCAAGTATTGTCATTCCTGCGCAGGCAGGGATCTACTTACAGCGCCCTTCAAACCAACCTTTGTCTGCCTCGTCACAACAGGCAGGCAAGGTGTAAACCATCAAAGGCATCGCAAGGGTTTTTACCTCAAATCTGCCCTTGCAACGTGGCAATAATTCGTCGCTCCCCACCAAAGTCTCGATGTTCACCTAAGTAAATGCCCTGCCATGTCCCCAAAGCTAACTGTCCTTGGTTAATTGGAATGGTCACGCTCGCTCCAAGAAGAGAGCTCTTAATATGAGCAGGCATGTCGTCGCTGCCTTCGTACGTATGTTTGTAATAAGGTGCATTCTCTGGGACATAGCGATTGAAGTGACTTTCCATATCACTACGTACCGTCGGATCCGCGTTTTCATTCAACGTTAAACTAGCCGAAGTATGTTGAATAAAGAGATGTAGTAAACCTACAGAGTAGTCTTTTAACTGTGGCAGTTGTTGTTCAATTTCATCAGTAATCAGATGAAAACCGCGCGCCTTAGCGCTGAGGTACAATGTCTTTTGTTGCCACATAATCACTCCTATGTATTATAGTGCTGCTTAATGGTAGGGTGTTTACCTATTTTGTTTATATTGTGAACCGTTACGTGACCTAACTCAAGGTGAGTGCAATGGCTCTGGTTCATAATTACGCCTGAAAAATTATTACGAAAACAAAGTCTACACTTTGTAAACCATAGACAAGTTTGTAACGTCTAGTGAACCTAAAAAGGCACTGGGCTGTATTTAGAATATACTGTTTATTATTCGCTAAACTGGGGGTTCCTTTTCCTTGGGGGGATTGGGAATAAAACCGACTAAAAATTGGGATAGAGACCATGTTGAAAAACATCAATCCAACGCAAACTGAAGCTTGGAAAGCACTGACTGCGCATTTCGAATCTGCGCAAGATATGGACTTAGCAGAGTTATTTGCACAAGACGCTGACCGTTTTGGCAAATTCTCTACGCGCTTCGGCTCTGACATTCTTGTTGATTACTCTAAGAACTTAATCAACGATGAAACAATGAAGAACCTATTTGCTCTAGCGAACGAGACTGAGCTTAAAGGCGCAATCAAAGCCATGTTTGCTGGTGACACAATCAACCAAACAGAAGGTCGTTCTGTTCTTCACGTTGCACTACGTAACCGCAGCAACACGCCAATCATGGTTAACGGCGAAGACGTTATGCCAGCGGTAAACACGGTATTAGAGAAGATGAAAGGTTTCTCTGAGCGCATTATTTCTGGTGATTGGAAAGGTTACACAGGTAAAGCGATTACTGACGTAGTAAACATCGGTATTGGTGGTTCTGACCTTGGTCCTTACATGGTGACTGAAGCGCTAGCGCCTTACACAAACCATCTGAACATGCACTTTGTGTCAAACGTAGATGGTACACATATCGCTGAAACTCTTAAGAAAGTAAATCCAGAAACAACGCTATTCTTGGTTGCTTCTAAGACATTTACTACTCAAGAAACGATGACTAACGCGCACTCTGCTCGCGATTGGTTCCTAGCTTCGGCTCAAGATGACGCTCACGTGGCTAAGCACTTTGCGGCGCTATCGACTAACGCAACTGCAGTTTCTGAGTTTGGTATCGATACTGACAACATGTTCGAATTCTGGGATTGGGTCGGCGGTCGTTACTCACTTTGGTCTGCAATCGGTCTATCTATCGTTCTAGCTGTAGGCTTCGACAACTTCGTTGAGCTTCTTGCTGGTGCTCATGAGATGGATAAGCACTTTGCTGAAACTGATCTAGAAAGCAACATTCCAGTACTACTTGCACTTATCGGTATTTGGTACAACAACTTCCACGGTGCTGAATCTGAAGCGATTCTGCCTTACGACCAATACATGCACCGTTTTGCTGCATACTTCCAGCAAGGCAACATGGAGTCTAACGGTAAGTTCACTGACCGCAATGGTGAAGCCGTTGATTACCAAACTGGTCCTATTATTTGGGGTGAGCCAGGCACAAATGGCCAACACGCGTTCTATCAGCTAATTCACCAAGGTACTAAGCTGATCCCATGTGATTTCATCGCGCCTGCTATCTCTCACAACCAAGTGAGTGATCATCACCAGAAGCTAATGTCTAACTTCTTTGCTCAAACTGAAGCACTTGCATTCGGTAAGTCTAAAGAGACGGTTGAAGCTGAGTTTGCAAAAGCAGGTAAGACAGCGGAAGAAGTCAAAGATCTTGTACCATTTAAGATTTTTGAAGGTAACCGTCCAACGAACTCAATCCTAGTGAAGCAAATCACACCTCGTACTCTAGGTAACCTAATCGCGATGTACGAGCACAAGATCTTTACTCAAGGTATTATTTGGAACATCTTCAGCTTTGACCAATGGGGTGTAGAACTTGGTAAGCAACTGGCTAACCAAATCCTACCTGAACTAGCTGACGACAGTGAAGTCACTTCTCACGACAGTTCGACTAATGGTCTAATCAACGCGTTTAAAGCATACAAAGCTTAACTTTTGTCTGCTAAGCCGTTTGTAATAAAAAAGGTGCCGAAAGGCACCTTTTTTATATTTATCGTTGTTTATTTTGCTTTAGGTAAAACAACTACCTTGGTCTTCGCCCAAATATCATGAAACCCTCGCTTTTGAGGGTCGATAGGAACCGACAAGTTTGCTAAACCAAACGCGGATGTAGCGATACGGATTAGCGCTTGAGTCACGGTAATACGTCCACCATCTAAGTTTTGAAGCTCAATCTTCCAAGCTCTCATTCCTAATGTTTGTCCGGCGCGAGTCCAGAAGAACACAAGGAAGTAAATCCACGCGAACGCTAGGTAAGCGGTGTAAACAGGGCTCCAAAAGGGATGGCTGCCAAGAAAATCACTGGCGTCGGCATACGGTGCATAGCTCATTAGCCCTGCCGCGACCAACGCTTCCATGATTGCCACAACAACGCCACCGGCCATCATCACAACCGCAAGTATAATTAAGCTGTCATAAAACAGCGCCCCAAGTCGTCTGAAAAAGCCCGCTGGTGGAAGAGATTGAGTTTCCATTGAATACATCATTTAATAACCAAAACTGGCCACAGGATAGCGATTCTATCGACGTGAAGAAAGCCTCTTTGCCCGAATAGCATCACATTGTGGCGAAAATATCAGCAAACAATAGAATATTCAGCGTTTTGTTGTTGCACGCAACGAGAGCTTACGTATAATGCCAAACATCAAAGGACATCAGTCCAAGATGCCGGTGTGGTGAAATTGGTATACACGACGGATTCAAAATCCGTTGCCTTCGGGCGTGGCGGTTCAAGTCCGCCCACCGGTACCATATTAGAAAGGTCGCTTATTTAAGCGGCCTTTCGTCGTTTTGCGAGATGTAAACCTTGTGATACGCCCAACACGTTGCGGCAAGATGACTCATATCCAGCAGCCTATTCTTTTCGAACTCTTACCAACTATTGACGATAGATCTCGTTTATAAGCGTTGATACTGTTCCAATCTCAAAGGTCACTTTTTCTCTGTTTGTTTATGAACAGTCGAAGCGCTAGAATCTAGGTAACAGATAGGAGAATTACTGTGAGTGCAAAATTTACCCATATTGCTTGGCAACAAACGGACATCACAGCTAGTGAGAAGTTAGTACTATTAAAGTTAGCGGATATTTCCGGCAATGATGGGAATGTGGCTTTTGCACTGTCAGATGTTGCTAAAGAGTGCTTACTTGGAGAGTTTGGGCTAGCAGATGTGCTTACTGCGCTTGCTAATAAGGGATTGTTGACTAAAGGTCAGGTTGAATCTACCCCCCAAGGGCAAAGGCATCACTTTACTTTGGCAAGTTCTGAACCAAATCGATTGCCAGTGATTGAAACCTCAAGTGCCGCTCCAGTTGTCCGTCAGCCATCTCGCGTTACGACGATGCAAGAATCGAGTGCTCCAGGTTGGGCAGTACCCTCCTTTGATCTCTATAAAGTACCGCCGAATAGCAGAGACAGCGTATGGCAAAACTTTGTACGTGAACATGGGACGAACACCACGAACATCACTCGTTTGGCACGTCAGCTTGAAGATTGGCTAGAATACTCTAAACGCTCGGGAAGTTTACAAGCGGTGATTGGCGAGCAGCAACCCAATTATCGTAAGGATAAAAGTAGTGGGTTTTCTTCTCGTAAAAAAGAGTCACAGCCTGCCACCAACAGCCAATATTTATCAACTCATGATCTCAATGAGTTTGAAATACCAGACTGGGCGTCGCAGACGATCGCTTTTTCTCGACTTGAGATTGATCCTAACTTGTTCTGGGAAAAGTTTGTGGTTTACTACAAAACCCGAGCAAATGAGTACACCAACGTCACTCAAATGCTTAATAAACTTAGATTGTGGATTGTTAACGAGAAACAAGCGGAAGATCGACGTAAGCAAGCAGAAGAAAGACGTCGCCAATCTTACCAAACGTCAAATAAGTCTGGTGATGTGAGTCCTTCAGAAGAGTTTCGTGAGTACTTACGAGGACAAGGTAAGAATCCGAATTTTTAAGACTCGCAACGTGCGCACTTTACATAGGTAATAGACATGAGTAACAGCAATAAGCCAAAAAGCGTTGATTTTGGCACAATGGAAAAGAAACTCAGAGAAATGGGGGTCAATGGTAGCCTTGAGCATTTAAAGGCTTCTAATGCTGTTACTCCAAAAGTTGATAAGGGTCGCCGTGAGCCGCAGTCGACTCAAGTCTCGACGACAACTTCGTCATCGTCTCAGTCTTTAAGCATCAACGAGGTCGAACAAGAACGTCAACCTAGTGACTGGTGTAACTATATATTCGGTACATTACTGAGTATTTATGAGTCGACGTGGATTAAGTCTTACGGGCGACGCCCAACAGGACGTTTTCTCGATTTTGCAGATAGCTTAACGGAAGCGGAGTTAATGCGTGTCATGCAGCATTGCCGAGAGAGACTTCAAGCTGGCGAAAAATGGCCACCCATTATGGGTGAATTGACATTGCTCAAGACTCAGCTTACAGAATCAGAGTCTTTGGAAGCTTTGAATCGTGTTGTTAATAAAGAGCCCAATAATCAACTGGAAAAGTGGATTATGCAAAACAAAGGCTATGAGCTTCGTCGATTGCCACAATCTCTGATTGTCCGTCGCTTTAAAGAGTTTTATCGTGAGGCGATGAGCTTGCAAGAGAAGGGCAAGTTAGTGACAGAAGTGCCAAAAGGCCTTGCTCAGCACTCTGTGAAAAACCTCGTTGATCTCAAGCGAGAAGAGTTTGAGCAGCAACATGGTAAATCGCTAGATCCTAGAATTGCGGCTATTCTTAGTAATCGCGAAAAAGAGCAAGAGTAGCGTCCCTCAATAGAAAAGGCGCTAGTTTACAAATTTATTATTTGGTCACACTTTAATAATAATTAGATGAATTAGCGCACGAAGTTCTTTAAACTCGCTGAGTGTTTTACAGTCAGTTGCAGTTGGATTGTGGCAAGTATCAAGATTTCAGTGGACCGAATTCAGCCTGGGCTTCATGTCCGGCTTCCCCTCAAATGGAATGACCACCCGTTTCTATTTAATGTTTTTAAGATTAAATCAGAAGAGCAGGTACACATTATTAAGCAGTTAGGGGTGAAGTACGTCCACGTTAACCCTGATTTAAGTGATGTTTTACCGCTCCCTATTCAACAAGCCTCTCAAGAACCTAATGCTTATGTTCAAGCAAGCTCGGATCTACTCTGGGAAGAAAAGCAAAGGCGTATAGAACAACTAAGCGCTTATCGAAGAAGAGTTTCTCGTTGCGAAAAAGAGTTTGATCGCTCTTTGGCTCGAATTAGAAATGTCATGGCCAAACTCAGAAGTCGGCCAGAACAAGCGACGAAAGAAGCACGTTTGTTAGTAGATGATATTGTCGATACTCTCTTATCTGAAGATGAAGTGACCTTGCACTTAATGGGCAGTAAAAGTGAATTTGAAGACATCTACTTTCACAGTTTAAATGTTTCGGTGCTGTCTATGATGATTGCTAAAGCAAGGGGATTAGAGGCCGAGGAGATCAAACTAGTAGCGCTTTCTGCACTATTTCATGATATTGGTAAAGTGAAGATTCCACCGGCAATTTTGAGAAAAACTACGCCGCTCACGGAGCCAGAAGCTAACTACCTAAAACTTCACACTAAGTATGGTAGCAACATCGCTGGTATGATGGATACACTGCCTCAAGAAGTCATTACCGTCATCGAACAACATCACGAGTTGTTGGATGGCAGTGGCTACCCGTTAGGTCTCAAAGGCAATGAAATTGATGCGTTCGCACAAATAATTTCTGTTGCCAATGCGTTTGATAACCTATGTCATCACCAAATACCGAGTGAGAAAAAGATTCCTTTTACCGCCTTGTCTTATCTATATAAGCATACAAAGGCGTTGTATAACCAAGAAAACCTAAACATTCTTATTAAGTATATGGGGGTGTATCCTCCTAGTACGGTAGTCAAACTCTCTAATGAGATGGTCGGTCTCGTCGTTTCTATTAATAGTGGTAATTTACTGTGCCCGAATGTACTCATCTACGATCCTACCGTACCTAAACTGCAAGCTCCCATCATTCCACTTGAAGAGAAGGAGCTGAAAGTGGAGTCAGTGATTCACCCTGATAGGCTGCCAGAAGAGATTCGGGAATACTTAAACCCACGAGCTCGAATTTCTTACTATTTTGAAGACAATAACGCTCATTAGTTACTATAGAATTCGTACGTGTAACAGACATCTGAGGCTTTACCAAGATGCAATATGGGGTAAGTTAAAGGATTAATGAGTGAAAAACGTTCTGTTTTAGCCATTATTGGTCAATAAAGTTACAAATGACCTGTTTTTAAAGATTTTCTTTAAAAAAGGCTTGCCAATGTGATCCGGATCTCTATAATGCGTCCTCACTGACACGGCAGAGCCTACAAGGGTTCAAGGCAATAGTCAGTAAGGCATTCAGCTGACAAGATGGTCTTCTAGTTAAATTTGAAAAAATCAAAAATAATTAGAAAAAAGTGTTTGACACTTAGAATCATCTCGCTAGAATAGCCGCCTCTTCAAACGGAAAGCGAAACGCAGAGTTTTGAAGAGAATGTTCTTTAACAATATAAACCTATCAATCTGTGTGGGCACTCGTTGATGATAATCAAATTAGAAACTTCGGTTTCAAATTAGGTTTTCAATGAACTGAGTGACCAATCAAGTCGAAAGACTTGGCACAGTCAATTCATTATCGTTCTGTTGGAACGATAATAGCTTTAGACTACTAAGGTAGTTTAAAGTCAGTATTCATTGAGCCGAACAAAATCTTAAATTGAAGAGTTTGATCATGGCTCAGATTGAACGCTGGCGGCAGGCCTAACACATGCAAGTCGAGCGGAAACGAGTTAACTGACCCTTCGGGTGACGTTAACGGCGTCGAGCGGCGGACGGGTGAGTAATGCCTGGGAAATTGCCCTGATGTGGGGGATAACCATTGGAAACGATGGCTAATACCGCATAATGCCTTCGGGCCAAAGAGGGGGACCTTCGGGCCTCTCGCGTCAGGATATGCCCAGGTGGGATTAGCTAGTTGGTGAGGTAATGGCTCACCAAGGCGACGATCCCTAGCTGGTCTGAGAGGATGATCAGCCACACTGGAACTGAGACACGGTCCAGACTCCTACGGGAGGCAGCAGTGGGGAATATTGCACAATGGGCGCAAGCGAGATGCAGCCATGCCGCGTGTGTGAAGAAGGCCTTCGGGTTGTAAAGCACTTTCAGCAGTGAGGAAGGCGGGTACGTTAATAGCGTGCTCGTTTGACGTTAGCTGCAGAAGAAGCACCGGCTAACTCCGTGCCAGCAGCCGCGGTAATACGGAGGGTGCGAGCGTTAATCGGAATTACTGGGCGTAAAGCGCATGCAGGTGGTTCGTTAAGTCAGATGTGAAAGCCCGGGGCTCAACCTCGGAACTGCATTTGAAACTGGCGGACTAGAGTACTGTAGAGGGGGGTAGAATTTCAGGTGTAGCGGTGAAATGCGTAGAGATCTGAAGGAATACCGGTGGCGAAGGCGGCCCCCTGGACAGATACTGACACTCAGATGCGAAAGCGTGGGGAGCAAACAGGATTAGATACCCTGGTAGTCCACGCCGTAAACGATGTCTACTTGGAGGTTGTGGCCTTGAGCCGTGGCTTTCGGAGCTAACGCGTTAAGTAGACCGCCTGGGGAGTACGGTCGCAAGATTAAAACTCAAATGAATTGACGGGGGCCCGCACAAGCGGTGGAGCATGTGGTTTAATTCGATGCAACGCGAAGAACCTTACCTACTCTTGACATCCAGAGAAGCCAGCGGAGACGCAGGTGTGCCTTCGGGAGCTCTGAGACAGGTGCTGCATGGCTGTCGTCAGCTCGTGTTGTGAAATGTTGGGTTAAGTCCCGCAACGAGCGCAACCCTTATCCTTGTTTGCCAGCGAGTAATGTCGGGAACTCCAGGGAGACTGCCGGTGATAAACCGGAGGAAGGTGGGGACGACGTCAAGTCATCATGGCCCTTACGAGTAGGGCTACACACGTGCTACAATGGCGCATACAGAGGGCAGCCAACTTGCGAAAGTGAGCGAATCCCAAAAAGTGCGTCGTAGTCCGGATTGGAGTCTGCAACTCGACTCCATGAAGTCGGAATCGCTAGTAATCGTAGATCAGAATGCTACGGTGAATACGTTCCCGGGCCTTGTACACACCGCCCGTCACACCATGGGAGTGGGCTGCAAAAGAAGTGGGTAGTTTAACCTTCGGGAGGACGCTCACCACTTTGTGGTTCATGACTGGGGTGAAGTCGTAACAAGGTAGCCCTAGGGGAACCTGGGGCTGGATCACCTCCTTATACGAATAGATTATTGCGATGAGTGTTCACACAGATTGATGGTTTGGGTTTAGGCCCAGAGCATAGCTCTTTAACAATTTGGAAAGCTGACGAATAACATTTGATTAATGTTATTCATTTAAAAGTTCTCAAATCCTATATCGAAAGATGTAGGTACCAACACACATTCAAGTGTTCTTGGAATTTGAGTCCGGCAAAATCGAGTCTGCACATGTATAAAAATGCAGACAACTTTGGTTACGTAACAAAGACCCTTTGGGGTTGTATGGTTAAGTGACTAAGCGTACACGGTGGATGCCTTGGCAGTCAGAGGCGATGAAAGGCGTATTAACTTGCGATAAGCTCAGATTAGGTAGTAAAAACCTGTGAGTCTGAGATTCCTGAATGGGGAAACCCAACTGCATAAGCAGTTATCGCTGAGTGAATACATAGCTCAGCGAGGCGAACCGGGGGAACTGAAACATCTAAGTACCCCGAGGAAGAGAAATCAACCGAGATTCCGAAAGTAGCGGCGAGCGAAATTGGATTAGCCCTTAAGCTTTTAATG
>NZ_JABXGK010000003.1:0-22124 GCF_013364395.1 Vibrio mediterranei | reverse complement strand
GCGACCATAGCGTTGTGGACCCACCTGACTCCATGCCGAACTCAGAAGTGAAACGCAATAGCGCCGATGGTAGTGTGGGGCTTCCCCATGTGAGAGTAGGACATCGCCAGGCTTTGAACAACATCTGTTTAAAGCACTGTATAGATAAGACTTTAAATAGACCACTGCGGAGTGGTAGTTCAGTTGGTTAGAATACCGGCCTGTCACGCCGGGGGTCGCGGGTTCGAGTCCCGTCCACTCCGCCACTTATTAGAAAACCCGATGCGAAAGCGTCGGGTTTTTTATTGTCTGAAGATATCCTATCTAACTCTTTATACTGTTCTATCTGATATAAAAAAGCCCCGTCTAACGACGAGGCTATTTCATTCGACCATTGCTATCATTCAAACAGCTCTTCATGAAGTGCTTTAACGGCTTGTTTTGCTTCGTTTTCATCTAATAGGAAACATAAGTTATGTGGGCTAGCACCGTAGCAGATCATACGAATATTAAATTCATCCAGAGTATCGAATACTTCAGCGGCAGAGCCTTTTGTCTCACTCATGTTGTTACCAATCAGCGCGACGAGGCTTAATCCTTGTTTGACCTCGACTGTGCATAGCTGCTCTAGTTCTTGTTGAGCTTGAGCAGGAAGTTCGGGTGCACCGCCACACGTATCAGTTTGATCAAGTGTAAGTGAAACACTGACTTCTGAGGTAGTGACCAAATCAACAGAGATTTTGTGTTTTGCCAATACGGTAAAGACGTCCGCTAAGAAACCATACGCTTGGAACATTTTAGGGTTACGCAGTGTTACCATAGTTTGATTGTTACGTAGCGCCAATGCCCTAAATAGCGGCGCGCTTTCTACGGATTGTCGTACCCAAGTACCACCTTCTTGCGGCGCTTTTGATGAGCCGACAAACACAGGGATTTGGTGACGTAATGCTGGTAAAAGTGTTGAAGGATGTAGGATTTTCGCACCAAAGTTTGCCATTTCGGAGGCTTCACTAAAGCTGATTTCTGGAATAGGGCGTGCATTCGGAGCAATACGAGGGTCCGTTGTATAAATTCCTGGGACATCGGTCCAGATCTCTAACCCCGCAGCTTCTACCGCTTCTGCGATAAGTGCAGCACTATAATCACTGCCACCTCGGCCAAGTGTTGTGGTTTCACCTTCCTCATCAGAGCCAATAAAGCCTTGAGTGACAACAACATGTTGCTGACACAGTGGGATAAGCTTCTCATCGGCTAATTGCTTAGTCGCTTCTAGATTTGGTTCGGCTTTGCCGTAGTCACTATCCGTTTTCAGGACATCGCGAATATCAAAACGCACAGCGTCGACCCCGCGCTCCTGCATTAATCGAGTCAAAATATGAGTCGACATTCTCTCACCACACGCCACTAAGTGATCAGTGAGCTTTGCCGATGTTGCAATAGAAGCAGCCTCGGATAAAGTCGCAACTTTTTCAACGAGTGCTTCAACACGCTCCTCGATAGAAGAGGTGTCTTTGAGCTGCGACATAATGTCAGTATGGATAGCTCTAAGTCTATTGATGAGCTCAGCCCGGCGCGCTTCGTCTTTTACTCCATTTGCCAACTCAACTAAAATGTTGGTGACTCCAGAACATGCGCTGCTTACAACCAGCTTCGTTTGTGGGTTATTTTCGATGATCTCAGCACAACGGCTCATGGCTTCGAAGTTGGCGACGCTTGTTCCGCCAAATTTAGCTACATTGAATGCGCTCACAGTAATTCTCCAGGACTTCCAGTAGTAATAATAAGGTTGGTAACCCAACATCCGATGTTTGAAGAGAAAAATAGAGCGGAGGAATCCGAATAAAGAATGGACCTCAGAAGCTCTTCACCAATCACTTGGTGACAGTTAAAGGGATTCAGCCCGTTCAACCGACAAACTTAATCCTGCAAATTGAGTTCATCTCGGCACTGCTCCCCATCAGTAACATGTATAGAAGTTGCGGCTTCACATGATTACCTGCCTGGGCAGTGCTCCTCTTCCGCTGTAGCTTTTTAGTGGTTGCTACAGATAGTGTGTTTATTCAACGTTTTTGAGCGTGAAAAGTCAATGAAGATTCACAATTTAACCATAAAAAACTGAGTGGTTGGATGTTGCAAAAATGTTGATTTTTATTCCGTTGTGGAACAGACTGAATTTCCTTAGGATATTTTACTTATTACTACAATAAATCATTAAAGGATTGCCCATGACTATTTCTAGCTTTGTGCCCCCTCACCGTACGTTAATGGGGCCTGGCCCATCAGATATTTACCCACAAGTATTGCAAGCCTTGAGTCGTCCAACGATTGGTCACCTAGATCCGCTCTTCATCGGTATGATGGATGAACTTAAAGTGCTGCTCAAGTATGCATTTCAGACACAAAATGACTTCACGATCGCCGTTTCAGCGCCCGGTAGTGCCGGTATGGAAACATGCTTCGTAAACCTCGTCGAGCCAGGCGACAAAGTTATTGTTTGTCGTAATGGTGTGTTTGGCGAACGTATGCGAGAGAATGTGGTTCGTTGTGGCGGTGAAGCTATTGTCGTAGAAGATGAATGGGGTGCGCCTGTTTCTGTGGCTAAAGTAGAACAAGCGATCGCCGAGCATCCAGATGCAAAAATAGTAGCGTTTGTTCATGCTGAGACATCCACTGGAGCTGTAAGTGATGCGCAGGCTCTGGGTTCGCTTGCTAAGCAAAACGATATGCTGACTATTGTTGATGCTGTGACATCTCTAGGTGGGGTACCTTTATTGGTGGATGAATGGCAACTAGATGCAGTTTATTCCGGAAGTCAGAAGTGCTTATCCTGTGTGCCGGGATTATCTCCAGTCACGCTTTCTCCTGCGGCCATCGAGGTAATTAAATCTCGCAAAACGACCGTTCAGAGTTGGTTCCTCGATCAAAGCTTGGTTTTGGGCTATTGGAGTGGAGAAGGGAAGCGCAGCTATCACCATACCGCGCCAGTGAATAGTTTGTACGCATTGCATGAGTCGCTAGTCTTACTCAAAAATGAAGGACTAGAGAATGCATGGCAGCGCCATAAAGACATGCACTTGTTGCTCAAAGAAGGACTAGAACAGCTTGGGTTGAGCTTCGTTGTTGAAGAAGGCAGCCGATTACCTCAGCTTAATGCTGTTTACTTGCCGGAAGGTGTTGACGATGCAGCAGTGCGCTCTCAGCTTTTAGAACAGTACAACTTAGAAATTGGTGCGGGTTTAGGTGCGTTAGCTGGTAAAGCATGGCGAATTGGTTTGATGGGGTATGGGGCCAGAAGAGAGAACGTTGCCTTATGTCTTAAAGCACTTGAAACGGTCTTGAAGTAATTCTTGAAATAATAGTTGTTAGCCAATAAAAAACCGAGAGCTAGGCTCCCGGTTTTTTATTATATGGATTTAGCTAAGCTTAAAGCGCGGCAATAGTTTGCTTTTGCTCTTCCAGTTTAACTAACATATCTTTGTAACCTTCAAGTTTCTCACGTTCTTTCGCAACAACTGCTTCAGGTGCTTTCGCGACAAAACCTTCGTTACCAAGCTTGCCTTCGATACGTTTTACTTCACCTTGTGTCTTAGCGATTTCTTTCGCTAGACGATCCAGTTCTGCATCTTTATCGATTAGACCAGCCATAGGAATCATAAGCTCAGATTTACCAACCAGTGCTGTAGCACATGCTGGAGTCTCTTCGCCAGCTGTCAGTACTTTGATGTCTTCAAGCTTAGCAAGAGAGACAAGAACTGCTTTGTTCGCTTCTAGGCGAGCGGCGTCTTTATCGTCAGCAACTTTAAGCATGACATCTAGCGCTTTGCTTGGAGCAATATCGTACTCAGCACGTAGGTTACGGATGCTAGTGATGAATACTTTCACCCACTCAATATCGTCAAGTGCTTCTTGGTTGAAGTTTGCTTCTTCAAACTGAGGAAGCGCTTGAAGCATGATCGTATCACCTTCAACACCATCAACAAGAGGTTTGACGCTCTGCCAGATAGTTTCAGTGATGTATGGGAGTACTGGGTGAGCTAGACGCAGTGTCTTCTCTAATACTGTGATCAGCGTGCGACGTGTACCACGTTGCTGAGCTTCGTTACCTTTCCATAGAACGGGTTTAGTCAGCTCTAAGTACCAGTCACAGAATTGGTTCCAGATGAACTCATAAATGGTGTTTGCAGCCATATCTAGACGGTAGTTGTCGATGTGACCGTTGAACTCTTTTGCAGCAAGTTCAAACTGAGACTCGATCCACTTGTCTGCAAGTGAATATTCAATCTCACCACCGTTGAAACCACAATCTTGATCTTCTGTGTTCATAAGTACGTAACGGCTTGCGTTCCATAGCTTGTTACAGAAGTTACGGTAACCTTCTAGACGCTTCATATCCCAGTTGATATCACGACCAGTAGATGCCATTGCTGCAAGAGTGAAACGAAGTGCATCAGTACCATAAGGTTCGATACCATTTTCGAATGTCTTACGAGTGTTCTTTTCAATCTTCTTCGCTAGTTGAGGTTGCATCATGTTGCCAGTGCGCTTCTCTACTAGAGATTCAAGATCGATACCATCAATCATATCGATTGGGTCAAGAACGTTACCTTTAGACTTCGACATCTTGTCGCCGTTTTCGTCACGGATTAGACCCGTAACGTATACCGTCTTGAATGGTACCTGTGGTTTGCCGTTTTCATCTTTACAGAAGTGCATGGTCATCATGATCATGCGAGCAACCCAGAAGAAGATGATGTCGAAACCTGTAACTAGTACATCTGATGGGTGGAAAGTTTTCAGGTCATCAGTGTTTTCTGGCCAGCCTTGAGTACCGAATGTCCACAGTGCAGATGAGAACCAAGTATCAAGAACGTCGTCGTCTTGACGCAGAACAACAACTGGCGCTAGACCATTGTTCTCACGCACTTCCTCTTCGGTACGACCTACATAAACGTTACCGTCGTTGTCATACCATGCTGGAATGCGGTGACCCCACCATAGCTGGCGAGAGATACACCAGTCTTGAATGTCACGCATCCAAGAGAAGTACATGTTTTCATATTGCTTAGGCACGAATTGGATTTCGCCATCTTCAACTGCTTTGGTTGCTGTCTCTGCTAGAGGTGCAGTACGAACATACCATTGGTCAGTTAGCATTGGCTCAATTACCACGCCACCACGGTCGCCATAAGGTACGGTCAGATCGTGATCTTTGATTTCGTCCAGAAGACCAAGCTCTTCGAACTCGGCAACGATAGCTTTACGAGCAGCGAAACGCTCCATGCCATGATATTTAGCTGGAAGCTCTGTTGAATACGCATCGCTTGCTTCACCATTTGTGGTGAATACTTCTGCTGCGTCACGAATATCTGCATTGAACGTTAGGATGTTGATCATTGGCAACTGGTGACGTTTACCAACTTCATAGTCGTTAAAGTCGTGTGCAGGTGTGATCTTCACACAACCCGTGCCTTTTTCCATATCAGCATGCTCGTCACCTACGATTGGAATACGACGGTCTACGATAGGAAGCAGGATTTCTTTGCCGATAAGATCTTTATAGCGAGGATCTTCAGGGTTTACCGCAACACCAGTATCGCCCAGCATAGTTTCTGGACGAGTAGTTGCGACAACAATGTAGTCTTTGCCTTCTGCTGTTTTTACGCCATCAGCTAGAGGGTAGCGGAAGTGCCACATGTGGCCTTTCTTGTCTTTGTTTTCAACTTCTAGATCAGAAATCGCTGTGTGTAGCTTTGGATCCCAGTTAACTAGGCGCTTACCACGATAGATAAGATCATCTTCGTATAGACGAACAAAGACTTCTTGAACGGCATTAGATAGGCCGTCATCCATAGTGAATCGCTCACGATCCCAGTCTACAGATGCGCCTAGACGGCGAAGCTGTTTAGTAATTGTGCCGCCAGACTCGCCTTTCCATTCCCAGATCTTGTCGATGAAAGCTTCACGGCCATAATCGTGCTTAGTCTTGCCTTCTTCAGCGGCAATCTTACGCTCAACGACCATTTGAGTTGCGATACCAGCGTGGTCAGTACCTACTTGCCAAAGGGTGTTTTTACCCTTCATACGCTCGGCACGGATTAGCGTATCCATGATGGTGTCTTGGAATGCATGACCCATATGTAGGCTACCAGTGACGTTCGGTGGCGGGATCATGATGCTGTATGATTCTTTAGTCGTGTCACCGTGAGGCTTAAAGTAGCCTTTCTCTTCCCAAGTCTTATACAGAGCTTGTTCGATAGATTGTGGGTTATATGTCTTTTCCATAGCTTTCTGGATACTTACTTTAATCTGTGAAAGAAATTTGCCAAACCTTATAAATAAACGCAGGGAAATTAACGCTTACTTATAAGGATTGACCTTGATTAGGATTCTGAATGTTGAATCTCAATGGTTTGAAGCTGATAGCCCGCTTGACGGTAAATTTTATACCTTTCTCGCGCAGTTTGCTTAGCTTTTTCTTCGCAAGGGACGAAGTCTACCACTTGACCAAAGGACTGCGCAAAGGTTGCGTGACTATTCGCCAAATTTATTGCTAGTTGCCTATTCCAACTGGGTTTAAGGCCCTCGTGGCCAATCTCTACCGGCGTGCCATTTTTAGGTCCTTCGCCAATGAGATTGTGGGCAATAAATTGTTCGGGAGTCACTTGCCAGAAATACTCAGCCAACAACTCAGCTTCGGCTTTGTCACTGCAGTTAATATAGAGTTTGGCACCTTGCGCTGTAAAATGGCGACAGAGAAAATGCACATAGGCAAACCACCCCTGTTGAGAGGCTTGTTCGGAGTCTTCATTAATGATGTAGAAGGTTGCCGTATTCATGTGAAATGCCGCTTTGCTCTGGTTATTGGTAAGCAATAAAAAAGGGCCTTTCGGCCCTTTTGTTTACTCTTCAGTCTCTTGGCCACTGCGGTTTAGCAAGAATTGGACAAGTAGCGAGACAGGACGACCCGTTGAGCCTTTCGCTTTGCCTGATTTCCATGCTGTACCAGCAATATCTAAGTGTGCCCAGTGATATTTCTTAGCAAATCGAGATAAGAAACAACCAGCTGTAATCGTACCGCCAGGGCGGCCACCAATATTTGCCATATCAGCAAATGGGCTTGCTAGTTGCTCTTGGTATTCGTCTGCCATTGGTAGACGCCAAGCGCGATCGCCAGCTTGCTCAGAGGCGTTAACAAGTTCATGTGAAAGTGGGTTGTGGTTTGAAATCACACCACTGATATGATGGCCTAGTGCAATCACACATGCCCCCGTAAGAGTGGCAACATCAACAACACATTCCGGCTCATAGCGTTCGACATAAGTTAATGCGTCACACAGAACCAAGCGACCTTCTGCGTCCGTATTTAATACTTCAACTGTAAGGCCAGACATAGTTGTGAGGATATCACCTGGGCGATAGGCATTACTACCAGGCATGTTTTCACAGCCTGCTAGTACTGCAACCACGTTGATCGGTAGGTTCAGCTTAGCCAGTGCTTTCATGGTACCGAATACCGATGCTGCGCCACACATGTCGTATTTCATCTCATCCATGGCTTCGCCAGGTTTTAGTGAGATACCGCCTGAATCGAACGTTAGGCCTTTACCAACTAAAACAATTGGCTTCGCATCTGGATCTGGGTTGCCCTTGTATTCCATGATAGACATCATAGATTCATTCTTTGATCCACGACCGACAGCTAGGTAAGACGTCATACCTAGTTTTTCCATTTCTTGCTCACCAATGATTTTGGTTGAAATGGTGTCGTAATCATCAGCCAAGCGACGAGCTTGAGAAGCAAGATAAGCTGGGTTTGCGATATTTGGTGGCATGTTGCCAAGATCTTTCGACGCTTTAACACCTGAAGCAATCGCTAGACCGTGAGCAATCGCTTTTTCACCAAGATTTAACTCACGACGTGTAGGTACGTTGAATACTAGCTTACGCAGTGGACGACGTGTTTCTGGTTTACTACTCTTGAATTGATCGAAGGTATAAAGACCATCTTTCGTTGCTTCAACAGCTTGACGTACTTTCCAGTATGTATCGCGGCCTTTAACGTGCAGCTCTGTTAGGAAACATACCGCTTCCATAGAACCAGTCTCGTTCAACGTGCTGATGGTTTTTTGAATGATTTCTTTATATTGGCGTTCACCAAGCTCTCGCTCTTTACCACAGCCAACTAACAGAACGCGCTCTGAAAGCACCCCAGGTACTTGATGCAGTAGCAGCATTTGACCTGGCTTACCTTCTAGGTCGCCACGACGTAGCAAAGAGCTAATATAGCCATCGCTGATTTTATCAAGCTGCTCTGCAACCGGAGAGAGACGACGTGGCTCAAATACGCCAACGACGATGCATGCACTGCGCTGCTTCTCTGGACTGCCACTTTTAACACTAAACTCCATGCGTACTCCTACATCCTAAAGACAAATAGAACTAAATGTTGGATAATCGATTCTTAATGCTTGAATCCTATGAGCCATTTCGGCCTATAATCTTAAGATAAGAATCGATCAAAAAAGTAAAAAATAAAAGGTTTACCCGAAAACTATAGCGATTCAATCAAAAAAACAAGTTTTGTATAGGTGTTTTCACTGTGATTATTGTTAGATATTTGATCAGAGAAACAGTTAAGAGCCAATTAGCTATCTTTTTAGTGCTCTTTTTAGTGTTTTTCAGTCGTCAATTTATCCAAGTGCTTGCTGATGCTTCCGATGGAGATATTCCTGCTGGTCTGATTATGACTTTAGCGGGTATTAGTATGCCGACAATGGGACTATTGATGTTCCCATTGAGTATTTATATCGGAATCCTAGTTACTTTCGGGCGTTTATACGCAGAAAGTGAAATCACGGTAATGAATGCGACCGGGATAGGTAATAAGTTTCTTATTCGTGCGGCTATGTATTTAGCGGTACTGACCACTTCTCTAGCTGCGTTTAATGCATTCTGGTTAGCCCCTTGGACTCAAGAGCAAGAAGTGCAGATTCGTGAACGGCTTGCATCGGAAAACTCGGTGGAGCTTTTGCAAACGGGTAGCTTCCAACGAACCCCTGACGGTTCTTCGGTTGTCTTTATTGACAGCATAAAAGATAAAAAGCTAACCAATGTCTTCGTTGCTCAGTTAAATCCAAGAGATTCGGTGTTACCTAGCGTGATATCGGCGAAATCTGGTGATGTAAAAGAGTTAAGTGATGGTCGACAAGTGATTGCGCTCTATGACGGTGTTCGTTATGAAGGGGTGCCGACTCGTCTTGAGTATATGGTTACAGAGTTTACCGATTATGAAGGGGTCATTGGGCAGCGTGAAGTCCAACAGCGTGGGCGCTCTTGGATGGCCATACCCACTATGGAGTTATTGGGTAACCCTGATCCTAAAGCGCAAGCCGAGCTCCATTGGCGAATCTCCTTGGTGGTATGTATTCCATTATTAACCATGCTGGTGGTGCCTTTGTCGGCGGTAAACCCAAGGCAAAGCAAGTTTGCCAAAATGGGACCAGCAATCTTGGCTTACTTCGCTTATTTTATGGCGATCAGTGCAATGAAATCGGCGCTAGAAGATGGGGCTTTTCCGTCGTACATCGGATTATGGCCAGTAAACTTTGCATTGCTGCTTGCCGCTATCGGTGTCAATACTTGGGATACGGTCGGCGTGAGGAAACTCAGAGAGAAACTGCGTCGTAAGCGCATGCAAAGACGAGAGGTAGCTTAGATCGTGTTTAGAATACTAGACGTCTACGTGGGTAAGACAATCATTACCACGATCATATTAGTGCTCTCGGTTTTCGTTGGCTTATCTGCGGTGATCAAATTTGTCGAACAGCTTCGTTCAGTTGGCGAGGGGAGCTACACCATGCTGTCGGCATTGTATTTTGTGATATTAGGGATGCCGCGTGATATTGAGCTGTTCTTCTCTATGGCTGCGCTACTTGGCTCCTTAGTCGGCTTAGGTATGTTAGCGAGCAGCTCTGAGCTTGTTGTTATGCAAGCTGCCGGGATTTCGAAGCTACGTATTGGTCTTTCAGTACTTAAGACGGCAGTGCCTTTGATGGTGGTAGTGATGGCATTAGGGGAGTGGGGGGCACCAACCACTCAGCAAATGGCTCGCGATTTGCGCCTTCAAGCGACATCCGGAGGTAGCATTGTATCGGTTAGAAACGGTGTCTGGGCTCGGGATGCGAACGACTTCATTTTTATCTCTAAGGTCAATGGCGAGTCTGTTGAAGGATTGAATATTTGGCGCTTCGGTGAGAATAAACAGCTCAAAGAAACGGTGTTTGCGGAATCAGCAGATTATCTAGGCGATAATCGTTGGGAGATGCACCGAATTCAAATTACAGACATGAAAAACGATGAGGCATTATCAAAAGAGACGCTCGACAAGCAAGTTTGGGAAACTTCACTGGTGCCTGACAAGCTAGCGATTGTTACTGTGGATCTTAATGAGTTGCCGTTAAGTGGATTGTGGGATTATACCCAATACCTGAAAGACTCTGAACAGGATGCATCTCGTTATGAACTGGCATTTTGGCGTAAAGCGACACAGCCAATTTCAGTCGCGGTAATGATGTTAATGGCACTGTCTTTTGTGTTTGGTCCTTTAAGAAGTGTAACTATGGGTGCGCGTATTCTCTCTGGTGTCATCGCAGGTTTTACGTTCTACATATCGAGTGAATTCTTTGGGCCAGTTAGCCTTGTATATGGGATGTCGCCGTTGTTTGGTGCCTTAGGGCCTAGTTTGGTGTTTTTAACCATAGCCATGTTGCTTCTGCGCAGAAAACTATAATAAAAAAGGCTCCAACCGGAGCCTTTTTTATTTTGTCTAACTGAAAGAGAGTTTACTCGAAGCAAATCTCGATAAATGCATCACCCCATTCAGAGGTAAAAGGCATGATGATGATCGCTCCATCGCATTTATGCCTGATGGTATGTCCTTTACCCGAGACAACCACTGGAGTTGCCATATCAAAATCGAAGCCACTCTCAGCTAAAATTCGTTTTGCACCACCAGTGACCATATTGGTGATTTCACCGACCATATCGGTTACTTCTTCGTTGAGACCATGTGGTCTCTCGCCGAGCATGTTCTGCATGATTTCGAGAGCAAGACCCTCTTCAAATGTGATCGACATTGAACCACGAGTTTGGTTGCCTACCATCCCGATAAGACCAGATACGTCCCCGCGAGCAATCTCATCTTTCTTAATTCTTGGTTTTAATGGTTTGATTTCCATCGTCGCCATGGTTTTTAGCACATTTATTAAGGAGGCTAAAAACGGGTTTACAAATTCAGCGCGCATAACTTCTTCTATTTATTTTCAACTTCCAATGATGAACACGTCTGACAAATGCCATGAGATTCAATAACGTGATTGGAGAACTGGAAGCCATGTTTTTCAACGTTACTATTCAACAAGGCTATCAGAATATCATCTTGTAGTTCAACGACATTGCCGCACTTATCACAAATCAATAAATGAGAGTAGTGCTTATGCTCACCAAATGAACAGCATGAGATAAAGCTATTAGTTGATTCAACTCTGTGAATAAAACCTTGTTCTAAAAGAAAGTCTAGAGCGCGATACACGGTAGGCGGTTTAGCTTTTGGTTCACTGACTTTGAGCTGTTCTAATAATTCATAAGCACTAGAGGCCTTCTTATTTTCACAAATAAGCTCATAAACAGTTCGGCGCTGAGGAGTGAGTCGCACACCTCTTGCGGAACAGATATCTTCCAATTGTTGTATTAGCTTTTGATTCACATGGTCACCTGTCTTAGCGAAGTCCGACTATTTTATACTAATTCCCCACGTAGATCGTTAGTAGGCTGACTCGAATTTTCGTATTGACCGATTCGTCACTTTATTCTGCTGGTGGCTCTGAACAAAGGGATGAAATATTTTGCAACATCAAAGTTGCCAAGTTGTATATTCGCACTGTTGACTATGAGGAGTCGGATACCTACCATGCGCCCATATTTTCACAGGAGAAATATTATGGAAAACGACAGTCGAAGGTGGATTACTAGCTCAAGAGCGCGGATCTTATTGGAGTAATATGGACTAAGCATTGTTACCCCCTTCAACTTTTCTCGCCCTCTTAAAATGACGTTGGTTTCTTTCTCTGAAACTCAAACGCTATCTTGTTAGTAACCACCTGAAAATGAATTGTTTTGTCTATTGCTCGAATGGAGCAAGGGATCGTCATATCTAATAAAAAGGTGCGCTATCATGACCATCATTAACACCGTAAACGAATACAGCCATCACCAAACCGTTAGCTTCGAGTCCGGCGCGACTCAAGTAGATTTCACTCTTTTTAATCATTGGATTGAAATGCGTGAGATACGAAAGCTTAACCAACATTTTAACGCTGAGTACATTCAACAAACGCTTTGTTTTACTCAGCAGTTATCGGCAGAGTCGCTTCAACGACTTTATTCTCTAGAGGGGTTCGATTATCAGCAAGATGTAGAGCGGTTTCTTCAAGCAAGGCACCCCGTTATCCATACTGTTAATTCCGCAGCAATGACAGTGCTCTATCATGATATGTCCGTAGAGCAGGCGAAAAAAGCACTGAACAGTCTGTATATTGAGTTTGCCTGTCTTACTATCGTCGACGATCTGGGACGGTTTGTTGGCTTAATTAAACTGGATATTTTGTTTAAATCGCAACCTAATTTAAAACTGTCCGAGATTGTCCAGCATGCCATCAGCTGTCATTTTAGTGCATCACAAGAACATGCGGTGGCGCTACTCAAACAAAGTCGTTTTGACGTTGTACCAATCTTAAATAGTCATGGGCTTCCTGTTGGTTTGCTATCGGCTAAATCGGCGATAGATATCGTTACCGAAGAGCAAACTGAAGACATGGAACGATTGATGGGCATTCAGCAAGATGGTCATGTCGGCGACTATATGAGCCTGTCTGTTATGGAGCATGTGAGTAAGCGTATTGTCTGGGTAATAGGCTTAGCCATATTGGGTTTGTTATCCGGTATGGTGATCCATAGTTATGAAGATGCAATTGAAGCGTTTACGGTTTTGGCCTTGTACATGCCAATGATAGCGGACTCTGGTGGTAATGCTGGTACGCAGTCTGCGACTGTGATGGTGCGCTCTCTGGCGTTAGGAAGCGTCAAGCTGCGTGACTGGCTGTCAGTGTTGTGGAAGGAAACACGCATTGCCATTGTTATTGGTGGTGCACTGGCTGTTATTTCCTTAGGGAAAGTGACCTTACTGTCTTATGGCGTAGAGTTGCCGGCGAATCTGACACTAACCATGTTGGGCTGTGCAATTGGCTTAGCACTCTTCTTCCAAATAGTCTCTTCTACCGTTATTGGCGCTATGCTGCCTATGTTGACTAAACGACTCAACCTTGACCCTGCCGTTGTCGCTAGCCCAGCGATAACCACCATCGTTGATATTGGTGGACTGCTAATCTATTTCTTCTGTACTACTCGATTATTAGGTTTGTCTTAACCTCAGAGTAGGAGTTGTCATCATGAATATAGAATGGAGAGCGAGCAACGCTATAGTGGTGTCCCAGATGCTAAGGGCTGGTGAGGTTGGAACCATAGATATCAAGATCTATATGGATGGCCAACGTTATTCAGTTGCAGAGTTCAGTGAGGAAGCAACGGATGATCTGTACCGTTCGATATTCCTCTATCACAACACCGATAGTCTATTAACTGAAGAAGCTCGACTGGAGTTCATCGCTCTGGAAATGGGTAACTGGTGTCCTGCAACTGAAAGTAGACTAGTGGAATGGCTAACGTCGTTCCATACTGCGATACGTGCACAGTGTCTTTCGGTTTGTTGTGAGTCTGGATACCCTGGCGTGCCATCTTTGTGTTGGCAGGTGGAGAGGGTAAATTATAAGTTTGCTCTTTTGTTTGAGCGTTACCCATCGGCGCGCTCATCACATCAACGTTTATTAGTCATTGCCTGCCAAGAGCTGTTAAAGCTCTATGAAAGGTTGAGAGACAATCACGCAGAGTCGTCATCGCAATCTGTGTTGAACTGTCTTTCTCGACTTTTGTTTGAACGTAACCATATTGCAGGCTGGCGTCCATACGAACAGAGAAAGAAAGCATACCGTGGAACGGGCTACCATGATGAAATCGAGGAGTTTGCCTGTAGTTGGCCAGCTTATCGGCATGAGCACTTGTGCACTCAGCGCCGTGCATCCGTAAACCACCTGATAACCATTGCTTTAAGCAGCATGCTCGCCATGTCAGTCGTGTTAATGTTCAATGTTCATTTGATGAAACAGGATGGACATTTGACTTTGAGTCTACTTATATTGATCTGCTTGCTTTATGGTGGGCGTGATGTTGTCAAAGAAGTTCTCAAAGTAAAGATCACCAAGCAGCTTAACAAATTTAATTTCTACCGAAGATATAAATTGATTCGACCTGGAAGTTTTCGAATCATTGGTGAGCGCAAAACTCGGATGCAGTCTCAATTTAGCCCGTATAAAACATCATCTAAGCTGTGTTTGCAAAAAACGGAGAGTATCTCTGTTGCCAAAAGACTTAGTAAACATTCGATATCAGTGTACTGCGAGACTCAAATATCACTAAACAACTTAGACAAATATCGTAAGATACAGCATTTTAGAGTGCTGAATCAGCATGGAGAAAGTGAACGTACACCGATACGAGATAATCGTGATTTGCATATTTGTATCCAAATCACTCAATCAGATAGAAACACAATAACAAAATCGTTTCGATGTAATGATAAGGACAACAGTCGTTGGTTTGAAATAAAACCCGCAAGCTAGCCCGAGGTAGCTGGTGGTCTTTAAAGCGCAGTTATTGGCCGTTAGGCATGGCGATATCTGTGTTGGTTAGATGATTAGCTACTTCGCTTTCTTTTTGAAACTCTTCCGCTCTCTGTGTATGATTGGCTGCTTTTTCTTGATGACGATAACCGCTTTATCAGGGAAGCATGGAAAACTCCACGATATTCAAAGCGGATTTGATGGGTAAAATTATTAGGTAAAACAATGAACAAGTCAGATAGCACAGGTAAATTCCAATCAAACCGCTTGTCCGTTGCGCCCATGCTCGATTGGACAGATAGACATTGCCGTTACTTCCATCGTCTATTGTCATCGCAAACGCTGTTGTATACCGAAATGGTAACAACAGGTGCGATTATCCACGGTAAAGGTGATTTTCTTGCGTATAACGAAGAAGAACATCCGGTAGCGTTACAGTTAGGTGGGTCTAATCCGGCGGACTTAGCGACGTGCGCAAAGCTTGCCGCGGAGCGTGGGTATGATGAAATCAACCTCAATGTGGGTTGTCCTTCCGATCGTGTTCAAAATGGTCGTTTTGGTGCTTGTTTAATGGCGGAGCCAGAGCTGGTGGCAGAGTGTGTCGCGGCGATGAAAGAAGTTGTTGATGTTCCAGTAACGGTGAAAACACGTATTGGCATTGACGATCAGGATTCTTATGAGTTTCTGACGCGATTCGTCTCTCTTGTCTCAGAAAAGGCGGGATGTGAACAATTTACTATTCACGCGCGTAAAGCTTGGTTAAGCGGCTTGAGTCCAAAAGAAAACCGAGAGATTCCACCACTGGATTACCCACGTGCTTATCAAATTAAGAAAGACTTTCCTCATTTACAGATCGCAGTGAATGGTGGAGTGAAGACCCTTGAAGAGTCTCTTGAACACCTGAAGCATCTAAATGGTGTCATGATAGGCCGTGAAGCGTATCAAAACCCTTATATTCTTGCGCAAGTTGACCAACTAATCTTTGGGCTGGATACTCCAGTGAAAAAGCGCAAGCAGGTTGTGGAAGAGATGTATCCATACATTGAGCAACAGTTAGCGAACGGCTCGTATCTTGGTCATATCTCTCGTCATATGATTGGTTTATTTCAGGCGATGCCTGGTGCGAGGCAGTGGCGTCGTTACATTAGTGAAAATGCTCATAAGAAGGGTGCCGGCATTGAGGTATTAGAAACTGCATTAGCGAAAATACCTGCGGAACTTGACGTGTAAGATACCAACTTATTGGTCAATAATACCAACTCCTATTGTGCTCAGTGCCAATAGGAGTTTTTGTTTTTTATAAGTGTATGATTTTTAATGTTTATAATAATTGGAACAGTTCCTGCAATACCAAAGTTAAGTCGTTAATGAAGTCACAAGCACGTAGGAGGTGTTATGTTTGAACTGATTTTCGTATTGGTATTTTTGGCTACACTGGTAATGACAGGCGTAACAGTGATGACAGTAACGTTGGCTGTGGTTGTTTCGTTTGGTGTGATGTTTATGTTGGGAATGGTCGGCATCGTCTTCAATTTACTCCCGTATATTATCGCGTTCCTTATTGCGATTTGGTTGTATAAGAAAGTAGCAGTACCATCAAGTTAACAAAATAGCAACAAATATCCCTACAGATTAAGGCGTAATTGCTATAGTTAGTGTATGGCACTAGGTACAGTAGCTACGCCGAGATTTCTGGAGGGAACCATGACAATGACTGAGTTAAAGCACCTATACCATCAGAACTTGTTAGCCGAGGCGATCATAGAACCGTCTTCTTCTGATGAAGGTTGGATTGTTGAGTTTCGCCACAAGCAGGGTGGTTTTCTTATGTTGACTGATATTCATGGTGCTGAATGTCAGTATAACGATCTTGATAAAGCGTCTAAGTCTGCCTTGGCCGTTGGCTTTACTGAGGTTCGAATTGAAGCCAAGTAATCCTCTCTCTTCTTCCAAAAAGTTATAAAACATTCATATCTATTCTTTCTTGTTATTAAGGTGGTTGGTTAATCTATCGTCACGCAATGATTAGGGATGTCGTGACAATGTCTTCAAATGTAAAACAGTCATCAAATGGCAATACACAACCACAAGAGCTACCTAATGTAGCTGCACCATTAAATGACCAACAGATCTCACAACTTCAACAAGCTTCGAGTAATTTATCTTCTAACCAACTTGCTTGGGTGAGCGGATACTTTTGGGGATTGAGTCAAGCACAAGCTCCTACCCAACTCACCCCTGTAGCCAGTGCAGTAAATACAGCCACGGCTTCTGTACCTGCTGGAAAACTGTCAATTATCTTTGCTTCACAAACTGGTAACGCGAAAGGTGTTGCGGAAGAGTTGAAAGAAGAAGCAAGTACTTTAGGTATCGATGCAGAGCTGTTTGATGCGAGTGACTACAAAGGTAAAAACCTAGCAAAAGAAACGCACGTTATTATCGTCGCTTCGACTAATGGAGAAGGTGAAGCGCCTGACAACGCTATTGAGCTGCATGAATTTCTGCAGTCCAAAAAAGCTCCTAAACTTCCAAACTTAAAATATGGTGTGATTGGTTTAGGTGATTCAAGTTACGAGTTCTTCTGCCAAACAGGTAAAGACTTTGATTCTTTCTTAGCTAAGCTGGGGGCAACCTCATTTATCGACCGAATTGACTGTGATGTCGACTATGATGCACCAGCTGAAGAGTGGCGTGCGAATGCTCTGGAAAAAATAAAAGCTGACCTCGCATCTCAAGCTGCAGAGGTTGTAACACTGCCGGTTGCTAATAATACCGCTGCGGTAACCTATACCAAAAAGAACCCATACACTGCGACGTTACTGACTAGTCAAAAAATCACCGGACGTGACTCTGGCAAGGATGTTCGTCATATCGAAATAGATTTAGAAGGATCAGGTCTCACCTACCAGCCAGGCGATGCTCTTGGTGTATGGTTTGAAAACAATAACCAGTTGGTTGACGCGCTTCTAGCCCAAGCTGGTTTATCTGGCATCGAAAGTGTCGATGTTGACGGTGAAAGTCTATCCCTTCGTTCTGCGCTGATTCGCCACTATGAAATTACTGCTGCGAACCCTCAATTAGTTAGCCAGTACGCTGAACTCTCCAACAGCAAAAAGCTGCTTAAGTTAGCCGAAGACAAAGATAAGCTGCGAGAGTACGCGGGACGTACTCAGGTATTAGACGTATTTAAAGAGAAGAAAACCAAACTTGAAGCATCACAGTTACTGTCATTGCTACGCCGTCTAACTCCTCGCCTTTACTCTATTGCTTCTAGTCAAGAAGAAGTGGATGAAGAAGTACATCTTACAGTTGGGCTGGTGGAGTATTCTACTGGTGAGGAGAGTCGCTACGGTGGTGCTTCTTACTTCTTGTCTCGTGATCTAGAAGAAGGCGCAGAAGTAAAAGTGTTTGTAGAACACAACAACAACTTTAAGTTGCCAGAAAATGGAAATACCCCAGTTATTATGATCGGCCCTGGTACAGGTATTGCCCCATTCAGAAGCTTTATTCAACAGCGTGATAATCAAGGTGATAGTGGTAAAAACTGGCTGTTTTTTGGTGACCGTACCTTCACACAAGATTTCCTTTACCAAGTTGAATGGCAAAAATACCTTAAGTCGGGTGTCTTAAGCCGTTTAGATGTGGCATTTAGCCGAGATCAACATGAGAAAGTCTATGTACAACACCGCCTACTAGAGCAAGGTGAACAAGTGTGGCAATGGCTTGAAGAGGGGGCACATATCTATGTGTGTGGTGATGCGAACCATATGGCTAAGGATGTACACAATGCACTGTTAGAGATTACTAAGGTGTATGGTGGAAAATCACCGGAACAAGCTGAGGAGTTTGTTAGCGAATTAAGAAAAGCAAAACGTTATCAAAAGGATGTGTACTAATGAGCAAGCAATCAGTGACTATTCAAGAAGTATTAGGTCAAGAGTTAGGACCACTATCTGATAACGAACGCTTGAAACGAGAAAGTAATCTGCTTCGCGGTACGATCGAAACAGATCTACAAGATCAAATAACGGGCGGCTTTACAGCGGATAACTTCCAGTTGATACGATTCCACGGTATGTATCAGCAAGATGACCGTGATATTCGGAATGAGCGAGCTAAGCAAAAGCTCGAACCTCTACATAACGTCATGCTACGAGCAAGAATGCCTGGTGGAGTAATAACGCCGAAACAGTGGCTTGCCATTGATCAGTTTGCAACAGAGCATTCTCTTTATGGCAGCATCCGTCTGACTACTCGTCAAACGTTCCAATTCCACGGTGTACTGAAACCAAATATAAAGTTGATGCACCAAACACTGAACTCCATTGGTATTGATTCAATTGCCACTGCTGGAGATGTTAACCGAAATGTCTTGTGTACGACCAACCCTGTTGAGTCTGAGTTACATCAAGAAGCGTATGAGTGGGCGACTAAAATCAGTGAACACTTACTACCCAAGACTAAAGCCTATGCTGAGATCTGGTTGAACGGTGAAAAAGTAGAAACAACGCAAGAAGATGAACCTATTCTAGGCAAGAACTATTTACCTCGTAAGTTCAAAACCACCGTAGTGATACCACCGCAAAATGATGTAGATGTTCACGCTAATGACTTGAACTTTGTTGCTATCGCAGAAGAGGGCAAGCTTGTCGGCTTTAATGTGCTGGTGGGTGGCGGATTAGCGATGACACATGGTGACACCAGTACTTATCCAAGAAGAGCAGATGATTTCGGTTTTGTACCGCTTGATAAAACGCTTGAAGTGGCTGCTGCAGTAGTGACGACACAAAGAGATTGGGGTAACCGCTCTAACCGTAAAAATGCTAAAACCAAATATACGTTGGATCGTGTAGGTATTGATGTCTTTAAAGCAGAAGTAGAAAAGCGCGCCGGTATCAAGTTTGAGCAAAGTAAACCATATGAGTTCACAGAGCGTGGCGATAGGATTGGTTGGGTTGAAGGTATTGATGGTAAACACCATCTAACACTCTTTATTGAAAATGGACGTCTACTAGATTTTCCGGATAAACCTTTAAAGAGCGGCGTCGCAAAGATCGCAGAAATTCATAAAGGCGATTTTCGAATGACGGCCAACCAAAACCTTATTGTGGCTAAAGTATCTAAGTCCAACAAAGCCAAGATAGAACAGATAGCTCGTGAACACGGCTTGATGGATGACACAGTATCAGAGCAGCGCAAAAACTCGATGGCGTGTGTCGCTTTCCCTACGTGTCCTCTTGCGATGGCAGAGGCTGAACGTTTTCTACCAAGCTTTGTTACTGATGTGGAATCTATCTTGGATAAACATCAGATCAATAAGGAAGAGAGCATTATCTTGCGAGTTACAGGTTGTCCCAATGGTTGTGGACGAGCAATGTTGGCTGAAATTGGACTGGTGGGTAAAGCGCCGGGTCGTTACAACTTGCATTTAGGTGGTAACAAAGCAGGTACTCGTGTTCCTAAAATGTATAAAGAGAACATCACCGAAGCGCAAATCCTAGAGGATATCGATTCGTTAGTTGGTCAGTGGGCCGAACAACGAGAAACAGGTGAAGCCTTTGGAGACTTTGTCATTCGAGCGGGCATCATTCAAGAAGTGAAAGTATCGAAAAGGGACTTCTATGCTTAGACTCCAAGAATACTCAACATTGAAAGATTTGCTTTCGCTCACCAAAACCGAACAGATCCTAAAACTGGCGGAGCTTAATGCAGAGTTGGAACAGCTCAATGCAGAGCAAAGAGTTCGATGGGCGTTTGAAAATCTACCGGGACAGCATATCTTAAGCTCGAGTTTTGGTATGCAAGCTGCGGTTATGCTTCATTTGGTTAGTCAGGTTCGTTCGGAAACCCCGATAGTGTTAACAGATACGGGGTACTTATTTCCTGAAACCTATCAATTTATTGATGCGCTTAAGGAGAAGTTAAACTTAAACCTACACATATATAAAGCAGAGTTGTCGCCGCAATGGCAAGAGGCAAGGTACGGAAAGCTGTGGGAACAAGGTATTGATGGAATCAAACGTTATAACCAAATGAACAAAGTGGATCCGATGAGGAGAGCTTTAGAGGATTTGGGTGTTCAGACTTGGTTTTCAGGGTTGAGAAGAGAGCAGTCGGAGAGTCGGGCTAACTTGCCCGTACTGGCGATTCAAAATGGCAGATTCAAGTTTCTTCCCATTATAGATTGGAGTGACGACCAGATTGACACTTATTTATCGGAACATGGCTTGAGTTACCATCCGTTGAAAGACCAAGGGTATCTTTCTATTGGTGATACTCATTCGACGGAAAAGTGGAAGCCAGGAATGAAGATAGAAGAAACTCGCTTTAACGGCTTAAAACGAGAATGTGGTTTACATGAAGATGACGTCGAGCAAGATGGTTCAGGAATCTAGAGTAAATCGGTTATTAAAAAAGGAGGGGAAACCCTCCTTTTTTAATAACTCTGTGGATAACTTGTAATTAAAATAAGGATAAAGTGGGATAAATAAAGCTTTGAATGAAAAAGAAACGCTTAGTCGTTATTTTTGTATTTTTTCCTAAAAAACGCTTGCCAATGTGATCCGGATCTCTATAATGCGTCCTCACTGACACGGCAGAGCCCACAAGGGTTCAAGGCAAGAGTCAGTAAGGCGTTCAGCTAATAAGATGGTCTTCTAGTTAGATTTGAAAAAATCAAAAATAATTAGAAAAAAGTGTTTGACACTGAGAATCATCTCGCTAGAATAGCCGCCTCTTCAAACGGAAAGCGAAATGCAGAGTTCTGAAGAGAATGTTCTTTAACAATATAAACCTATCAATCTGTGTGGGCACTCGTTGATGATAATCAAATTAGATACTTTGGTATCAAATTAGGTTTCAATGAAACGAAGTGACCATTGAATCGAAAGATTCAGCACAGTCAATTCAAACATTACTTTATGTAATGTTCAGTATTCATTGAGCCGAACAAAATCTTAAATTGAAGAGTTTGATCATGGCTCAGATTGAACGCTGGCGGCAGGCCTAACACATGCAAGTCGAGCGGAAACGAGTTAACTGACCCTTCGGGTGACGTTAACGGCGTCGAGCGGCGGACGGGTGAGTAATGCCTGGGAAATTGCCCTGATGTGGGGGATAACCATTGGAAACGATGGCTAATACCGCATAATGCCTTCGGGCCAAAGAGGGGGACCTTCGGGCCTCTCGCGTCAGGATATGCCCAGGTGGGATTAGCTAGTTGGTGAGGTAATGGCTCACCAAGGCGACGATCCCTAGCTGGTCTGAGAGGATGATCAGCCACACTGGAACTGAGACACGGTCCAGACTCCTACGGGAGGCAGCAGTGGGGAATATTGCACAATGGGCGCAAGC
>NZ_JABXGK010000002.1:0-247589 GCF_013364395.1 Vibrio mediterranei | reverse complement strand
CATGGCCCTTACGAGTAGGGCTACACACGTGCTACAATGGCGCATACAGAGGGCAGCCAACTTGCGAAAGTGAGCGAATCCCAAAAAGTGCGTCGTAGTCCGGATTGGAGTCTGCAACTCGACTCCATGAAGTCGGAATCGCTAGTAATCGTAGATCAGAATGCTACGGTGAATACGTTCCCGGGCCTTGTACACACCGCCCGTCACACCATGGGAGTGGGCTGCAAAAGAAGTGGGTAGTTTAACCTTCGGGAGGACGCTCACCACTTTGTGGTTCATGACTGGGGTGAAGTCGTAACAAGGTAGCCCTAGGGGAACCTGGGGCTGGATCACCTCCTTATACGAAAGATTATTGCGATGAGTGTTCACACAGATTGATTAGGTTTAGATTAAAGACGATGCTTGGGTCTGTAGCTCAGGTGGTTAGAGCGTTCGCCTGATAAGCGAGAGGTCGGTGGTTCAAGTCCACTCAGACCCACCAATCTTCCTCCCAGATGATTGGCGGTAAGCATCAACACTGATGGGGCTATAGCTCAGCTGGGAGAGCGCCTGCCTTGCACGCAGGAGGTCAGCAGTTCGATCCTGCTTAGCTCCACCATCTTTAAGTGTTTTCTCTTTGAGAATATTTAAAAATGGTTCTTTATGARTCAAGTTCTTTAACAATTTGGAAAGCTGACGAATAACATTTGATTAATGTTATTCATTTAAAAGTTCTCAAATCCTATATCGAAAGATGTAGGTACCAACACACATTCAAGTGTTCTTGGGAATTACGAAAGTAATTCATATTTGAGTCCGGCAAAATCGAGTCTGCACATGTATAAAAATGCAGACAACTTTGGTTGTTTGACCRTKTSCYTTYASKKTTMMAAMGTKAAGWMARWWAGAAAGACCCTTTGGGGTTGTATGGTTAAGTGACTAAGCGTACACGGTGGATGCCTTGGCAGTCAGAGGCGATGAAAGGCGTAWTAACTTGCGATAAGCTCAGATTAGGTAGTAAWAACCTGTGAGTCTGAGATTCCTGAATGGGGAAACCCAACTGCATAAGCAGTTATCGCTGAGTGAATACATAGCTCAGCGAGGCGAACCGGGGGAACTGAAACATCTAAGTACCCCGAGGAAGAGAAATCAACCGAGATTCCGAAAGTAGCGGCGAGCGAAATTGGATTAGCCCTTAAGCTTTTAATGAGACAGGTGAAGGCTCTGGAAAGTGCCGCGATACAGGGTGATAGCCCCGTAACCGACATCTCATCATCAGTGAAATCGAGTAGGGCGGGACACGTGATATCCTGTCTGAATATGGGGGGACCATCCTCCAAGGCTAAATACTACTGACTGACCGATAGTGAACCAGTACCGTGAGGGAAAGGCGAAAAGAACCCCTGTGAGGGGAGTGAAATAGAACCTGAAACCGTGTACGTACAAGCAGTAGGAGCACCTTCGTGGTGTGACTGCGTACCTTTTGTATAATGGGTCAGCGACTTATATTCAGTGGCAAGGTTAACCGTTTAGGGGAGCCGTAGGGAAACCGAGTCTTAACTGGGCGTTCAGTCTCTGGATATAGACCCGAAACCAGGTGATCTAGCCATGGGCAGGTTGAAGGTTGAGTAACATCAACTGGAGGACCGAACCGACTAATGTTGAAAAATTAGCGGATGACTTGTGGCTAGGGGTGAAAGGCCAATCAAACCTGGAGATAGCTGGTTCTCCCCGAAATCTATTTAGGTAGAGCCTCGGACGAATACTACTGGGGGTAGAGCACTGTTAAGGCTAGGGGGTCATCCCGACTTACCAACCCTTTGCAAACTCCGAATACCAGTAAGTACTATCCGGGAGACACACGGCGGGTGCTAACGTCCGTCGTGGAGAGGGAAACAACCCAGACCGCCAGCTAAGGTCCCAAAGTATAGCTAAGTGGGAAACGATGTGGGAAGGCTTAGACAGCTAGGATGTTGGCTTAGAAGCAGCCATCATTTAAAGAAAGCGTAATAGCTCACTAGTCGAGTCGGCCTGCGCGGAAGATGTAACGGGGCTAAGCTATACACCGAAGCTGCGGCAATGTGTTTACACATTGGGTAGGGGAGCGTTCTGTAAGCCGTTGAAGGTGRACTGTAAGGTCTGCTGGAGGTATCAGAAGTGCGAATGCTGACATGAGTAACGATAAAGGGGGTGAAAAACCTCCTCGCCGGAAGACCAAGGGTTCCTGTCCAACGTTAATCGGGGCAGGGTAAGTCGACCCCTAAGGCGAGGCCGAAAGGCGTAGTCGATGGGAAACGGGTTAATATTCCCGTACTTCTTACAATTGCGATGGGGGGACGGAGAAGGCTAGGTGGGCCTGGCGACGGTTGTCCAGGTTCAAGTGCGTAGGCTTAAGGTTTAGGTAAATCCGGACCTTTTTAAGGCTGAGACACGATGTCGAGCTACTACGGTAGTGAAGTCATTGATGCCATGCTTCCAGGAAAAGCCTCTAAGCTTCAGATTGTAAGGAATCGTACCCCAAACCGACACAGGTGGTCGGGTAGAGAATACCAAGGCGCTTGAGAGAACTCGGGTGAAGGAACTAGGCAAAATGGTACCGTAACTTCGGGAGAAGGTACGCTCTTAGTGGTGAAGTCCCTTGCGGATGGAGCTACCGAGAGTCGCAGATACCAGGTGGCTGCAACTGTTTATTAAAAACACAGCACTGTGCAAAATCGCAAGATGACGTATACGGTGTGACGCCTGCCCGGTGCCGGAAGGTTAATTGATGGGGTTAGTTTTCGGACGAAGCTCTTGATCGAAGCCCCGGTAAACGGCGGCCGTAACTATAACGGTCCTAAGGTAGCGAAATTCCTTGTCGGGTAAGTTCCGACCTGCACGAATGGCGTAATGATGGCCACGCTGTCTCCACCCGAGACTCAGTGAAATTGAAATCGCTGTGAAGATGCAGTGTACCCGCGGCTAGACGGAAAGACCCCGTGAACCTTTACTACAGCTTGGCACTGAACATTGAGCCTACATGTGTAGGATAGGTGGGAGCCTTTGAAGCGAGTACGCCAGTATTCGTGGAGGCAATCTTGAAATACCACCCTTGTATGTTTGATGTTCTAACTTGGTTCCCTAATCGGGAATGAGGACAGTGCCTGGTGGGTAGTTTGACTGGGGCGGTCTCCTCCCAAAGAGTAACGGAGGAGCACGAAGGTGGGCTAATCACGGTTGGACATCGTGAGGTTAGTGCAATGGCATAAGCCCGCTTGACTGCGAGAATGACAATTCGAGCAGGTGCGAAAGCAGGTCATAGTGATCCGGTGGTTCTGAATGGAAGGGCCATCGCTCAACGGATAAAAGGTACTCCGGGGATAACAGGCTGATACCGCCCAAGAGTTCATATCGACGGCGGTGTTTGGCACCTCGATGTCGGCTCATCACATCCTGGGGCTGAAGTCGGTCCCAAGGGTATGGCTGTTCGCCATTTAAAGTGGTACGCGAGCTGGGTTTAGAACGTCGTGAGACAGTTCGGTCCCTATCTGCCGTGGGCGTTGGAAGATTGAAGGGGGCTGCTCCTAGTACGAGAGGACCGGAGTGGACGAACCTCTGGTGTTCGGGTTGTGTCGCCAGACGCATTGCCCGGTAGCTAAGTTCGGAATCGATAACCGCTGAAAGCATCTAAGCGGGAAGCGAGCCCTGAGATGAGTCTTCCCTGGCACTTTAAGTGTCCTAAAGGGTTGTTCGAGACTAGAACGTTGATAGGCAGGGTGTGTAAGCGTTGTGAGGCGTTGAGCTAACCTGTACTAATTGCCCGTGAGGCTTAACCATACAACACCCAAAGGGTTTTGATGGACTCAAAGCAAGAACTTTGAATGTGTATTTAGACTTTTAAACAGTTTTCCGAATTAAGAATTTGCTTGGCGACCATAGCGTTGTGGACCCACCTGATTCCATGCCGAACTCAGAAGTGAAACGCAATAGCGCCGATGGTAGTGTGGGGCTTCCCCATGTGAGAGTAGGACATCGCCAGGCTTTGAACACAATCTGTTTAAAGCACGATTAAGATAAGACTTTAAATAGACCACTGCGGAGTGGTAGTTCAGTTGGTTAGAATACCGGCCTGTCACGCCGGGGGTCGCGGGTTCGAGTCCCGTCCACTCCGCCACTTATTAGAAAACCCGATGCGAAAGCGTCGGGTTTTTTATTATCTAAAATTTGATTGCTTCCTTTTTCAAGGAAATCGACTTCCGGTTGATTTCAACCCTAGACTAGGCACTCCTGTCGAAAGACTGGGACTTTTACATTTCTCAAAAGATAGCTTCACACGCAGAACATTACCCTAGAGTAAGTGCTCTTTCCCTACCACCATCTCTTTCCCTACCACCATATCGATATCCACAAGGCTTTTGATATTCCTTTTAATATGAGCCTACTGTTATCCTCCTAGTGTACCGTTGTGCTGAAGACAATAAGCTAAAAGATAGTAAATAAGAGATGACTCTATGTCATTGCCTGTCACACCGGTTATTAGACTGAGTAGTCTTGTGGTCGCTTCGAGTAGCATGCAAAGTAGATGATAAAGCACGCGTTACAGAAGTTTTTACTAGTACCTACTCTACAAGCGTTTAGCTAGAAAACCCATCCTTAGGGATAAGCTAACAGAGCAAGTAAATAAGGCTATCGTCATAAGAATACGGTGTAATTACATCTACAAAGATAGCGAATACGTCTATATAGCTGATGAGGATATGACGTTTATTGTTGTTCCTCTTGACCCTGTGCTTCTGCGCTATGGTACGAGTTTTCACAATTTCAAAGATAGTGTCGGACAGAGTATTACAGACATTATCCTTTCTGAGCTTGATTCTGATGTCCGCAATATCGCTCGGGTTCTGGGTGTGATTGTGATATTGATGAGCAGATCAATCTACTTGCATTGAATGCCGCTATCGGGCTGCTTGTGCTTGGGGAGCAAGGCAGAAGCTTTAGAAGCTTTAGAAGCTTTGTTGTTGCCACTGAAGTCAGAAATATTGTTTGCCGGACTCAACAAAGCATAAAAGAGATTCTAGAAATGATGGGTAATCTTCAGTCAGGCTCACAACATGCCTCAGTTGCCTTGCAAGAAGTTGTTGCTCCTTTTAGATGTTATTACAGAGAAAAGCCTTCAAATTGCGATAGTGGCAGCAGAACAAACAGTGGTGAGTGACGATTTCTCTCAACGATTAAACATGATTGAACAAAGTGGCACTGAACTTCGCTCGGCTGTAGAAGAAACAGAGCAGGCCACTCGTTCATTAAATCAACTGTCGTTAGAGCTGTACCAAAAAATAGCTCGCTTTGAGGTTCAGTAATCAAGGCTTTTCTCTTTGTACTAGGGGACAAAATCTTAACTTATTTGGTGCTGGGAAAGTTAATGAGCCTAGTTTATCTATATTCATTAATAGAGCCGAACGACTGCTAGGGCTTGTTTTTGAGCGCCAAATGAATAAAAACAGAACGCTAAGTATAGAAAAGCACCAAACGATATTTTTTTTGCAATTTAGTGTTGACGTAAAGGACGAAAAACCGTTTAATACACCTCGTCGCCCGGATAGCTCAGTCGGTAGAGCAGAGGATTGAAAATCCTCGTGTCGGTGGTTCGATTCCGCCTCCGGGCACCACAATTTAGATTGTTGGTGCTGTTAACAGTAGTACGAGCAATAACAAATAAAGTGTCGCCGACTTAGCTCAGTAGGTAGAGCAACTGACTTGTAATCAGTAGGTCACCAGTTCGATTCCGGTAGTCGGCACCATTTATTACGTAAAGTAATTCCCCCTTAGTTCAGTTGGTAGAACGGCGGACTGTTAATCCGTATGTCGCAGGTTCGAGTCCCGCAGGGGGAGCCACTTTTAAAAGTAAGCAAAAGCTTGCTTTAAGTGCCGACTTAGCTCAGTAGGTAGAGCAACTGACTTGTAATCAGTAGGTCACCAGTTCGATTCCGGTAGTCGGCACCACTTTATTGCGAAAAGCAATTCCCCCTTAGTTCAGTTGGTAGAACGGCGGACTGTTAATCCGTATGTCGCAGGTTCGAGTCCCGCAGGGGGAGCCACATTATAAAGGCTGCATCTTAGGATGCAGCCTTTTTTGTTACCTTGAGTTTGCCTTCCCTCTCCTGAACTGTAAAAAAGACCGTATTGCAGTAATACAGTCTTTTCGAAGTGTTTTCTCACGCTGGTTAGAGCCTGTGATTAGCTCATATCAATCTTAATATCGCTAAGGTTTGATGAGCTGTTATTGTCGTTACTTTGCAGCTTTAGCATTAATCTGAGATCATTTCGCGAATCAGCACTGTGCAAAGCGTCCTCTTGATTTATCTTGCCAGCTGAAACCAAATCAAATAAGGCCTGATCAAAGGTTTGCATTCCGACTTCTTTACCTTTCGCAATTGCAGCTTTGATTTCATGTAAATCACCTTTACGGATGAGTTCGGAAATGCGAGGACTATTTAGGAGAACCTCGAAAACGCCGTGACGGCCTTGTCCATTCTTATCTCGAATGAGCTGTTGTCCTACGATGCCTTTTAAATTCGAAGATAAGTCAAAGAGGAACTGCTCCCGTCTATCTTCCGGTGTAAGGTGTAGTATTCGCTCTAAAGCTTGGCTAGCATTGTTCGCATGCAATGTTGCGATACAAAGGTGCCCAGTTTCAGCAAACGACATGGCGTATTCCATCGTTTCCCTAGAACGTATCTCACCAATTAAAATCATATCAGGAGCTTGTCGAAGTGAATTTTTAAGAGCAACTTCATAGCTTTCAGTATCCAGCCCAACCTCACGCTGTGTCACGATACATTTTGCGTGCTCATGAACGAATTCGATGGGGTCTTCGACGGTAAGAATATGACCACTTCGGTGCTGATTTCGATAACCTGTCATCGCTGCCATAGTGGTAGATTTACCAGAACCAGTAGCTCCTACCACTAAGACTAAACCGCGTTTAGCTATTGCAAGATCTTGCAATAAGTCTGGCAACGAAAGCTGCTCGAAGGTCGGTATCTGAGTTTCAATTCTTCGGATGACTGCACCAGGCAATTCTCGCTGGTAGAATGCACTTACTCTAAAACGGCCGTATGGCTTCACTATCGCAAAATTAGCTTCTTTTGTTGTCTGATACTCCGAGTACTTAGAACGCTCCATAACGCTGCTTAAAAGCGCTTGAATCGCCTCTGTAGTGAGCTTGTCATCTTTTGCTTGAAGTTCGCCATCTACGCGATATAACAGTGGCGCATCGACTGTTAAGTAAAGATCAGAGGCTTTTTCGTCAAGCATGTGATTTAGAATGGTATCAATGTTGTGCATTATCTCGTCCTATTGAAACATTGAACCATGTTGTTCAATCTTCTTATTCACTTCTTCTAGTTCAACCAATCCTTGAGACAATAACCGTTTAGAGTGCTGTTCCATGGTCTGCATACCACTTGCCGCACCTGTTTGGATAATTGAGTACATCTGAGCTACTTTATCTTCTCGAATTAGGTTTCTAATAGCGGGTGTCGCTAGCATAACTTCATGACAAGCGATGCGCCCTCCTCCCACGCGCTTTAACAGAGTTTGTGCTATAACAGCCCGTAACGATTCTGAGAGCATAGAGCGAACCATTTCTTTGTCTTGGCCTGGAAATACATCAATAATTCGGTCAATGGTTTTGGCTGCAGAGCTCGTGTGCAGAGTGCCAAAGACTAAGTGGCCCGTTTCGGCTGCGGTAAGAGCTAAGCTAATAGTCTCTTGATCTCGAAGCTCACCGACTAAAATGATGTCCGGGTCTTCACGCAGTGCAGAGCGGAGTGCAGCTTTAAAACTGTGGGTGTCGCGATGAACTTCTCGCTGGTTAACCAAACATTTTTTATTCTGATGAACAAACTCAATAGGATCCTCAATGGTCAGAATATGTTTGTTTTGATGTTGGTTAATGTGGTCGACCATGGCAGCTAGTGTCGTTGATTTACCCGAACCAGTCGGCCCTGTCACTAATACCAAGCCGCGTTCTAAACTGGCTATCTCGGAAAATTTGTCGGGTGCGTCTATTTGCGCCAGTGTTGGGACTTCACTGGGGATGGTACGAAAAACGGCAGAGCAGCCACGAGATTGATTAAACGCATTGACACGAAAACGACCGATATCGGGCACATCAAATGAAAAATCGATTTCGAGATGCTCTTCGTATTCGCTGCGCTGTTTATCATTCATAATGTCAAAAACTAATTTATGGACCTCAGAATGCTCAAGAGCAGGTATACCAAGCTTTCTTACTTCACCATCAATACGTACCATAGGTGGGACACCAGCAGAAAGGTGTAGATCTGAAGCGTTATGCTTTACACTAAAGTCTAGTAACTCGGTGATATCCATTCATTTTCCTTATAATTTGTAAGCTATGACTAGTATTCAACAAAATATCGAACTAATCACCTCCCAAATTGCACAGGCTGAGCAAAAGTGCGGGAGAGCGCAAGGTGATGTGCAATTGCTCGCGGTCAGTAAAACTAAGCCTATTGAGGCAATTTTAGACGCATGTCAGGCAGGTCAACGTCGTTTTGGCGAAAACTATGTTCAAGAAGGCGTTTCTAAAGTTGTTCATTTCAATGAACAACATGGTGATATAGATATTGAATGGCACTTTATTGGACCTATTCAGTCGAACAAAACACGACCAGTCGCAGAGCACTTTGACTGGGTTCATACTGTAGATCGTGCCAAAATCGCCCAACGACTTAATGATCAGCGCCCTCAAGGTATGAAGCCTATTCAAGTACTGATTCAGGTGAACACTAGCAGTGAAGCAAGTAAGTCTGGTGTCGATAGCGAGCAAGTTTTAGAGCTTGCCCAATTGATTTCCTCATTACCAAACCTCACGTTAAGAGGAGTAATGTCAATTCCAGAGAATGTTAGTGACTATCAATCTCAGCTCATTGCTTTTAAAGCACTGGCAGAGGTCAAAAACTTGCTGGCAGAAAAGCACCCTCAAGTCGATACGCTATCGATGGGTATGAGTGGTGATATGGAAGCGGCGATAGAAGCTGGAAGTACCATAGTTCGAATTGGAACAGCTATCTTTGGTGCGAGAGATTACAGCAACAAAGCGTAACACATAAGAGAGTGACGCAAAGTACCTCTAATTTAGGATAGGGTTAATGGAACAAAGAAAGATCGCATTCATTGGTGCGGGCAATATGACTCGCTCCATCGTCGCGGGATTGGTGGCCAGTGGCTACCGTCCAGATTGTATTACTGCGACAAATCCTAGCGAAGCAAAGTTAGTTGCTTTGCAGCAGGCTTATGATATTCAAGTGACGACGAACAATACTGAGGCAGCACAACAAGCTGATGTGATTGTGATGGCTGTGAAACCTCAATTAATGGAACAAGTGGCTAAACCACTTCAGTCGATTGATTTTCAGGGCAAACTGGTCATTTCAATTGCTGCCGGAATCTCAATAGAGCGTCTGCAACAAATGTTTGCCAACCCACTAAATCTGATTCGAGTAATGCCGAATACACCTTCTTTATTAGGTGAGGGTATGAGTGGTCTATTTGCTTCCCCAATAACACCAGTTAGTGATAAAACCTATGCAGGTGAGCTGATGCAGGCTGTTGGTAAAGTTTGTTGGGTTGAACAAGAATCCGGCATCAATGACATTATTGCTGCCGCTGGTAGTGCTCCGGCGTATTTCTTCCTGTTCATGGAAGCGATTCAGCAACAAGCGATAGCAAGTGGCTTTGATGAAGACACCGCTCGACTGTTGGTGCAACAAACCGCATTAGGCGCAGCCAAAATGGTTAATGAGAATCCAGAGACTGATTTAGCTACCCTGCGCCAACAGGTCACCTCTAAAGGAGGGACAACGGCAGAAGCGGTTCGTACGCTTGAGGAAAATGATATTCGAGGCATTGTTGCTAAAGCGATGCAATCGGCCGTGACCCGTGCTGAAGAAATGGAAAAACTGTTTTAATCCCAACAATGATAACTCGTAAGGGCTAGTTATGAATTCAATGAGTTTCTTGGTTTCGACCTTGTTTGATCTCTACATTATGGTCGTGATTTTGCGCATTTGGCTACAGGCAGCACGCGCAGACTTCTACAACCCGTTTTCACAGTTTATTGTGAAAGCAACCCAACCTGTAGTAGCGCCACTAAGACGAATGATTCCGTCTATTGGCGCTATTGATATGGCGACGTTACTGTTTGCTTACGTTCTTTGTGTTGGTAAATACGTGGCTTTGGTACTGATAGCTTCTGGTGGCAACTTTAGCTTCGGTGCTGACTTCTTGTTCCTAGGTTTGCTTTCTCTGATTAAAGCCGCGGGTGGCTTGTTGTTCTGGGTACTATTAATTCGTGCAATCTTAAGCTGGGTCAGTCAAGGGCGTAGTCCAATCGAGTATGTCTTCCATCAATTGACTGAGCCTATGCTGGCACCAATTCGCCGAATCATTCCAGCGATGGGTGGGTTTGATTTGAGTGTGTTAGTGCTATTTATTGTGCTGCAGTTTGCTAATTTCCTAATGGGCGATCTTATTGGTCCAATTTGGTATCGACTTTAATGTCAGCCGTAAAACAGGATGGAGAAGACCTCATTCTTCGTATTTATGTTCAACCTAAAGCCAGTCGAGACAAACTGGTGGGAGGGCATGGAGAAGAATTTAAGGTGGCGATTACTGCCCCTCCTGTTGATGGAAAGGCCAATGCGCATTTGAGCAAGTACCTTGCTAAACAATTTAAAGTCGCAAAGGGACAAGTGTTGATTGAGAAAGGTGAGCTTGGAAGGCACAAACAACTTCGAATAGTGTCACCTGCACTGATTCCCAAGGAATTTATGGCCCTCTTATGAGGGCTTTTTTAAAGGAGAAGAACAATGAAAAAGTGGTTATTGTTGATTTCGGCATTGATGGTGGCTGGGTTAGCTCAAGCGGAACAGTTCAAAACAATCAAGGATGCAGAAGTGCATTATGTGGTGTTTAACTCGACGTTTATGACGCCACAAGTGGCGCGTAGCTATGGTTTGAAGCGTAATGAGTTTGTTGCAACGGTGAATATCAGCGTCCTTGACCGTTCAAGCGCGGGCAAGCCTGCCATGCCAGTATCGATAAAAGGCAATGCTAAAAACCTGATTGGCCAAACCAAAACGCTCGAGTTTAAAGAAATTAAGGAAGGAGATGCGATATACTACTTGGCTCAATTTCCTATCGTGAACGAAGAGCAATACCGATTCACGATTGATATTGATGCTGGAAACAAAGGTCGCGGCCCTATTACCTTTAGTCAGAAACTGTATGTAGAACCTTAAGGTTCCAATAAATACCAACGCTTAAGCTTACTAACTCGAGAGAACCCTATGAGCAAAAAAATCGTACTTGCAACCGGCAATCAAGGCAAAGTGAAAGAGATGGCTGATTTGCTGTCTGATTTTGGTTTTGAAGTCCATGCCCAAAGTGAATTCAATGTCTCAGAAGTGGCTGAAACCGGTACGACATTCATCGAGAATGCCATCATTAAGGCCAGACATGCCGCTCAAGAAACAGGACTAGCTGCGATTGCAGATGACTCTGGGTTAGAAGTTGATTACTTAAAAGGCGCACCGGGTATCTACTCTGCTCGTTACTCTGGAGAAGGATCAACGGACAAGCGTAACCTAGATAAAGTACTAGAAGAGTTGAAGGGGGTTCCTGAAGCACAGAGGACAGCACGGTTTCATTGCGTGTTGGTATTAATGCGTCATGCCGCTGATCCTACGCCGATCGTTTGCCATGGAAAATGGGAAGGTCGTATTCTAACGGAGCCAAGTGGCGACAATGGTTTTGGTTATGATCCTATTTTCTTTGTGCCTGAAGACAACTGTGCGTCTGCTGACCTAGAACCTGCACGTAAAAAACAGCTGTCACACCGCGGTAAAGCGTTAAAGGAGCTTTTCGCAACGATTAAGGCGCAAGGTCTTTAACATGGAGCAAACACCTGTGCTGGTACCGCCGCCGCTGAGTCTCTATATCCATATTCCTTGGTGTGTTCAAAAATGTCCATACTGCGACTTTAACTCGCATGCCCAAAAGGGAGATATTCCCCAACAAGCATACATAACGGCGTTACTTGAGGATTTAGAGACTGATATTCGTCAATACGGATTGGCTTCAGATTCTCGCCCGCTGCACTCAATTTTCATTGGTGGTGGTACACCAAGTTTAATCGCTCCAGAATACATTAAGCAGTTGCTTGACGGAGTAAGGGAGCGTATTCCATTTCGTGATGACATAGAAATCACTATGGAGGCCAATCCAGGAACGATCGAAGCTGCACGATTTGAGCAGTACCGAGTCGCAGGCGTCACTCGCATCTCTATCGGTGTGCAGAGCTTTCAGCAAACCAAACTTGAGCGCTTAGGACGAATTCATGGTGAAAGTGAAGCGGTCAATGCAGCAAAGCTGGCTCATGAAATTGGCTTAAACAGCTTTAACTTGGATCTTATGCATGGATTACCAGATCAATCTATTGATGATGCATTAAGTGACCTTAAGCAAGCGATTGAATTGGCGCCACCGCACCTTTCGTGGTACCAACTCACAATCGAGCCGAATACCTTGTTCTACTCTAAACCACCTACATTGCCAGATGATGATGCTCTTTGGGATATCTTCGAGCAAGGACATCAAATGCTGGTGGAGGCTGGTTATCAGCAATATGAGATTTCGGGTTATAGCAAGCCAGACTTTCAATGTCAGCATAACTTAAACTACTGGCGTTTTGGCGATTACTTAGGTATTGGCTGCGGTGCCCATGGTAAGTTGAGTTTTGCCGATGGTCGTATTGTTCGAACGACTAAAGTGAAGCACCCACGCGGCTATCTCAATATGTTAAAGCCATACCTAGATGCTCAAACCGAAGTGGCTCCGGAAGAGCGTCCGTTTGAGTTCTTCATGAACCGTTTCAGGTTGTTGGAAGCATGTCCGCGAGTTGAATTTACAGAACGAACAGGTTTGTCTGAAAGAGATATCGAAGACAAGTTAACTTGGGCTAAACAAAAAGGCTACATCAGTGAGACCTCGAAAGAGTGGCAGATCACCGATAAAGGTCGTTTGTTTTTAAATGATTTACTTGAAGGCTTTATGTAAAAAGGGAGGCGAAATGCCTCCCTTTTCAATTAAAATATAGAACGTCCAATTCGCTCCGAAAGCATCTCCAACGCTCTCGTCCCAGCGAGAGAGTTACCAGATTTATCCAGTTCTGGAGACCAAACCGCGATAGTCATTTCACCCGGAACAATTGCAATAATACCACCGCCCACACCTGACTTACCTGGCATGCCGACACGGTAAGCAAACTCTCCGGCGCCATCATAGAGGCCGCATGTCGCCAATAACGCATTGAGCTGCTTGGTTTGTGTCGGTGTGATGATCTGCTTCTTAGTATTTACGGATTGCCCTTGATTGGCTAAATAACTAAAGGTTTTGGCAAGATCAACACAGCTCATCTTTAAAGCGCAGGCATGGAAATAGTTATTGAGAACAGGAATAACATCGTTATTAAAGTTACCAAACGAGCGCATTAGATAAGCGATAGCTGCATTGCGGTCACTGTGCATCATTTCTGAAGCTGCCACGATCTTATCGTAGACAATATGGTTGTCACCTGAAAGTGTTCTAACAAACTCCAATAGACGCTGCCTAGGCGCCGATAAGCGACTTTGCAGTAGGTCGGCTACCACAATCGCGCCTGCGTTAATAAACGGATTTCTCGGTATTCCTTGTTCCATCTCAAGCTGGATTAGTGAGTTAAAAGCTTGCCCTGAGGGTTCCTTGCCGACTCGCTGCCAGATTTCCTCTGGTTTATACAGCATCATTGCCAAAGTTAGGCTCAGTGCTTTGGAAATTGATTGTATAGAAAAGGACTCTTCGGCGTCTCCAGCGGTAATCACTTCACCTTCGTTGGTGTACACTGCTATGCCTAGTTTGTTGTTAGGTACTTTTGCAAGAGCAGGGATGTAGTCCGCGACTTTTCCTTGTCCAATCAGTGGTTTTACTTCACTGAGGATAGTAGAAAGAATCTGTTTAGTTGGTTTCATATTTGTTGTTCTCCCAACGTAAGCGCCAAAAAAAGCCAACGGGAGGTTGGCTTTTCAGGATTAGAATTCGATTAGCAATCGAAACTTAAGCTGTGCGGCGATATTTGATATCCCAAACACCATGACCAAGTCTGTGACCGCGAGCTTCAAATTTTGTTAAAGGACGATCATCTGGACGTGGTACAAAATCACCATCAGTAGCAATATTCTCATAGCCAGGTGCTTGGTTCATTACCTCGACCATATGCTCTGCATAGTTTTCCCAGTCTGTAGCCATGTGGAATACGCCAGTTTCTGGAATAAGCTTAGTTCTTACCATTTCAGCAAAATCTAACTGCACAATACGACGTTTGTGGTGACGCTTTTTATGCCATGGGTCAGGGAAGAACAACTGCATTGTACTTAGGCTGCTGTCCGGAATCATGTTGGCAAAGACTTCAACCGCATCGTGACACATAACACGCAGGTTAGTAATACCAGCATCGCGCGCTGATGATAGACATGCACCTACGCCTGGGCTGTGTACTTCAATGCCAATAAAGTTCTTTTCTGGTGCGTTCTTTGCCATTTCGACCAAAGAAGCGCCCATGCCGAAACCAACTTCAAGAACAACAGGGTTATTGTTACCAAATACCTGTTCCCAGTTGAGTAGTGACTCTTGGTAATCAATACCCATTGTAGGCCAGCACTCTTCCATCGCCGATTCTTGGCCTTTGGTTAGGCGTCCTTCACGACGAACAAAACTGCGAACTTTGCGAATCAGTTTGCCATCTTCTGTGTATTCGTTAGTAGTCACTTCACTCATTGGTTTAGCCTGTTCATTCAATAATCAGAGCGGGAATTATCCAAAGAATTTGCTCGCAAGCAAGCATTATCGGATCAGAATTTCACGCAGTTTTACTTCTGTTACTAAGTGTGGTGCAATTTCTAGCAAATTATAAGAGAGATGAGAGTAATTGTGACGCCTTTTGCACGCTCAATATTAGATTGGTATGAGAAATACGGTCGCAAAGAACTACCGTGGCAACAACAAAAGACCGCTTATAAGGTTTGGTTGTCGGAAATCATGCTACAACAGACACAAGTGACCACCGTCATTCCATACTATGAAAGGTTTTTGGAGCATTTCCCCACAGTAGAGTCTTTGGCTAAAGCGCCACAAGATGAAGTGTTACACTTGTGGACGGGGTTGGGGTATTACGCTCGGGCACGCAACCTTCATAAGGCCGCTCAAGTTGTTGTCGAACAGCATGGTGGTGAATTTCCTTTGTCACTCGAAGCAATGAATGCATTACCAGGAGTGGGGCGTTCGACCGCAGCTGCTGTTTTATCATCAGTTCATAAACTTCCTCATGCAATTCTCGATGGTAATGTAAAACGAACACTTGCTCGTAGTTTTGCTGTGGAAGGGTGGCCTGGGCAGAAAAAAGTAGAAAACCAGCTATGGCAAATTGCTGAACAACATACTCCCGCGGAAGATACGGATAAGTACAATCAAGCAATGATGGACATGGGGGCAATGGTTTGTACCAGAAGTCGACCAAAATGCACATTGTGTCCCGTAGAAAGCTTCTGTGTTGCTAATAAGCAGGGGAATCCTCTTGATTACCCGGGGAAGAAACCTAAGAAAACCAAACCTGAAAAAGAGACTTGGTTTGTGATTTTGAAACACCAAGATGAACTCTGGCTGGCTCAAAGGCCTCAAACGGGGATTTGGGGTGGTTTGTTTTGCTTCCCTGAGAGTCCTAGCGCGGATATTGATGAGGTGTTGGAGCAATATGGTATCCAACAGCGAAATATCCAATCCAGAGAGGTTGAAATCGCTTTTCGACATACATTCAGCCATTATCACCTCGATATAACGCCAATCGTCGTGACGCTTAACCAGCTTCCAACAATGATGATGGAAGAGTCGAAAGGTCTTTGGTATAACATAACTAATCCAGAAAAGGTTGGATTAGCGGCACCAGTTAAGTCGCTAATTGAAACCTTACAACGACATTAATTGAGGATAACAATATGAGCCGTATGGTTTTTTGTGCTCACCTACAGAAAGATGCTGAAGGTCTCGACTTCCAATTGTACCCAGGTGAATTGGGTAAACGTATCTTCGATAACATTTCGAAAGAAGCATGGGCTTTATGGCAGTCTAAGCAGACCATGCTGATCAATGAGAAGAAACTCAACATGATGGATCCCGAGCATCGTAAGTTGATTGAAACTGAAATGGTGAACTTCTTGTTTGAAGGAAAGGATGTCGTCATCGACGGCTACACGCCGCCGTCAGAGTAATCTACAAGGAATAAATCAAACACCACCTTTTGGGTGGTGTTTTTAATGTTGTCTATGAAGAAGTTAATTTACTTTCTGGTTCCCCTATTGCTGGTGGGCTGTAGTCGCGAATTTATCGAGAAGATATATGATGTTAACTACGAGCCAACCAACCGCTTTGCTAAGAACCTAGCCGAACTCCCAGGCCAATATGTAAAAGACACAAAGGCGTTGGACGCGCTGATCAACAGCTTTAACGGTAATATCCAGAAGCGCTGGGGTAGTCGCGAAGTTAAGGTTGCTGGTAAAAGTAATTATGTGAAATACATTGATAACTACTTGAGTCGCGCCGAAGTTAACTTTAGTAAAGGTCTTATCACGATTGAAACCGTGTCTCCAACCGAGCCGGAGAAGCACCTTAAGGCCGCTATCGTGACAACGCTGTTGACGCCTGATGATCCATCAAGCGTTGACTTGTTCTCGTCTAAAGCCATTAAGTTAGAGGGTCAGCCGTTCCTTTATAACCAGGTTGTCGACCAAGAGAAAAAACCAATCCAATGGACATGGCGTGCTAACCGTTTTGCCGATTATCTCATTGCGAATAAATTAAAAACCAAAAACGTAGATTTTAAGAAAGCATACTACGTTGAGATCCCCATGGTAGCGGATCACTTTAAACAGCGCAGTTACCAGTATGCAGATATCGTACGCCGGGCTTCTAAGCGCTATGGCATCCCGGAAGATCTTATCTACGCGATTATAAAAACAGAAAGTAGTTTTAACCCTTATGCGGTGAGCTGGGCTAATGCCTATGGTTTGATGCAGGTGGTACCAAAGACTGCGGGTCGAGATGTGTTTAATCTTGTCAAAAACAAACCGGGAGAACCGACGCCAGAGTATTTGTTCAACCCTGAACAGAATATTGATACCGGGACGGCGTACTTCTACATTCTAAAAAATCGCTACTTGAAAGATGTTAGGCATCCACTGTCATTGGAGTACAGTATGATTTCCGCATATAACGGCGGGACGGGAGGAGTGCTGAAAACATTCCATAGTGACAGAAAGCGAGCGATGAACGACCTCAATTCGTTGCAACCAAATCAAGTTTATTGGGCGTTGACTAAAAAACACCCGAATGCCGAAGCGCGACGTTATTTGGAGAAAGTAACTAAATTCAAAAAAGATTTTAATGCTGGAAAAGGCTAATTTGTCCCGATCTGCGCAAAACGAATACGATTCGATGAAAAATGCAGCGCTTGAACGCTTTTTTGAAGTTTTTTTCAAAAAAGCGTTGACGGGAGACCGGAAAATCCGTTTAATAGCGCTCCGTTGCCCGGATAGCTCAGTCGGTAGAGCAGAGGATTGAAAATCCTCGTGTCGGTGGTTCGATTCCGCCTCCGGGCACCACAATTTGATATTGTTGGTGTTGATATAAATTAGCACGAGCAACGCAAAATAAAGTGTCGCCGACTTAGCTCAGTAGGTAGAGCAACTGACTTGTAATCAGTAGGTCACCAGTTCGATTCCGGTAGTCGGCACCATTTATTTGCCTCGATAGCTCAGTCGGTAGAGCAGAGGATTGAAAATCCTCGTGTCGGTGGTTCGATTCCGCCTCGAGGCACCATTATTTGGTGCTTAAGCAAATAGTGGTCTTAATGACCAGTGCTTACACAAATAATTCCCCCTTAGTTCAGTTGGTAGAACGGCGGACTGTTAATCCGTATGTCGCAGGTTCGAGTCCCGCAGGGGGAGCCACTTTAAAAAAGACCGCATCGAAAGATGCGGTCTTTTTGCATTTGCGCTCCTAAGCTTTGCAAGCTTGATGTCGCTGACCTAAGCAGTCCCGTTGTATGTCGCTACGAGTGCATGGTCAGTGGAGCCACTTATAAATAGGCCGTATCGTAAGATACGGCCTATTTTGCTTTTGATGTGTTTTAGTATTACTGCTTCACTACTATCTTCATAAAAAAGCCCCACCGATAAGGTGAGGCTATTGGTAGATATTAAAGACTCACTATTCTTGACGGGCGCTGGTTTGCTCTTGAGCCGCTTTCTTTGCCGCCATTTCCTTCTCTGCAAGCTTCGCTTTTTCAATCATAGGCGTAATGGTGGAGCCTTGGATAAGAATAGAGAAAACCACCACAGAGTAGGTCATTACAAGAATTATCTCTTTAACGTCGATAAGTTTGTCTTCGATAACCCAAATTCCCGATGGAATAGAGAGTGCCATTGCTAAAGCAAGACCGCCGCGTAGGCCTCCCCACGTTAAAATTCGAACTGACCAAGGGTTATAAGTGCGATAGCGTTTAAAGCCTACATAGGCCAGTGCGACACTTAAATAGCGTGCACCAAGAACCAGAGGAATAGAGAAGGCCATCAAAATCCAGTCTTCTTGATGGAATTGGAACAGCAGCATCGACATACCAATAAGTAAGAACAGTACGCCATTTAAAAACTCATCAACAAGCTCCCAGAAGTGGTCTAGGTGGTCTTCTGTTTCTTTTGAAAAGCCGATATAACGAGTCCAGTTACCGATCATAATGCCTGACACCACCATCGACAATGGGCCTGAAACATGAAGCACTTCTGCAAAAGCATAGCCGGCTGTTGGGATACCTATGGTAAGTAGTAGTTCCATAGAGTGGTCGTCGGTCGAGCTAATTAGGTAGTGGAATACTAAGCCTAAAACAAAGCCATATAAGATACCGCCCAGAGCTTCTTGTAAGAACAACATAGTCACGCTGCCGACAGTTGGTGTCTCACTGCCAAAAGCGATCGTAAAGAGAGTGACGAAGATAACCAGACCGAAACCATCGTTAAACAGTGACTCACCTTCAACCTGCGTTGAAACGCGTTCAGGCGCTTTGAGCTTTTTGACGATTGCCAATACTGCGATAGGGTCCGTTGGAGAGATAAGAGCACCAAATAGCAAGCAGTAGATGAGATCAAACTGAATGCCAATGACATTACAAAATCCATACAGCACAAAACCGATGAAGAAGGTCGAGAATAGTGTGGCACCGAGTGCGAGAACGGTGATTTCCCATTTCTGATCTTTTAAGTGAGGCAATTTAATACCCAAACCACCTGCAAAGAGTAAGAAACCAAGGATCCCTTGTAGAAGGAAGTCTTCAAAATCAATATCAGCTACGGTCTCTGTGGCAATCTCAGTAAGTTGAAACCAATCGTTTTGGCCAGCAATCAAGATGAGCAGCGACAGCATCATTGCACCAGCTGTGATGGCTATCGTAGTCTGCATTTTTCCTATCTTGCTGTTTACAAAGGCAATTAACATTGCCGCTGCCGACAAAAAACATAAAGTCTGATAAACGGACATCACTCCACCTAGTTTGTAAAAAAATGTTAATGGGATTTTGTGCTTCTCTTGCAGGAATATCAATCACTATTTTTGAATTCATTCCTCTTGTTTATAGATTAGAGCTTAATGAGGTAACTTGCGGATTTTTCTCATAACCGAAATGAAATTGTAGTCAGTGGATTGAATATAGAAGCGCTTGTGTCAGTCCTTTTAGTTAGATAACGTGGAAGATAATAAGACTAGAAAGATTTTTAGACGTCTAGATTTCTAAAAAATCTATGATACGATGACGGCATAAGCAAGGAATGAGGCAGTATCGTGGGAAGTAACGTAAGACAACAAATAGAGAGTCAGCTAAGGCAACGAATTCTACTGATTGATGGTGGTATGGGCACCATGATTCAGGGTTATAAGCTTGAGGAAGAAGATTACAGAGGTGAGCGCTTTGCTGATTGGCCGAGTGATCTGAAAGGTAACAATGACCTTTTAGTATTGACTCAGCCAGCACTTATTAAAGAGATCCATAGTGCTTATCTGGAAGCCGGCGCGGACATCTTAGAGACCAATACCTTTAACGCTACCACGATAGCAATGGCCGACTATGATATGGAATCGCTCAGCGAGGAAATTAACTACCAAGCGGCAAAGCTGGCTCGTGAAGCCGCAGATGAGTGGACGACTAAAACGCCAGACCGACCTCGCTATGTTGCTGGTGTACTTGGCCCAACCAACAGAACCTGTTCAATATCTCCCGATGTGAATGATCCTGGTTATCGTAATGTCACGTTTGATGAATTGGTAGAAGCGTACTCAGAATCAACACATGCATTGATCAAAGGTGGATCAGACCTCATCCTTATCGAAACTATCTTCGATACACTCAATGCGAAGGCGTGTGCTTTTGCCGTCGAATCTGTGTTCGAAGAGCTTGGCTATGAACTGCCAGTGATGATTTCGGGCACAATTACCGATGCATCCGGACGAACTCTTTCAGGTCAAACAACAGAAGCTTTCTATAACGCGTTACGTCACGTAAGACCGCTTTCCTTTGGCTTAAACTGCGCTTTAGGCCCTGATGAGCTTAGACAATATGTTGAAGAAATGTCGCGTATTGGTGAGAGCTTTGTTTCTGCTCACCCTAATGCAGGCTTACCTAACGCCTTTGGTGAATATGACTTGTCGCCAGAAGATATGGCAGAGCACATTGGTGAGTGGGCGCGCAGTGGCTTCCTAAACCTCGTTGGTGGCTGTTGTGGTACGACACCTGAGCATATTCGTCAAATGGCGAATGCCGTTGAAGGCGTCACTCCTCGTCCTCTACCAGAGCTACCTGTAGCTTGTCGACTATCAGGGTTAGAGCCACTGACGATTGAGAAAGACTCTTTATTTATTAACGTTGGTGAACGTACTAACGTAACTGGCTCTGCACGATTTAAGCGCCTTATTAAAGAAGAGCAATATGACGAAGCGTTAGAGGTTGCTCGTCAGCAAGTCGAAAACGGCGCGCAGATCATCGATATCAATATGGATGAAGGCATGCTTGATGCCGAGGCGTGCATGGTTCGTTTCTTAAACCTGTGTGCTTCTGAGCCTGAAATCTCTAAAGTACCAATCATGGTTGACTCATCAAAATGGGAAGTGATTGAAGCTGGCCTGAAGTGTATTCAAGGTAAAGGTATCGTTAACTCGATTTCCATGAAGGAAGGCAAAGAGAAATTTGTCGAGCAAGCGAAGTTAATCAGGCGCTATGGTGCAGCGGTTATCGTGATGGCGTTTGATGAAATTGGCCAAGCAGAGACACGTGAGCGTAAGCTAGAAATTTGTACCAACGCCTACAATATTCTTGTCGATGAGGTTGGTTTCCCACCTGAAGATATCATTTTTGACCCTAACATTTTCGCAGTGGCGACAGGTATAGAAGAGCACAACAACTATGCTGTGGATTTCATTGAAGCCGTTGCCGATATTAAACGTGACCTTCCACATGCCATGATTTCTGGTGGTGTGTCTAATGTCTCGTTCTCTTTCCGCGGTAACAACTATGTCCGCGAAGCCATTCATGCCGTGTTCCTTTATCACTGTTTTAAAAATGGTATGGACATGGGTATCGTAAATGCTGGTCAGCTTGAGATTTACGACAATGTGCCTGAGAAATTGCGTGAAGCGGTTGAAGATGTCGTACTTAACCGCCGTGATGATGGCACCGAAAGACTGCTTGATATTGCCGCTGAGTATGCCAATAAGGGAGTGGGCAAAGAGGAGGATGCCAGTGCACTTGAATGGCGCACTTGGCCGGTCTCAAAGCGTTTAGAGCATGCTTTGGTAAAAGGTATCACTGAGTTTATTGTTGAAGATACCGAAGAGGCGCGTGTTAATGCGTCTAAACCTCTGGAAGTCATTGAAGGGCCATTAATGGATGGCATGAACGTGGTGGGTGATCTGTTTGGTGAAGGCAAAATGTTCTTACCTCAGGTTGTAAAATCCGCTCGTGTTATGAAACAGGCGGTTGCCCACCTAGAACCGTTTATTAATGCAGAGAAACAAGCAGGTTCTTCAAACGGTAAGATCTTACTTGCGACAGTTAAAGGCGATGTTCACGATATTGGTAAGAACATCGTTGGTGTTGTATTGCAATGTAACAACTACGAAATCATTGATCTTGGCGTTATGGTGCCGTGCGAAACGATTCTTAAAGTCGCCAAAGAAGAGAACGTGGATATTATCGGTCTGTCCGGACTGATTACTCCGTCTCTTGATGAGATGGTCCATGTGGCAAAAGAGATGGAGCGTCAAGGCTTCACATTGCCACTGTTGATAGGCGGTGCTACTACATCCAAAGCGCACACGGCGGTGAAGATCGAACAGAACTACAGTGAACCCGTTGTTTACGTGAATAACGCTTCTCGTGCGGTTGGTGTTTGTACTTCACTGTTATCTGAAGAGCTTAAACCGGCCTTCATTGAAAAGCTTGATATCGATTATGAACGCGTGCGCGATCAGCACAACCGTAAAAAGCCAAGAACTAAACCGGTGACGCTTGAAGAAGCTAGATCAAACAAGGTGGCTATCGATTGGCAAAACTACACGCCACCAATTCCAGCGAAGCCGGGTGTGCATGTATTCGAGAACTTTGAGGTCGCAACACTAAGAAATTATATCGATTGGACCCCGTTCTTTATGACTTGGTCGCTGGTGGGCAAGTATCCTGCGATACTAGAGCATGAAGAGGTAGGTGAAGAAGCTAAACGATTGTTCCATGATGCCAATGAGTTGCTAGACCGAGTTGAACGTGAAGGCTTGCTAAAAGCAAGTGGCATGTGTGCCTTGTTCCCAGCGGCATCTGTCGGAGATGATATTGAAGTATACACTGATGAAACTCGCACCCAAGTTCGCAAAGTACTGCATAACTTGCGTCAGCAAACTGAAAAGCCTAAAGGGTTCAACTACTGTCTCTCTGATTATGTGGCACCAAAAGAAAGCGGTAAGCAAGATTGGATTGGTGCGTTTGCTGTAACTGGTGGTATTGGTGAGCGTGAGCTGGCTGACGAGTACAAAGCCCAAGGTGACGATTACAATGCGATCATGATCCAAGCGGTTGCTGATCGTTTGGCAGAAGCGTTTGCAGAATACATGCATGAGAAAGTTCGTAAAGAGATCTGGGGTTACTCAGCAGATGAAGCCCTGTCTAATGACGACCTGATTCGTGAAAAGTACCAAGGTATCCGACCAGCCCCTGGTTACCCAGCCTGTCCAGAGCATACGGAAAAAGGTGCGTTGTGGGAGTTACTCGAGGTCGAGCAAACTATCGGTATGTCACTGACTTCTAGCTATGCGATGTGGCCTGGAGCTTCTGTGTCTGGATGGTATTTCTCACACCCTGATTCTCGATACTTTGCAATTGCACAGATTCAACAAGATCAGGTAGACAGCTATGCTGATCGTAAAGGTTGGGATCAAACGGAAGCTGAGAAGTGGTTAGGGCCTAATATCAACTAGGTTGTTCCATTTGGAAGTAGAGAAAACGGCACCTTTTGGTGCCGTTTCTTTTAATACAGGTTGGTTATTTTTTGTTCTTTGGAAAAACTTTGACCATCTTGATACGGTTCTCTTCCAGTTCAACAATTTCCATTTGATGCTCTGCAACTTGAACACTCAGGTGGCTTTCAGGAATATCTTCCAAATACTCCAGCATTAAACCATTCAATGTTCTAGGGCCATCTGTTGGTAGGTTCCATTTAAGGCCTTTATTAATGTCTCGGATGTTGGCGCTGCCTTCGATCAAGAAGCTGCCGTCCCCTTGCGGCGTAATTTCATCAGAGAGTGTTGGCGCCATTGAAGTTGTGAACTCACCAACGATTTCCTCGAGAATGTCTTCTAGGGTGACTAGGCCATTAATATCACCGTATTCATCAACGATCAGTCCGATGCGTTCTTTATTACGCTGGAACTTTAGCATTTGCACGTTGAGTGGCGTCCCTTCAGGAATGAAGTAAACTTCATCAGCACTTCGGAGCAGGGTTTCTTTGGTGAATTCGTTTTTCTCCAACATTAAACGATAAGATTCACGTAGACGCAGCATCCCAACTACTTCATCAATCTGATCACGATACAGCACCACACGACCATGAGGTGAGTGGGTTAACTGACGAACAATTGATTTCCAATCATCATTAATATTGATGCCAGTAATCTCGTTGCGAGGGATCATAATGTCATTCACCGTCACATGTTCAAGATCGAGAATAGAAATCAGCATATCTTGGTGACGTCGTGGGATCAGCGAGCCAGCTTCATTAACTACTGTTCTCAGCTCCTCCGAGCTTAAATGATCTTCATCATTGTGATTAACGCGAATACCCAACAAGCGAATGAAGCCGTTAGTAATAAAGTTAACTAAAACAACCAGAGGAGACAGAACCTTCATCAGAATGGTCAGCAAGATACTGCTCATAAAAGAGACGCGTTCTGGATACAGGGCGGCGAGCGTTTTCGGTGTGACTTCGGCAAAGACCAAAATAATCAGAGTTAGTGCACCTGTGGCAATGGCGACACCAATATCACCATAAAGGCGTAAACCGATGACGGTGGCTATGGCTGAGGCGAGAATATTAACGAGGTTGTTACCGATGAGAATTAACCCAATCAACCGATCTGGGCGATTGAGTAAGCGCTCGACGCGCTTCGCGCCTTTGTGGCCTGTCTTAGAAAGATGTTTAAGTCGATAGCGGTTCAGAGACATCATCCCTGTCTCTGAGCCGGAAAAGTAGCCGGAAATTACAATTAGACCTGCAAGGATTGCAAACAAAATACCGGTCGAAATGTCGTCCAAAACTTCAAAATTCCTTTAGTTAATAGCTGGTTAATTAATGAACCATTTATACTGTGTTGTCAACGCGACATTCGTAGTGTGCTAAGTAGAGCATATCAAGCCATTTAGCTTAGTATGATTTCCCTAACGAATCGGCTACCGAAGTAAGCTAGAGTGAGCAAGGTTGCGCCTGCAACGGCAAACCAAGTCACTTTTTTGCCGCGCCATCCTTTGCGGTAATGTCCCCAAAGCAATACTGAGTAGATAATCCAAGCCAAGAACGAAAGTACACCTTTGTGAGCCTTGCCTTGAGCAAACATATCTTGAACAAACACAAAACCAGTAAGAAGCGTTGCTGTAAGCAGACCAGTGCCAATCAAAATGATCTTGAAAAGCTGTCTTTCAACCATCATTAAAGGTGGAAGATTAGGATTAATGGTCAGTGCTTTCTTATTCTTAAGCTTATGGTCAAGCCACGCTAATTGAATTGCGTAAAGCGCACCAATGGAGAGCGTAGAATAGGAAAAAAGTGCTAACGAAATATGAATCAGCAGTTTTGGATTATGCTCCAAGTGAGTAATAAACGCAGTTGGAACAAAAGCGGCGGCGGAGAGATTAATGGCGGCAAAGCCGTAAACCACAGGCAATAAGAACCAAATTCGCGTTTTAAGCATGGCAACGCTCATAAACAGCGAAATAATGAAGCCAATTAATGAAGCGACATTCAAGATGCTGAGGTTTTGTCCACTGCCACTTAAGATGAGATCACTGAGTAGCCACGCATGAAAAGCTAGTGCTAAAACCGCACTGACGAGAACAGTTTTTGTACGGATCCCGACCTGGTGGACCAAGCCTGGGATAATTGTAACGATGGCCAGCACATAAAGAATAGCGGCCGCAATTGCGATTAAACTGTCCATTTTTCCTAAAAAATCGATTGCTTAGAGCTGGAATTATACCCTGCATCGACTCAATGAGCCATGGCAGAAGTAAAAAGTATTGACTCGTATTTGATCTTGTTAGGTATGACTCTCACTGCTGGCTAAGGTATACTCACTACAATTGATCGCAATTTACAGCGAAGAGAAAGAAATGTTTGAGAATTTAACGGATCGTCTATCCAAAACGCTGAAGAATATCAGCGGCAAAGGTCGTCTGACCGACGACAATATTAAAGATACTCTGCGCGAAGTTCGCATGGCGCTTCTAGAAGCCGACGTTGCTCTGCCAGTAGTTCGAGATTTCATCAAAGGCGTAAAAGAGCGTGCCGTTGGTGTTGAAGTTTCTAAATCCTTAACTCCGGGCCAAGAGTTCATCAAAATCGTTCAAGCTGAGCTTGAGTCGGTCATGGGTGAATCCAACGAAGCACTGGACCTAGCTGCACAGCCGCCGGCGGTCATCTTAATGGCAGGTCTGCAAGGTGCGGGTAAAACGACCAGTGTTGGTAAACTCTCTAAACTGCTGCATGAGCGTGACAAGAAGAAAGTTCTTGTGGTGTCTGCCGACGTTTATCGTCCAGCTGCGATCAAACAGCTAGAAACACTTGCTACCGATATTGGCGTTGATTTCTTCCCTTCATCAGCAGATCAAAAGCCAATTGATATCGCCAATGCAGCTATCGATCATGCGAAGAAAAAGTTTTATGACGTATTGATTGTCGATACCGCGGGTCGTTTGGCGGTTGATCATGAGATGATGGATGAGATTAAAGATCTCCATTCAGCAATCAACCCAGTCGAAACGCTGTTTGTTGTCGATGCGATGACAGGTCAGGATGCCGCGAACACAGCAAAAGCTTTTGGTGATGCGCTGCCGTTAACGGGTGTCATCTTAACTAAAGTCGACGGTGATGCTCGTGGTGGTGCGGCGCTTTCTGTTCGTCATATTACGGGTAAACCAGTTAAGTTCTTGGGTGTGGGTGAAAAGACTGACGCACTAGAACCTTTCCACCCAGATCGTGTTGCATCACGTATCTTAGGCATGGGTGACGTTCTTTCTCTTATCGAAGATTTACAACGTAATGTTGATACCGATAAAGCAGAAAAGATGGCGAAGAAGTTCAAGGAGAAGAAAGGTTTCGACCTAGAAGATTTCCGTGAGCAACTTGGTCAGATGCAAAATATGGGCGGTATGATGGGAATGATGGACAAGCTACCAGGCATGTCTAACTTACCTGATAACGTTAAAGACAAAGTTGACGACAAGATGTTTAAGCAGATGGAAGCGATCATCAACTCAATGACAATGAAAGAGCGTCAACGTCCTGAATTAATTAAAGGTTCTCGTAAAAAGCGTATCGCTGCAGGTTCTGGTACTCAAGTGCAAGATGTTAACCGTCTCTTGAAGCAATTCACTCAGATGCAAAAAATGATGAAGAAGATGCAGAAAGGCGGCATGCGCGGAATGATGCGCAACATGCAAGGCATGATGGGTGGCATGGGCGGCGGCGGCTTCAATCCATTTGGTCGCTAGCCGTGGATTGGCTCAGGTTTCAGTCCCTTAAGTTTCAAACTGTTATCTGCGTCACACGAGAAATGCCAGCCAAAAACTGGTGAAAAAATAGCTAAACCCCTTGCAATGCCTCGGAATAAGAGTAAAATTCCGGGGCTTTATTTTGGCACGAGACCTCAGGTTACTCATTAGAGAAACACTTCTGAGGTCATTTTTATTATTGAGAAAGCAAAGAGGACGATATGGTAACCATTCGTTTGGCACGTCACGGCGCTAAGAAGCGTCCATTCTATCAAATCGTAGTAGCGGACAGCCGCAATGCAGCGACTGGCCGTTTCATCGAGAAAGTGGGTTTCTTTAACCCAACTGCTACTGGTCAAGAAGAAGGTCTACGTCTAGACCTAGAGCGCGTTAACCACTGGGTTGGTCAAGGCGCAACAGTTTCTGACCGTGTTGCTAAGCTAGTTAAAGACGCTCAAAAAGCGGCTTAATTATTAGTTTAGTTAGCAGTATGTCGTCGATGAAAGGTAAAGAAACTATGAGCAATACTCCCGAAAGAATTGTTGTAGGTAAATTTGGTTCTACTTATGGCATTCGTGGATGGCTTAAAGTGTTTACCTACACAGACAATCCTGAAAGTATTTTCGATTACAGTCCTTGGTACATTAGTCAAAAGGGCGAATGGGTCGAATTGAAAGTTGAAAGTTGGAAGCGCCATAACAAAGGTATGGTGTGTAAACTTGAAGGTCTTGAGGTTCGTGAAGAAGCTCACCTACTAACTAACTTTGAAATTGCAATTGATCCAGCTGTACTTCCTGAACTGTCAGAAGATGAATTCTACTGGCGCGAATTGTTCGGCATGAAAGTAGTGACCACAAAAGGTTACGACCTAGGTGAAGTAACCGACATGTTGGAAACGGGTTCGAACGATGTTCTGGTTGTGAAAGCAAATCTGAAAGATGCTTTTGGGCAAAAGGAACGGTTGATACCGTACCTTGAAGAGCAAGTGATCAAGAAAGTTGATCGCGAAGCTCAACGGATCGAAGTTGACTGGGATCCTGGATTCTAATCCTTAATTGGTAACTGAAAGAGCGAGAGAACAGATGTGGGTTGGCGTAATTAGCCTTTTTCCAGACATGTTCCGCAGCGTTACTGATTATGGAGTAACAGGTCAAGCGGTTAAAAAAGGTCTACTGTCGATTGAGACATGGAATCCTCGTGATTTCACTCACGACAAACATCGCACTGTCGATGATAGACCCTACGGTGGTGGTCCTGGCATGTTGATGATGGTTCAGCCATTGCGCGATGCCATTCACGCAGCCAAACAGGCATCACCGGGTAAGACGAAAGTTATTTACCTTTCTCCTCAAGGTCGCAAGCTCGACCAGATTGGGGTAGAAGAACTAGCGAAAAACGACAACCTTGTGTTGATTTGTGGACGCTACGAAGGGGTAGATGAGCGCATCATCCAAACAGAGGTTGACGAAGAATGGTCAATCGGAGACTTTGTGATGACAGGTGGGGAAATCCCAGCCATGACGCTAATCGACTCAGTCTCACGGTTTGTTCCGGGAGTACTAGGCGATTTTGCTTCAGCAGAAGAAGATTCTTTTGCAAATGGCTTACTAGATTGTCCACACTATACGCGCCCTGAAGTTCTAGACGATTTAGAGGTACCAAGTGTCCTCAAGTCTGGTAACCATAAGGACATTCGTCGCTGGCGACTTAAGCAGTCGTTAGGCCGTACTTGGCTAAGAAGACCGGAGCTCCTGGAAAACCTAGCTCTGACTGACGAACAGGAACAATTACTTGCCGAGTTCATAAAAGAGCATCGAGTTAATAGCAAGTAACCTATTTAATTTAGTATCAGTTTATTCTAGGAATTTAAGAACATGAGTAACATCATCAAGGCTCTTGAAGAAGAGCAAATGAAATCAGGCCTACCTAAATTTGCACCAGGTGACACTGTTGTAGTTCAGGTTAAAGTAAAAGAAGGTGACCGTGAGCGTCTACAGGCTTACGAAGGCGTTGTAATCGCTATCCGTAACCGTGGTCTTCACTCTGCTTTCACTGTTCGTAAGATCTCGAACGGCGAAGGTGTTGAGCGTACGTTCCAAACTCACTCTCCAATGGTTGATAGCATCGAAGTTAAACGCCGTGGTGCAGTACGTCGTGCCAAGCTGTACTACCTACGTGAGCGTTCTGGTAAGTCTGCTCGTATCAAAGAGAAACTTGCTAAGAAGTAATGCTATTTTACTAGCGTTCTCAAGTATTAAGCGGAGCCCAAGGGCTCCGCTTTTTTTATGTTTGAAGTTAACACCTTAGCACTTTTACTTATGTGTCCGGTTAGAACTGTTACCTATGAGCCCGGTCAGTACTCTTTGGTAAGATCCCTGTCTACGCAGGGATGATGAGAGGTAAGTGGTGGTAATTGCTGGACGAAGTTAGTAATTATCTTCTGACCAGCCATCGCTGTCAGACATATCTGGTGCGCCAGGAATGGTGTTCTCTTCGTCGGCCCACTCACCAAAATCAATCATTTGGCACTGCTTTGAGCAAAACGGGCGAAAAGGGCTGTCTTCGTTCCATACAACTTCAGCTTTACATTGAGGGCATGGAACAACGGTTGGTTTACTCATAGTGATTCCTGAGTGTTACTTTCAGCTGCAAACAGCTAATTCAAATTCAATATCATTAGGGTAGGCTTGACCTGATTCAAAGGCAATAAACTTCACTGCAAAGCGGTTTTTATGTCCTGAAATCATTGGGTAGACACCATACTCCATTGGAATGGTTAGACGAAGGATATTGGCTTCTTCAGCGTCACTTTGATAAAACCCAGAGCGGGCAATTTGCTTCTTAAAACGACCAGTCTCACGAGTGAGCTTCAGCCATAACTGAAGGGCATTCATAAGTGGTTTGACTGACGCTAACCAAGCTTCAGCATCATGCATACGTTTTTCAATCGGTAGATGTAACCAGTAATGCAATGACGGAAGATCGAAACAGCATGAACCACCCGGCAGTCCAAATCGTTGGCGGATTGCGCTGAGGAAGCGATCTTCTTTCAGAGATTGACCGAATCGTTCGGCCATCATTAAATCTTTATGTACACCATCTAGATCCCTTAAGATCGAGCCTAGCATTTCCTGATCGACGTCATCGACATTAAGCCATGCACGATAAGTTTGACGTTGCTTTTCAAGATCTTTAGCGAGTTCGCTTTTGAGCTGGATTTGTTCAAAGATCTCCAGTAAATCAAACAGTGATTTGAAGAAAATTTGATACTGATAATTATCTGAAAAAGACGAGGAGTGCTGAAGCTGTCTCAATAGAGATTCAACTCTTAGGTACATTCTTGTTTTTTCATTAAGAGGGTGTTCGAATCTATTTGTGATCATCTGCTAGCCTTTAAACGCTTCCCTGCTATTTTCACCGATTTTGTTCGCATAATGCTAGGTACTTTTGGTGTAATTCTGTGACTTGGGACAAAAGTTGAGCGTTATCAGTATTATTATCAATCACATCGTCAGCATGCAATAAACGAGTTTCTCGGTCTACTTGTGCTTTGAGTATAGAACGCACTTGTGACTCAGGCACCCCATCACGTGTCATTGTTCGGTAAATTTGTGTTTCTTCACAGACATCTACAACTAAAACACGGTCAGCCATAGTTTGTAGCCCATTTTCGATGAGAAGTGGAACTACGAACAGAGTATAAGGGCTGGTGGATGCATCCAGTTGTGATTGCATACGCTCTCTGATCATCGGGTGCAGCAAGTTATTTACCCAAAGCTTTTCGTCCTCGTTAGCAAAGATGCGCTCCCGAAGAGCACTGCGATTAAGAGAGCCATCTTCTTGAAGGATCCCAATACCAAAGTGTTGCGTTAAAGCGTCAAGACCTGCCGAACCTACTTCTACTACTTCTCGAGCAACAAGGTCTGCATCGACCAAATCAATAGCAAAGTTATCGTGAAAAAGGTTGGCAACGGTGGTTTTTCCGCTGGCAATACCGCCGGTAAGTCCAATAACAAATCCCATGGTTACACCCCTATATACGACTTGAGGTAGTATTGAATAATTTGCTCGCCCCACAAAGCGCTAATCCAACCAGCAATGGCGAGATAAGGGCCGAAAGGAAATGCAACATCAATCCCTTTCTTTTGCATTCGCAATTGAACGAGACCAAATAAAACCCCAACAACGGATGACATTAAGACGATCAAAGGCAAGTGTTGCCAGCCTAACCATGCTCCGAGAGCTGCCAGCAACTTAAAGTCACCGTAGCCCATGCCTTCTTTACCTGTTAGTAGTTTAAACAGCCAGAAAATGGACCATAAGCAGAGGTAGCCAGCCATGGCACCAATTACAGAATCCGTTAACGAAATTGGAGAGATACCTAATAATGCTAGTGCAATGCCCAACCACATTAGAGGTAAGGTAAGCTGGTCTGGCAACAGCATGGTATCGAAGTCAATGAAAGTGGCGCTGATAAGCACGAAGGTAAAGACGATTAACGCTAAGCTGTATTCGCTATACCCAAGTTGCCACGCTACGGTTGCACACATGGCTGCCGTCAGGAGCTCAATAAGTGGGTAACGAGCACTGATTTTATGACTGCAATGATGACACTTGCCCTTAAGTAACAACCAGCTGAGTACAGGAATATTATCGATAATTCGAATCGGTGTTTGGCATTTAGGGCATGCCGAGCGCGGCACGCTAAGGTTAAATTTATCTTCTGGAGGGGCAATTTTGTACTCAGGAAAGGCTTCGGCACATTCTTCGCGCCAACCTCGCTCCATCATTATCGGTAATCGATAAATGACGACATTCAAAAAACTGCCAACGATCAAGCCGAAGAGAGCCGCAAAAGCAGGGAAGAGCCAAGGATAATAAGAAAATGCGTCCATTCTTGAGTATGAAACCGTAAAATCAGTGAGTTATTGCCTATGTTAGCCTATTACCGACATTAAGTTAAAGATAGGTAAGTACATTGCAATCACTAACCCGCCAATTATTGTGCCAAGGAAGACAATAACCAAAGGCTCGATGATTGTTCCTAAGTTGTCTACGATGTTATCGACATCCGCCTCATAGATGCTAGCGATCTTATTGAGCATTTCATCTAACTTGCCAGTTTCTTCACCTATCATGACCATTTGCAGTACCATCTCAGGGAAAGCGAGACTGTTTCGCATTGCTAAATGAACAGGTACGCCCGCTACGACATGAGTGTGTATAGAAAAAATAGCTTGTTGAAAGTAAGCGTTCTCTGTTGTTCTTGCGCTCGCTTGTATGCCAGTGAGTATCGGTATTCCAGAACTAAAACTGGTCGCTAATGTTCGGCTAAATTTGGCAATGGTTGCTTTGGTAATGATGTCGCCAACAACGGGCAGTTTGATGGCTAATTTACTTATATATAATTCGGCAGTAGCATTTTTAAGGCTAATAAACTTAATGCTAGCAATCAATAAACCTAGAGAAGCAACGCTAACCAGTCCGTATGATTGGCTCCAGTTTGATAGCTCCAGCACCTCGGATGTGAACCAAGGTAAATTGGCATTGAACCCTTTAAACATCGATTCAAATTCAGGAATCACACTCGTGAGCATCAAATAGGTTACGGCACAAGAAACTATCAGCACCATACTTGGATATATCATGGCTTTAACGACTTTAGACTGCAGAGCATCATGTTTTTCACGATATGTTGCTAACCTATCTAACGTCACCGCAATGTTTCCGGACGATTCGCCCGTCGCAATCATATCGATATAGAAGCGGTCAAAATGTGTACTTAGTGCTTGTAGCGCTTGAGCGATAGGGACGCCACTCTCCACTCGGCTAGCGACCTGATTAAGGACCGATTTCATTTCGGCTTTGGAGTGGCTTTCAGAGATAAGCTTAAGGGCTTGAACAAGAGGAACTCTTGTCGTCAGCAAAGTAGCCAATTGCCTAGTGAATAGAGTGATGTCTTTGCGTGAAATCTTGTGGGTTAATCTGGTCCAAAACGAAATGCGATGGCGAGAAATTTTTCTGATATGGATTTGCTGCCGACCTAATTGATTTCTGACCTCCATTTCGGTTAAAGCAAGGATTTGCCCCTTTGCTTTTGCGCCAGATCGATCAACACCTCTCCAGCGGAACTTTCTTAATGGCATAGGAAGCGGGTTAGGCATAGGGGCATTCTCATTCGAAATAAAGGACACGCTGCAGTTCTTGGTAGCTTGTCAGTCCAAGAGTGAGTTTTTCAAGCCCCGCTTGTTTAAGTGTCATCATTCCTTGTGACACAGCGATGACTTCAAGATCTTGAATGCTGGCTTTCTGAAGAACGGCGGCGCTTAACTCGTTGGAAAAAACCAGCACTTCGTAAATACCGATACGACCCGAATAGCCTCTATTACATTTGCTACAACCAACATCATTGGCTTTGTAAATCCTCTGGCAGGAGGATATATCGAGACTGCGGAGCAGATCTTTACGGAGGTGATCTGGGCGCTTACATAAAGAGCACAAACGGCGAGCGAGCCGCTGCGCGATAATTAGCGAAAGTGAAGACACGATGTTGAAGCTCTCTATTCCCATATTTTGTAGCCGTGTAATGGTCTCAAGCGCGGAATTAGTGTGTAAAGTTGACAGAACTAGATGACCTGTTTGAGCCGCTTTAACCGCAATCTCTGCTGTGTCGAGATCTCGTATTTCTCCCACCATAACCACATCCGGATCTTGGCGTAAAAAAGTGCGCAAGGCTGCAGAAAAACCAAAGCCTATCTTAGGGTTAACTTGAACTTGGTTTATCCCATCTAGATGTATTTCAATAGGGTCTTCGGCAGTTGAGATATTTCGCTCTGGGGTATTAAGAAGTTTGAGTCCCGCATAGAGAGAGACGGTTTTGCCACTTCCAGTAGGCCCTGTCATTAACACCATTCCTTGAGGCTTGTGCAACGCTTGCAAGTAAAGAGCTTGTTGAGTGTCGTTATACCCTAATTGATCGATATCCAAACGGGCAGAATTTAGGTCGAGAATTCTCAGTACTACCTTTTCTCCCCACATGGTTGGCAGGGTTGATACACGGATATCCGTGGCGGAGTGGGGTGATAGTTTGAGTTTGATTCGACCATCTTGAGGAAGACGGCGCTCAGCAATATCTAGCTTAGCGAGAATCTTCAGGCGAGCAGATAGTCTGCGGCTTAATTGGATCGATGGCTGATGTGCCTCAATAAGAATACCATCACAGCGAAGTCGAATTCGGTACTGGTGTTCGTATGGCTCAAAATGAATATCGGACGCTTTCTTGCTGACGGCTTCTAATAGGATTTGGTGAATGAAACGGCTGACAGGCGAGTCATCCAGCATTAGCTCATCGCAATGCTCAAGTTCAATCTCATTCACTTGTACTAAGTTTGCCAGTTCGTGGGAGGTGAGTTCCTTAGTCTGTTGGCTCCATTGCTCTTGACCCTCTCCATAAATTTTGCGTATTGCGGCGTTTATGTCTTGATGGTTAGCCAAACCCAGTTCGATTTGTAATCCTGAGGCAAACTTAAAATCACTTTCTAACTGCGAGGGTGTGGGATCGCTGACCGCAACGGTTAGAACGTTGTCGCGCAGTGAAATAGGTAAGGCTTGGTATTGAGTTATGACGTCCCGTAAACCGAGTTGTTGGCACAAACTCGCATAGTCGTTGTCCTTTATCGACACTATTTGGAGTCCAAAAACGTCGGCTAGAACAGCAACAAGCTCTTGCGCCTGACAAAGGTTGAGCTCAGTTGCTCCTTCTGGAACAGAGCAACCAGATAGCATGGACAGGTCATATAACGCAGTTTCTTGCGTTTCATCGATGGCGTTAGCCTGTCTTAAAATAGATGGGAGAGTGGACGGGATCATTCAGGTACCGTTACTGAGACGCTTTCGGAATATTGACAGCCCTTTGGTAATACTCCGGATTCTTCCGTGGCAGTACTAATACATGCCCATCCGCCTTGAGCATTTCGTGCTAATGCCAATTTATAATTACTAACCGAAGGACTTGCGTCGGGGACTTGATCAAATGACAAAATGATATTGCCTGCACTGCTGACTCCAGCCTCGGCTTCAATGGCTTCAATAATAGCGCTGGGGAAACCTAATCGGTTTTTTAAGGCTGGTGTAGTTTCGGTATCAGGAAAGCTTCCTTGCTCAAGAGTGTACGCTTCGATATTGGTGCGAAGTCCCGATAAGGTCGCTAAAGCAGAGGCCGCCTCACTTTTTCCAATGTATTTTTGATATTGCGGTAGAGCGACAGCGGCGAGTACACCGATAACGGCAACCACAATCATCAGTTCGATTAAGGTAAACCCTTTTTGGTTAATTCCTTGGTGCATAGTGATTCCTCAGAGACGTAAAGCTTGAACATTAGAGGCATCACAGCTGACGTTGAAGCGACTAGATAAGCACTTACGAGGAGGCGTGGATAATTAAAAGCAGACTTGCAAAAAATGAGAATGGTGTTGCGGAGCAAGTGGCGATTTCGGGTGTAGAACTCTGGATTGGGTAATGCTGGAAATAAAAAAGCGAAGCTCAAATAGGCTTCGCTTTAGTAAGATTCTCTCATTGAGAAATAGACTAGTCTTTAAATCTCATCGACAAGTCCATTGCTTTCAAGTGCTTGGTCAAAGCACCCACAGAAATATAATCAACGCCAGTTTCCGCAAACTCAGCGATGGTGTCCATAGTGACATTTCCTGAGTTTTCTAAAGCAGCACGGCCAGCGTTAATCTCAACCGCCTTGCGCATCATGTCGGTGCTGAAGTTATCGAGCATAATGATATCCGCTCCTGCATCGATGGCTTGTTGCAGCTCTTCTAGAGATTCCGTTTCGACCTCAACTGGTTTGCCTGGATTAAGCTGTTTCGCAGTTTCAATAGCTTTAGTGATACCACCACAGGCAATGATGTGGTTTTCTTTAATTAAGTAAGCGTCAAATACGCCAATGCGGTGATTAAAGCCACCACCACAAGCGACAGCATACTTCAACGCACTGCGCAGGCCAGGAATGGTTTTACGTGTATCTAACAGTCGGCACTCGGTATGCGCAATTTTCTCAGCGTACTGCGCAACCACGCTGGCGCAGCCAGACAGAGTTTGGATGAAGTTCATAGCGTTACGTTCGCCGGTAAGCAAGACTCTCGCAGGGCCTGTTAGTGTGCAAAGCACTTGATTCGGTTCCACCTTGTCACCATCTTGGACATGCCATTCAATGACGACTTCACCACCAAGTTGCTTAAAGACTTCATCAGCCCACATTTGGCCACAGAACACACCGTGCTCACGAGTAATAATCGTTGCAACATTCTGAGTCTCAGCCGGAATTAAACTTGCAGTGATATCCGCTGTGGCATCTAGTGTACCACCGAGGTCTTCGCGTAGTGTATCTGCCACGGCACGAGAGATTTCTGCTGGTAGTTGCTGCTTAAGATATTCGAGGCGTTCTTGACTGTTATGTGTGTTCTTCATCGCTAAAACTGTCTTTGTGGGGTAACAAAGTGCGCATGATACTCTTGCTTGTGCGGAATTTCAGCATCAATTCTCGCATTTTCTTTGTTGTCGGATAAAATCATAACGACATAGAGGTAGATGGAGTCTAGATGTATGCGCAGTAGCAATACAAATGAAGGTAAACAAAGCTTGGAGCTTATTGATGCTCAAGGGTGGTATTGTCATGCGCGAATTGTCCCATCTCCTCACTATGATGTCCGAACAGACACTAGTGATATATCACTACTGGTTATTCATAACATCAGCTTACCGCCAGGCCAGTTTGGTGGCTCTTACATCGAAGACTTTTTCCTAGGCAAGCTCGACTCGTCAATTCACCCTTTCTTCAAAGTGATTGAGAACATGCGAGTATCTGCGCACTGTTTGATCCGACGTGATGGAGAAGTGGTCCAGTTTGTGCCATTTCTTGCTCGAGCCTGGCACGCAGGAGTATCGAGTTTTGCTGGCCGAGAGAAGTGCAATGATTACTCGATCGGTATTGAGCTTGAAGGGTCGGACTATGTGGCTTACACCGATGAACAGTACCTCAGTCTGCAGCGCCTAAGTAGTGCCTTGATTCAATCGTATCCATTAATTACTCAACCACGTATCACTGGGCATCAATATATTGCCCCGCTGAGAAAGAGTGATCCCGGTCTTGTTTTTGACTGGGCTCGATTTAGAAAATCATTGTCATAAAAAACCATTGTTCAATTACTGAGCGGTTGGGTTTTGCTGCAGATTTATTTTGTTATTCAAATTATTAATAACCCGGCCTTGGGTTATTCCTTCCTTTATTGATATTGGTCAAGTTTCCATGTCCGACAAAATGATTCCTTTGTTGTTGATTTATAAGTGTTTTTATAGCACGTAATTTGCCCGATAAGTTTCTTGTATGTAATTGGTCTGACCATGAGTGTTGATGTTTTAATCTATAAATGTTTCAGAATGGTTAATGCAAGGCCGGTTCTATGATTTGAATCAATTTTTCACTAGACATCGGTGTTTTAAATGTGTTAATTTTTACGCCAATTTGAAATTGGTAATACCAATTAACTTCGAAAGAAAAGTAGAATAATAAATATGGCTTATCAAAGGATTCGTCAGCCGAAACTTTCTGATGTGATTGAACAGGAATTGGAACGCTTGATTGTTGAAGGGACACTTTCAGCAGGTCAACAGCTTCCACCTGAACGAGAGCTGGCTAAACAGTTTGATGTTTCTCGACCTTCTATTCGAGAAGCGATTCAGCGCTTAGAAGCGAAGAAACTACTTACCCGCCGCCAAGGTGGAGGTACGTTTGTGAGCGAAAATATTTGGAAAAGTTTCTCGGATCCGTTGCTAGACCTTCTATCTTCCCATAATGAAACGCAGCTTGACTTGCTCGAAGCACGTCATGCTATGGAAGGGATTTCTGCTTATTTCGCAGCATTGCGTGGTACCGATGAAGATTTTGCTCAAATTGAAAATTGCTTAGGCACTATTCGTAAAGTACAAGAAACCGATGACATCGAAGCAGAAGCTGCAGCGGTCATGGCTTTTCTTGTTGCGTTAACTGAAGCCGCACACAATGTTGTTTTGCTTCATATCGTGCGAAGCCTAGCACCACTGCTAGAGCAAAATGTTTTACAGAATTTAAAGTTATTGCACCGCCGAAGTGAAGTGGTGGAGAAAGTCAGTAAACACCGAGCTAATATCGTGGAAGCGATTGTTTCTGGAAAGCCTGAAAAGGCACGTGAAATGTCTCATTCACACTTAGCTTATATCGAAGAAACATTGTTGGATTTGACTAGAGAAGAGTCTCGACGTGAGCGCTCTTTAAGACGAATTCAACAAGATAGTGATTCTTAAAACTAGAAACGCTTACTTTTATTAAGTAGATCCAACCAACAGAAGGAAAGATCGCCATGTCTGACATGAAGCATGACGTAGATGCACTGGAAACTCAAGATTGGCTACAAGCACTTGAGTCCGTTGTTCGCGAAGAAGGTGTAGAACGCGCGCAGTTCCTACTAGAAACAGTTCTAGAGAAAGCACGTTTAGACGGCGTTGATATGCCAACAGGTATCAACACTAACTACATCAACACTATTCCAGCAGCACAAGAACCAGCTTACCCTGGTGATACCACGCTTGAGCGTCGTATTCGTTCGATTATTCGCTGGAACGCAATCATGATCGTATTGCGTGCTTCTAAGAAAGACCTAGACCTTGGTGGTCACATGGCTTCTTACCAGTCTGCAGCAGCATTCTATGAAGTGTGCTTCAACCACTTCTTCCGTGCTCCTAACGAAACAGACGGTGGCGATCTAGTTTATTATCAAGGTCATATCTCACCAGGTATCTACTCTCGCGCATTCGTTGAAGGTCGTCTAACTGAAGAGCAGCTAGATAACTTCCGTCAAGAAGTAGACGGTAAAGGTATTCCTTCATACCCACACCCTAAACTGATGCCTGAGTTCTGGCAGTTCCCAACAGTATCTATGGGTCTAGGTCCAATTTCTTCGATCTACCAAGCGCGTTTCCTTAAGTACCTAAATGGTCGCGGCCTTAAAGACACTTCAGCTCAACGTGTTTACGCCTTCCTAGGTGATGGTGAGATGGATGAGCCAGAATCACGTGGTTCACTGTCTTTCGCTGCGCGTGAGAAACTAGATAACCTATGCTTCCTAATCAACTGTAACCTTCAGCGCCTAGATGGTCCTGTAATGGGTAACGGTAGCATCATCCAAGAGCTAGAAGGTCTATTTAAAGGCGCTGGCTGGAACGTTGTTAAAGTTATCTGGGGTAACAACTGGGATGCACTACTGGCGAAAGATACGTCAGGCAAACTACTACAGCTAATGAACGAAACTGTAGATGGTGACTACCAAACATTTAAGTCTAAAGATGGCGCGTACGTACGTGAGCACTTCTTTGGCAAGTACCCAGAAACAGCAGCACTTGTTGCTGACATGACAGATGACGAAATCTTCGCGCTTAAGCGTGGTGGCCACGATTCTTCTAAGCTGTATGCAGCGTATAAAAACGCGGCAGAAACTAAAGGCCGTCCTACAGTAATCCTAGCTAAGACAGTTAAAGGTTACGGTATGGGTGATGCAGCTGAAGGTAAGAACATCGCACACCAAGTTAAGAAGATGGACATGACTCACGTACTACACCTACGTGACCGTCTAGGTCTTCAAGACATTCTAACTGATGAGAAAGTAGCAGAGCTTCCATACCTAAAACTGGAAGAAGGTAGTGCGGAATACGAATACCTACACGCTCGTCGTAAAGCACTTAAAGGTTACACGCCACAGCGTCTACCTATGTTCACTCAAGAATTTAAAGTTCCTGAGCTAGAAGAATTCGCGCCGCTACTAAGCGAGCAGAAGCGTGACATCTCAACTACAATGGCATACGTTCGTACGCTTAATATCCTGCTTAAGAACAAGAACATTGGTAAGAACGTTGTTCCTATCATCTGTGACGAAGCTCGTACGTTTGGTATGGAAGGTCTATTCCGTCAGATTGGTATCTACAACCCACACGGTCAGGAATACACACCAGAAGATAAAGGCATCGTTTCTTACTACAAAGAAGCAACCTCTGGTCAGGTTCTGCAAGAAGGTATCAACGAGCTAGGCTCAATGGCTTCTTGGGTTGCCGCTGCAACTTCATACAGCACTAACGATCTACCAATGATTCCGTTCTATATCTACTACTCAATGTTTGGTTTCCAACGTGTAGGTGATATGGCATGGATGGCAGGTGACCAACAAGCTCGTGGTTTCCTACTAGGTGCTACAGCTGGCCGTACAACACTAAATGGTGAAGGTCTACAGCACGAAGATGGTCACTCGCACATCATGGCGAACACAGTACCTAACTGTATCTCTTACGACCCAACATTCGCTTACGAAGTTGCGGTAATTATGCAAGACGGTATCCGTCGCATGTACGGTGAGAACCAAGAGAACGTGTTCTACTACCTAACTGTGATGAACGAAAACTACGCAATGCCAGCAATGCCAGAAGGCGCTGAAGAAGGCATCCGTAAGGGTATTTACAAGCTTGAATCTTACGCTGGTGATAAGTCTAAAGTTCAGCTAATGGGCTCTGGTACTATCATGAACGAAGTACGTAAAGCAGCGACTATCCTAAGCGAAGAGTACGGCATCGCATCTGACGTGTTCTCTGTAACATCGTTCAACGAGCTAACTCGAGATGGTCAAGACGCAGAGCGTTTCAACATGCTTCACCCAGAAGCAGAAGCTAAAGTACCTTACATTGCACAAGTAATGGGTACTGAGCCTGCAATCGCCGCGACTGACTACATGAAGAACTACTCTGAGCAAGTTCGTGCGTTCATGCCTTCAGAGTCATATAAAGTACTTGGTACAGATGGTTACGGCCGTTCAGACAGCCGTGAAAACCTACGTCGTCACTTCGAAGTTAACGCAGGCTACGTGGTAGTTGCAGCACTAACTGAACTAGCGAAGCGCGGTGATGTTGAGAAGTCTGTTGTGACTGAAGCAATTGCTAAGTTCAACATCGACACTGAAAAAACTAACCCACTTTACGCTTAATACAGCGCTTAATTAGAAGGTAAATAAGCAATGGCAATCGAAATTAATGTACCTGACATCGGTGCGGATGAGGTTGAAGTTACTGAGATTCTTGTAAGCGTTGGCGACAAGGTAGAAGAAGAGCAGTCTCTTATCACTGTTGAAGGCGACAAAGCTTCTATGGAAGTTCCAGCGTCTCAAGCAGGTATCGTTAAAGAAATCAAAGTAGCTGAAGGCGATTCTGTTACTACAGGGTCTCTTATCATGATTTTCGAAGCCGAAGGTGCAGCTGACGCTGCACCTGCTCCTGCGGCAGAAGCGGCTCCAGCAGCGGCGGCTGAACTTAAAGAAGTTCACGTTCCAGATATTGGTGGCGATGAAGTTGAAGTGACTGAAATCATGGTTGCAGTTGGCGACAGCATCGAAGAAGAGCAATCTCTTCTAACGGTTGAAGGCGACAAAGCATCAATGGAAGTACCAGCACCATTCGCTGGTACTGTTAAAGAGATCAAAATCGCTACTGGTGATTCAGTATCTACTGGCTCTCTAGTGATGGTATTTGAAGTGGCCGGCACTTCGGTATCAGGCTCTGGCGCTCCAGCGGCAATTGAAGCTCCAGTGGCAGCGGCTCCAGCAGCGTCTGCGGCGAAAGAAGTAAACGTTCCAGATATCGGCGGTGACGAAGTTGAAGTTACTGAAGTAATGGTAGCGGTTGGCGACACAGTAGAAGAAGAGCAATCTCTAATTACTGTGGAAGGCGACAAGGCTTCAATGGAAGTTCCAGCACCATTTGCAGGTACAGTAAAAGAAATCAAAATTGCAGCTGGCGATAAAGTAACGACTGGCTCTCTAATCATGGTATTTGAGGTGGCCGGCACTCCGGCTCCAGTAGCGGCTCCTGCTCAAGCGGCAGCACCTGCTCCAGCACCAAAAGCTGAAGCTTCAGCAGCTGCACCTGCAGCAAACGATTTCCAAGAAAACAACGATTATGCACACGCGTCTCCAGTTGTTCGTCGTCTAGCTCGCGAATTTGGCGTTAACCTTTCTAAGGTTAAAGGTACTGGTCGTAAGAGCCGTATCCTTAAAGAAGACGTTCAGTCTTACGTTAAAGATGCACTTAAGCGTCTTGAGTCTGGTGCTGCGGCATCTGGCAAAGGCGGTGACGGCTCTGCTCTTGGTTTACTACCTTGGCCGAAGGTTGACTTCAGCAAGTTTGGTGAGACTGAAGTTCAGAAGCTTTCTAAGATCAAGAAGATCTCTGGTGCTAACCTACACCGTAACTGGGTAATGATCCCGCACGTTACACAGTGGGATAACGCTGATATCACAGCCCTAGAAGCGTTCCGTAAAGAGCAAAACGCTATCGAAGCGAAGAAAGATTCAGGCATGAAGATCACTCCACTTGTGTTCATCATGAAAGCTGTTGCAAAAGCACTAGAAGCATTCCCTGCGTTTAACTCTTCTCTATCAGAAGATGGCGAGAGCATCATTCTTAAGAAGTACGTGAACGTTGGTATCGCGGTTGATACGCCAAACGGCCTTGTTGTTCCAGTATTCAAAGATGTAAACAAGAAAGGCATCTACGAGCTATCTGAAGAGCTAATGGTAATTTCTAAGAAAGCACGTGCAGGTAAATTAACTGCGGCTGACATGCAAGGTGGCTGTTTCACTATCTCAAGCCTAGGTGGCATCGGTGGTACAGCATTTACGCCTATCGTAAATGCGCCTGAAGTAGGTATCCTTGGTGTATCTAAGTCTGAAATGAAGCCTGTGTGGAACGGTAAAGAATTCGAACCACGTCTGCAGCTACCTCTGTCTCTATCATACGATCACCGTGTGATTGATGGTGCAGAAGGTGCACGTTTCATTACTTATCTAAACAGCTGCCTAAGCGATATTCGTCGCCTAGTACTGTAAGATAACTTTCCCACTCTCGCTCCCCCTAATCAAAGGGGAGCGAGTGAGGGGAAAACAAATTAATACAACATTTCCAACGTGAATTGTTGTCTAGCTCACAGGCTAAATTGATTTACTTTTCACACCATTAACATCTCTGTAAAATGTTGGCGGTCTGAAATCATAATTGTTTAAGTTATTTGTTTAATAGAACGTCTGTTTAAAACGAAGTCTAAGCATATAAAAATCAATACCCACTCAGCCTGTTAGGGATAATGACTACAAGAGGTCAAAATGAGCAAAGAAATTAAAGCCCAGGTGGTAGTACTTGGTGCCGGTCCTGCTGGTTACTCCGCTGCATTCCGTTGTGCCGATTTAGGCCTAGAAACCGTTCTTATTGAACGTTATAGCACGCTTGGCGGTGTGTGTCTGAATGTGGGTTGTATCCCATCTAAAGCACTACTTCACGTTGCTAAAGTTATCGAAGAAGCAAAAGCGCTTGCTGACCACGGTATCGTATTTGGTGAGCCACAGACTGACATCGATAAGATTCGTCTATGGAAAGAAAAAGTTATTAACCAACTTACTGGTGGTCTTGGCGGTATGGCTAAGATGCGTAAAGTAAATGTGGTTAATGGTTTCGGTAAGTTTACTGGTCCTAACTCAATTGAAGTTGAAGGCGAAGACGGTAAAACGGTTGTTAACTTCGACAACGCCATTGTAGCTGCGGGTTCACGCCCTATTAAATTGCCATTCATCCCGCATGAAGACCCACGTATTTGGGATTCTACTGATGCGCTAGAGCTTAAAGAAGTACCAGGAAAACTGCTTATCATGGGCGGTGGTATCATCGGTCTAGAAATGGCGACGGTATATCACTCTCTGGGTTCTCAGATTGATGTTGTAGAAATGTTTGACCAACTTATCCCAGCTGCGGACAAAGATATGGTTAAAGTCTACACCAAGCGTATTAAGAACAAGTTCAACTTGATGCTTGAGACCAAGGTAACGGCAGTTGAAGCTAAAGAAGACGGCATCTACGTTTCAATGGAAGGTAAGAAAGCACCTTCTGAAGCTGAGCGTTACGATGCAGTGCTTGTGGCCATCGGCCGTGTACCAAACGGCAAACTGCTTGATGCAGAAAAAGCGGGTATTGAAGTAGACGAGCGTGGTTTTATCAATGTTGATAAGCAAATGCGCACAAACGTTCCTCACATCCATGCAATCGGTGATATCGTTGGTCAACCAATGCTTGCTCACAAAGGTGTGCATGAAGGTCACGTAGCGGCAGAGGTTATCTCTGGTAAGAAGCACTACTTTGACCCGAAAGTGATTCCTTCAATTGCTTACACTGAGCCAGAAGTCGCTTGGGTTGGTAAGACTGAGAAAGAAGCGAAAGCAGAAGGCATCAACTACGAAACGGCGACATTCCCATGGGCAGCGTCAGGTCGTGCAATCGCATCTGATTGCGCAGACGGTATGACTAAGCTTATCTTCGATAAAGATACTCATCGCGTAATTGGTGGTGCTATCGTGGGTACTAACGGTGGTGAACTGCTTGGTGAAATCGGTCTAGCGATCGAGATGGGTTGTGATGCAGAAGATATCGCATTGACTATCCACGCTCACCCAACGCTTCACGAATCTGTTGGTCTTGCAGCAGAAGTATTTGAAGGCACTATCACTGACCTTCCAAATGCAAAAGCGAAGAAAAAGAAATAATTTCTGAGTGAAGACAAAAACGGCCAGTATCATACTGGCCGTTTTTTTATAGATACTATTTAAAATCAAACCCTTAAGCATTTGTGCTCAAGGGCTGTTTTTTAGTGGCGGCTATCTTTCTCGTAGATGCAAACCATATCCATATAGCAGTCGGTCAACGACTTAATGGATTCACCATCACTACTGCGATTAGCTTCAACAAACAGTGAATAGCAAATACCGTGGAATAGGCTAGTAAGATGCTTAGTGTTGTGTTGAGAGCAGACTTCGCCACGTTCAATGGCTTTAATGAACATGTTTTCAATCAGTGCTTGGCTAGTTTTGTTCGATGAAACAAACAATGGCCAAACCTCATCGCGCGTAGATGTACTCCATTCAAACCATACCTTATTCCAGTGACAGTCTTCGATCACCATATCCACCACACCATCAAGAATGTTGGTTAGGTTTTCCTTTTATGTCGACATCAAGGTCAATGGTATTTGATAAGAAGTTGGAATACTGACAGACGACGTGGTTAAGTACTTCATCAACCAAGTCTTCTCGTGTTGGGAAGTAGTTGAATACCGTTGCGACTGAAACTTGTGCAATTTCTGCGATATCCGCGTGACCTCCACGACCAATGCCGCGTTTCGCGAATACTTCTAGTGCAATCTCCATAAGCTGTAACTTACGCTTTTGTGGAGATAAGCGAGTTCTAGGTCTTTTTACTATTGAGTCCATAATATTTCCTTGCCAACGTTGGTAGGGCTGGTAACTCTATGAGTACGTCCAACTGCGCCCTGTTTGTTATACAGAGTCAGAGATTTGGTCCAATATGAAAGCTGTTATACACAATAACTGGCATATTAATGTTAGTTTTTGGTTAACAATTTCCATTTTGGAAATCACATGCTCTATTTTTTCTTTTGTTTGATAAGTGTAATGGTGCATATGTGCTTTGGTCAATAGTCATACACTGATAATTTTCATAATTAGCATTAATTTACCTGCATATCACACTTTGCGCTGAAAGCGTCATATTCTTTCAACACTATGCGTTAACAAAGATTCGTTCTGGTTTATACCAACAGAGTAATTTGACGCCAGATTTTCGCCTGATTTTTATCCTGAGTCATAAAGTGATACCATACCGCGCAAATGTGAACGCTTGGTATTTCTTCACCAAAATAGTGTTGTCTGTTTTAGGAGGGGACTCACAGCTAGTGTTGCTGTGGTGACCAAGTTAACCAATCAACATCGAGATAGATATGAAACATACTGTTGAAGTCATGATTTCTGAGCAAGAAGTTCATGAGCGTGTAAAAGTGCTAGGTAAAGAAATTACTGAACACTACAAAGGTAGCGAAGATTTAGTTATGGTCGGCTTGCTACGTGGCTCTTTTGTCTTTATGGCGGATTTGGCTCGTGCCATCGAGCTTACTCACTCAGTAGACTTTATGACGGCATCAAGCTATGGCAATACCATGGAAAGCTCACGTGATGTGCGCATCCTGAAAGATCTTGATGATGATATTAAAGGTAAAGATATTCTGCTGGTGGAAGATATTATCGATACTGGTAATACCTTAAATAAAGTGAAAGAGATTTTATCGCTACGTGAACCAAAATCTATTCAGATTTGTACCTTGCTAGACAAGCCATCACGCCGTGAAGTCGATGTCGATGTTAAATGGATTGGCTTCGAAATCCCGGATGAGTTCGTAGTGGGTGTTGGTATCGATTACGCTCAGAAATATCGTCACTTACCATACATCGGTAAAGTGGTACCTCAGGAATAAATCTGGTCGTACAAACATAAAAAATGCCCATCTCTGTGAGATGGGCATTTTTCTAAATACTGAATTATTTTAGTACTTCGGTACTCAAAATTTTCGACATGGCAGCTTGGTAATTTACTTCAAGACTCTCTCTGCTTGAACAGCGAACACCGAGATCTTGCAACTTACCATCACCAATGCCATAGACCACACCATGAACTTCAACTTCTTGGCCGCGTTCCCAAGCGTTTTGCATAATGGTTGAGTTACCTAGGTTATACACCTGCTCAGCAACGTTAATCTCACAAAGCTTGTCACCCCACATGTCGCGTGGCAATTCACCGAGCCAGTTACGATGCTTTAAGTACAAATCGCGGATATGTAGAAGCCAGTTGTTAATGAGCCCAAGCTGTGGGTTATCAATAGCAGCATTCACGCCACCACAGCCATAGTGACCACAAACGATGATGTGTTTGACTTTTAGCACATCTACCGCGTATTGCACTACAGATAGGCAGTTAAGATCGGTATGAATGACTTGGTTGGCAACATTACGGTGAACAAAGAGTTCGCCTGAATATAACCCCGTTAGACGCTCTGCTGGTACTCGGCTATCGGAGCAACCAATCCAAAGGAATCCAGGGTTTTGGCCTTCCTCTAGCTTTGCGAAATACTCTGGTCTTTCGGAGCGAATTTCTTCAGACCACTTTGAATTGTTGTCAAAGAGTTGTTTGATTTCCGGCATGATACTTCCCTTCAATAATTCGAGATACTATACACAATGTTACAAATTGAATCTCGAAAAAAAAGTATCAAAATGTACTCATCTGACGTGTTCATGTACCTAAAATCAGTGACTTAACGATTCAGTGAAAAAAACTTATATCTTATGAAAATTGAATGGCCCTTATTAGTTATTAACTTATTGTCACATTTGTTAAGGTGAGGCAATTTTTTGGTTATTTTCAAGGATAGTAATGAAGTTAGGACGTCGTTTTGAAGATATAAACCTTAAAGGGGATGTATTTGGCGGGGTAACCACCGCGATTATCTCATTGCCACTGGCGTTGGCGTTTGGTGTGGCATCTGGAGCAGGCGCAGAAGCCGGGCTGTGGGGCGCAATCATGGTGGGGCTGTTTGCCTCTCTATTTGGCGGTTCTTCTAGCCTTATTTCCGAACCGACAGGCCCTATGACGGTCATCATGACAGCGGTATTGACAGCAATGATGGCTAAGTACCCGGAAACGGGGATGGCGATGACCTTCACTGTCGTTATGATGGCGGGTATTTTTCAAATCTTGCTTGGTACGTTAAAACTCGGAAAATACGTTACCTTGATGCCATACAGTGTTGTCTCGGGGTTCATGTCGGGAATTGGTGTGATCTTGGTGATTCTTCAACTGGCGCCACTATTGGGACAAGCCGCGCCAACGGGCGGCGTTATTGGGACAATCAAGGCATTACCTGAACTGCTGACCCATATCGACTTTTCGGAATTATTCCTTGGGCTACTGACGTTAGCGATTCTATTTCTGTTCCCTAAAAAATACCGTCAACATATTCCTCCGCAGCTTGTGGCGCTGGTGTTAGTCACAGTGATATCTATGCTGTTTTTCAGTAGTGAGAGTATTCGCAGAATTGGCGAGATTCCAGCAGGTTTGCCTTCTTTAGTCATACCGCATTTTAACGCCGAAATGCTGACTACCATGCTTATCGATGCGCTTGTACTCGGCACATTAGGCTGTATTGATACTTTATTAACGGCGGTTATCGGTGACTCTCTAACTCGTAAAGAGCATGACTCAGATAAGGAGCTGCGCGGCCAAGGGTTAGCCAACCTCATCGCAGGTTTGTTTGGGGCTTTACCGGGAGCGGGTGCGACGATGGGGACGGTGACCAATATCCAAGTAGGGGCTCGCTCTCCATTGTCTGGAGTGGTGCGGGCATTGGTGTTGGCGCTGGTGGTACTGGTAGCAAGTGGTTTAACTGAACCTATTCCAATGGCAGTGTTGGCAGGCATTGCTGTTTATGTCGGTTTTAACATACTGGATTGGAGCTTTATTCAGCGAGCACATAAGGTGAGTTTGGCCGGTATGGCGATCATGTACGGTGTTATGCTGCTGACTGTATTTGTAGATCTTATCGTTGCCGTAGGCCTTGGTGTGTTTATCTCGAATATCATCATTATCGAAAGATTGAGCCGTGAGCAAGCTCGTCAGGTAAAAGCGATCAGTGATGCTGATGACGACGATGTGCCGTTAAGTGAATATGAGCGAGAGTTGCTGGAACAAACCCAAGGTAAGGTACTGTTTTTCTACTTATCTGGGCCAATGATTTTTAGTGTTTCTAAAGCAATTTCAAGACAACACTCAAGTATTGCCGATTATCAAGCGATGATACTCGACCTTACCGATGTTCCTATGATCGACGTAACGGTTGGTCTTGCTCTAGAAAATGCCATCAAGGATGCCAAAGACGCAGAGTGTCAGGTGTACTTGTTATGTCCAAATACGCAAACTCGACAGCAATTGGATAAATTCCACGTTATTGACCTTGTTCCGGATGGCAATATCTATCAGCAGCGAGAACACGCATTGGATGCCGCATATAAGGCAACGGCTTAAAAGGGATAAAAAGCGAGTACTAACATACTCGTTTTTTTATAGCCAATTTATCACCACCACTTGAAAAATTGAGCCATCATCATCATGTGTAAGGGTATATTCAAACTTTTCGATATCATTGGAAATATCAAATTATTCCAATGATGCATTCTTCGGTGCAAATTATGATCGCATTAGAAATTGAGCAGTTAAGAAAGACCTATGCGGGTGGCTTTGAAGCGCTAAAAGGGGTGAGTCTTCAAGTTGAGCAGGGAGACTTTTATGCTTTGCTTGGGCCTAATGGTGCGGGTAAATCCACCACCATCGGTATCATTACGTCTCTAGTCAACAAAACATCGGGCAAGGTCTCGGTGTTTGGTCACGATATTGATAATGAACTTGAACTGGCGAAGCAACAACTTGGTCTGGTGCCACAAGAGTTCAACTTTAACCAGTTCGAAACCGTTGAGCAGATTGTTCTTCAGCAAGCAGGGTATTACGGTGTTGCTAAGGATGTGGCGAAGCAACGCGCGCAAAAATACCTCTCTCAGCTAGACCTTTGGGAAAAGCGTAGCGAGCGAGCACGAAACCTATCCGGAGGAATGAAGCGTCGACTTATGATTGCTCGCGCTCTAATGCATGAGCCCAAACTACTCATTCTTGATGAACCGACTGCTGGGGTTGATATTGAACTTCGTCGTTCAATGTGGGATTTCCTTAAAGAGATTAATCGACAAGGCATCACCATTATTCTGACAACTCACTACCTTGAAGAAGCGGAACTGCTTTGTCGCAACATCGGTATTATCCAACGCGGTGAGCTGATTGAGAACACATCGATGAAAGCTTTGCTTAATAAGCTGGATGTAGAAACGTTTATTCTCGATATTGACGCAAGCGTTGATATTCCTGAGCTACAAGGGGTTAAATCGCAAAATGTGGTGAATGGCTCTTTGGAGATAGAGATTGAGAAAACTCAGGGGTTAAACCACATTTTCACTCAACTTTCCGAGGCTGGTATTAAAGTGCTGTCAATGAGGAACAAAGCCAATCGACTTGAAGAGTTATTTGTTTCTATTGTGCGTAATCAAACGGAGGCAAACTGATGAATTTGTACGGTTTGTATTGGACGGCATTTAAAAGCCTTCTGACGAAAGAAATTAATCGCTTTACTCGAATTTGGGTACAAACCCTAGTACCGCCAGCGATTACCATGACACTTTACTTCATCATCTTCGGTAGTCTGATTGGTTCTCGAATCGGTGAAATGAACGGCTTCAGTTACATGGAATATATTGTTCCTGGCCTTATCATGATGTCGGTGATTACTAACTCGTATTCGAATGTTGCTTCGTCCTTCTTTAGTGCCAAATTTCAGCGTAATATTGAAGAGCTTCTTGTCGCACCTGTTCCCAATTACGTCATCATTGCTGGTTTTGTCATGGGCGGTGTTGTACGTGGCTTATTGGTTGGCACGATAGTGACTTTTGTCTCACTGTTTTTTGTTGATTTACAAGTTGAACATTGGGCAGTAATTATCGCGACTGTGTTTATGACGTCGGTGGTGTTCTCACTCGGTGGTCTTATTAATGCGGTGTATGCCAAGACCTTTGATGATATATCGATTATTCCCACTTTTGTTTTGACACCGCTGACATATCTAGGCGGTGTGTTTTATTCCATTAGCCTGCTTCCTGAGTTCTGGCAAGGTGTATCCAAAATCAATCCAATCGTTTATATGGTCAATGCTTTCCGTTACGGTTTCTTAGGTGTGTCGGATGTAGGGATTGTGACATCTTTTGGCGTACTCTTGGTGTTTATCGTGGTACTTTATGGAGTAGCCCATCATTTGGTGACTAAGGGTATTGGCCTTAGAAGCTAGAGCAAGATTCTAGCGTAATACACTGATATGTGATCAATGAAGTGGTAGCGGTAGCTGCCACTTTTTGTTTCAGTCGAGACAAGGACGACAAATGCAACTGCCTGCCGAATTACAACACGATGCTCAATCAGCGTTTGAGCGAATTCAACAAGCCTATTCTGACCTATCCCATTGGACTCCAGAGCGACAACAACAGCTAAAGTATGTCATGGCGATGAGCTGTTTCGTGGAAGAGTCACTACTGAAAGATGAAGGGCTGTTCGCGGAGCTACCTGACATGCTATCGCAGCAGAGTAGAGCTGAGGATTATCGGGTGCGATTGGCTACTCAACTTGAGGCTTGTGCTAGCGAAACGGAAGGTCATCGTGTTCTACGTCGATTCCGAAATCGTGAAATGACATATATCGCGTGGCGCGATTTTACTAGTGACTGGAGCCTAGAACAAAGCCTGCACCATCTTTCCATGTTAGCTGAAGCGATGATCTTTGAGACTTATCAATGGCAATATAAAGCGTGCTGCTTGGAATGGGGTACACCTTGCAACGCAGAGGGTGAAGCGCAGCCAATGTTGATTATCGGTATGGGGAAGCTCGGTGGCGGTGAGCTGAATTTCTCATCGGATATCGATCTCATTTTCACTTATCCAGAAAACGGTGAAACACAGGGGACGCGTCGCTCAATTGCTAATGCTCAATTCTTTACACGCCTAGGGCAGCGAATCATCAAAGCACTTGATCAGCAGACGTTTGATGGCTTTTGTTACCGAGTGGATATGAGATTACGCCCATTTGGTGAGAGTGGACCATTGGTGATGAGTTATGCGGCACTGGAAGATTACTATCAAGAGCAAGGTCGTGATTGGGAACGCTATGCGATGGTGAAAGCGCGTGTAATGGGCAGTGAGATGTATCCACAATACCAAGAGCTGCGTAAAATGCTGCGCCCTTTTGTGTTCCGCCGTTATATCGATTTTAGTGCCATCCAGTCATTAAGGCGCATGAAATCGATGATTAGTAGCGAAGTTCGCAGACGCGGATTAGGAAATAATATTAAGCTCGGACCAGGCGGTATTCGTGAAGTGGAATTTATCGCTCAAGTGTTTCAGCTTATTCGTGGAGGACGTGAACCGAGTTTAAGAGGTCGAGGGTTACTGGAAACGCTTGATGCAATCGACACTCTGTCTCTACTAGAGTCAGAAAATGTCCAGCAGCTGCGTTCGGCTTATTGTTTCTTGCGTCGGTTGGAAAACCTATTGCAAGCCATGGCCGATAAGCAGACTCAGACACTACCTGATAAGCCATGCGACCAGCTCAAATTAGCGTGTGCGATGCAATTTGAAAGCTGGTCTGCTATGATTCAAGCAACTGAGTTGCATATGCTAAATGTACATCAGGTGTTTGCTAACTTGATTGGCGAAGATGAGGACGAAGAAGACGCGAACCCAATCGCTAAGCACTTCCATGAGTTATGGGATATGGCGGATCGACCAGAAGTGATCGAACACTTGCTAGAGCATGATCTTCATGTGGAGAATCCAGCCAACAAACAGAAAACCATTCAGCAGTTTAAAGCGGATCTTGCCAAGAAAACACTAGGCCCTCGTGGGCGTGAAGTACTTAATCGATTGATGCCTAAAGTCTTTAGTGCCATTTATGCCCATAAAGATGCAGAGTTTGGTTTATCGCGAGTGCTGCATGTTCTGCATCGTATTGTGACTCGAACGACTTACCTTGAGCTATTGGATGAGCACCCAGCCGCACTTGTGCAGTTAGTGAGGCTCTGTACGGCAAGTCCAATGATCTCGGAACAGCTTGGACGTTATCCGATCTTGCTTGATGAGTTGCTTGATCCTGCGCATCTCTACAACCCAGTACCTCTTGAGTCCTATAAGACCGAACTACGGGATTATCTAGCTCGTATTCCAGAAGAGGATATGGAGCAGCAGATGGAGGCGCTGCGTCAGTTTAAACAGACCTGTATTCTGAGAATAGCGGCCGCCGATATTGCAGGCGTACTGCCTGTTATGAAAGTAAGTGATCATTTAACGTATTTGGCTGAAGCTATTGTAGAGGCGGGCATAAACCAAGCTTGGCAGCAAATGGCGGCTAAATATGGTGAACCAACACACTTGAAAGATCGTGGCAGCAAAGGTTTTGCCGTGATTGGCTACGGTAAAGTAGGGGGTTGGGAGCTAGGTTACAACTCTGATCTGGATATTGTGTTTATGCATGATTGTCCGGTAAGCGCGTACACCGACGGAAAAAAGGATATCGACGGTCGTCAGTTCTATCTTCGTTTAGCACAGCGCATTATCCACATATTCTCAACCAGAACAGCATCGGGAATTCTGTATGAAGTGGATACTAGACTGCGTCCTTCCGGCGCGTCTGGACTGTTAGTGAGTCCGACTGACGCCTTTGATGAATACCAGCATAATGATGCTTGGACGTGGGAGCATCAAGCTTTGGTCAGAGCACGTATGATATACGGTGATGCATTTCTGCAACACGCATTTGAAAACACCCGCGATGACGTCCTTCGGACCGCTCGTGATGAATTGACATTGAAACAGCAAGTGGTCGATATGCGAGAAAAAATGCGCGACCATTTAGGGGGTAAAAAAGCGGGTCGATTTATGCTTAAACAAGATGCTGGGGGTATTACTGATATTGAATTTTTAGCCCAGTATTTGGTGTTGCAATACAGTCATGACAAGCCAAAGCTGACACGCTGGTCGGATAATGTGCGTATATTTGAGTCAATGATGTCACAAGGTGTGATGGAAGAAGAGCAAGCGATGGCACTTACTCACGCCTACACCACATTGCGTGATGAAATTCATCATCGTAACTTGCTCAACTTAGACGCGGATGTTGACGATAGTAAGTTTACTCAAGAGAAAGCCATCGTCGTTGAAGCATGGAAACAGTGGCTAGGGTAATTCTTGCTTCAGCTTGGTATTGAAACGAAGAGTTGTGCTACTATCCATTCAATGGCTTAGCCAAAAGATTTAAGACAAGAGGGCATAATTAAGCCCTCTTACATCATATTGGAGTACAGAAATGAAACCCATCCTACCGAATTACAGCGACTCTGGCGTATTGATTGTCGGTGACCTTATGTTAGACCGTTACTGGTATGGTCCGACAGGGCGTATTTCTCCAGAAGCCCCAGTTCCTGTAGTAAAAGTAGAAAATAACGAAGAACGTCCAGGTGGCGCTGCCAACGTTGCTATGAATATCGCTTCGCTAGGTGGTCATGCACATACTATTGGACTTGTTGGTATGGATGAACCAGCAAAAGTACTGACTGAAACACTGACGTCGTTGAAAGTAACTTGTGATTTTGTTGCATTACCTAACTACCCAACTATCACCAAACTTCGTGTTTTGAGCCGAGGGCAGCAACTGATTCGTTTGGACTTTGAAGATAAGTTCGAGAATACCGATCCTGAGCTTGTACTCGCAAAGATGGATCAAGCGTTACCAAACGTGAAGTCTGTGGTGCTATCCGATTATGCCAAAGGTGCACTAGAGCATGTTCAAGCGTATATCCAGAAAGCGAAAGCCGCAGGTGTTCCTGTATTTATCGACCCTAAAGGGGCTGATTTCGAACGCTATCGCGGCGCAACATTGCTAACACCAAACATGGCGGAATTTGAGCATGTTGTAGGCAAAGTGAAAAGCGAAGAAGAGCTTATCGAGCAAGGTAATGCGCTAATTAAAGAGTTCGACTTTGAAGCATTATTGGTGACACGTAGTGAGCATGGTATGACTTTACTTCGTAAAGATCAGGAACCGTTCCATTTGCCAACACAAGCGAAAGAAGTGTATGACGTTACCGGTGCGGGTGATACGGTTATCTCTGTATTGGCTGCATCAGTAGCAGCAGGTAAACCGCTTGATGAGGCGTGCGCGTTGGCTAATGCAGCAGCTGGAGTGGTTGTTGGTAAGCTTGGTACATCAACACTATCTACTATTGAACTTGCTGAAGCGGTTCACGGTAGTCAAGATACTGATTTCGGTGTGATTAGTGAAGCTGCGTTGATTGAAGCGGTAGCGAAAGCGCGCTCTAAAGGTGAAACCGTCGTGATGACGAATGGTTGCTTTGACATTCTTCACGCAGGACATGTGTCTTATCTAAACCACGCTGCTGAACTGGGTGATCGCTTAATTGTTGCTGTGAACACAGATGAATCTGTTCGAGCGTTAAAAGGACCAGGTCGTCCGGTTAATCCAACTGATCGCCGTATGGCTGTTCTTGCTGGTCTAGGGGCTGTTGATTGGGTTGTACCATTCTCTGAAGAAACGCCACAACGCTTGATCTCAGAAGTGCTACCAAGTCTGCTTGTTAAAGGCGGTGACTATAAGCCAGAAGAGATTGCAGGTGGTAAAGAGGTAATCGCGGCTGGTGGTGAAGTAAAAGTACTGAACTTTGAAGATGGCTGTTCAACGACCGAGATCATTGAAGCTATCAAAGGTGGCCGAGGTTAATCCTTCCGTCAGCATAAACAAATAAAAAGGGACGCATCCGCGTCCCTTTTTATTTCCGTTAGCAATTACTTCGCTTTTTTAAGGCCAGCATTGATATCAACGATATCTTGCTCGCTTAATGTACCTACCGATTGACGTAGGTTCAGAATACTAATGATGTAGTCGTAGCGTGAATCAGAAAGGTTACTCTCGGCGTTATAAAGTGCCTGAGTCGCTTCTAACACGTCAACGATAGTACGAGTACCAACATCAAAACCGGCTTTAGTGGCTTCTAGTGCAGACTCAGCAGAAATCACCGTTTGCTCATAAGCGCGAATAGCACCAATAGAAGAGTTGATATTGTTGTTATTTGCACGAACATTCTTCACAACTGAGCGGTAAGTTTGCTCTAGCTGTTCACTTGCTTCAACGTATGCGAACTCTGCTTGTTTGGTTTGCGAGGTAATGTTGCCACCAGTGTATAGAGGTACTGATAGGTTAATACCTGCATTGAAAGCGTTACTTCCATCAAACTGGCTAGCTACGTTGTTATTGTTACGTTCGTTGCCGTAGTTGTAACCACCATCCAATGTTAGTTTTGGAAGGTGACCAGAACTTGCTAACGTGATGTTGTCTTTAGCAATGTCTTGACCGATACGCGCAGAAAGTAGATCTAGGTTCTTATTCTGGGCTTCTTCGAGGAAGAAAGTCACGGATTGCTCTGGACGTGCTGCGGAGAAGCGGTCGGTATCAAGAACATCGATGTTCTTGTGCTCTTGACCTGTAATTTCGCGAAGCGCTTCATATTGGTTAAGTAAGTTGTTTTCTGCAACAACTTCATCAGCCAACACTCGGTCGTATTGTGCTTGTGCATCGTGAACGTCAGTAATCGCTGAAAGACCTACCTCGAAACGTTGCTTAGTTTGCTCTAGCTGACGAGCAACCGCCGCTTTGTTAGCGCGAACCGATTCAAGGTTATCTTTTGAACGTAGTACTTCGAAGTAAGCTTGTGCAGTACGTAGGATTAGGTCTTGTTGTGCTGCAGCGTATTGTGAATCTGCTTGACGAGCCGTTTTCTCAGCACTGTCTAGAGTGATCCAACTAGTACGGTTATAAAGCTCTTGTGAGAACCCAACACCAGCACTCAGTTTGTCACTATCGGCAGTATCGATATCGCTTCTTACTGCGTTATAGCCAGCCGTTAAGTTAATTTGTGGCAACAGAGTCGCACGAGCAGAGTTAATGGCTTCAAATGCACGATCACGTTGTGCCGCAGCTCTTAGTAGCTGAGGATCGTTTTGTTTAGCTTGATCGTAGATTTCCGTTAGGGAGTCGGCCCATGCCGCTGCACTTACGCTTCCTAATGCAGCTGTGATAAATAATGGAAGCAGTTTTTTCATTTGTCCTAATCCTGCCTGATAATACTGATAAGGGTATGATTCACAGTTTAACTTAAAATGACCGTAATTCACTCGAAACTTTGCACTTTTTTACGCAAGCTCACCTAAAATTGCGACAAATAATTAACCAAAAGCAAATTTTATTTGAATTATTGCGTAAAAAGTTGAACCTTGTCGTTGGTAGAACCCCCTTTCCTTGAGTAGACTATAAGATTAACTTCAGCCAGAGGTCAGTGATGAAAGACTCTTTACAACAGCATGATAAGTTTACATCTGACGATGTAGAAATAATGTCAAAACAAACGGTGTTCAAAGGGTTCTTCGAAATGGTTCTATATCGCTTCAAGCATAGACTGTTTGAAGGCGGTTGGAGTTCCGTAATTGACAGAGAAATGTTAGTTCGCGGTGGGGCTGCTGCGATGCTGCCTTATGATCCTGTTCGTGACGAGGTAGTGTTAATTGAGCAAATCCGAGTTGGTGCCCTTGAACATGAAAACCCATGGCAGGTTGAGATTGTCGCAGGCATCGTTGACAAAGATGAAACGATTGAAGAACTGGTCCGTCGTGAATCGGTAGAAGAAGCTGGAGTAGAAGTTAAGGCATTAGTCCCCATCACTCGCTACTACCCTTCCTCTGGTGGATGTTCAGAACGCATCTCTGTATTTGTCGGGCATGTTGACGCATCACTCGCTAGTGGAGTCCATGGTCTGGAGACAGAGGGAGAGGATATACGAGTTTGCGTTGTGTCTCGTGAAGCGGCGTATCAGATGGTAGAAAGCGGTGAAATTGAAAATGGAGCTTCGATCATTGCATTGCAATGGTTAGAACTTAATTACCGCAAATTACAGGCAAATTGGTAGGAATTTTCTATGGTAGGCGTTGTCGATAGTAATACGTATCATGTTGATCTTGCGGAGCTAATGCGGATCTATGAAACGAATTACGCTAAATTGAATCGCTTGATTCCAACAACACCGACGGTTGGAGATGTCCGTTGCTACCAAGCGGCAAATTTGACCTATCAATTGGAAGTTCTAGAAGTGACGAAGTACACAACATTGGTCGAAATTTGCCAAGATGATGAGCTTCCTGTTTTTCCATTGCCTAAAATGACGGTACGGCTCTATCACGATGCTAGGGTCGCAGAAGTTTGCAACTGTGAGCAAACTTCACGAGTAAATGCGCGTTATGATTATCCCAACGCCAAAATGCTGCAAAAAGATGAAAAATTTCAGTTCAATCAGTTTCTAAGTGATTGGCTAACTTTTTGCTTAAAAAATGGAATTAGTCGAGCTCCGATTATGTATCGAAGCTGAAAGAATTTGATGTTCAGGTTTCTATATTTTGAAAACAACACCCAGTGATGAATCTCAGTTAAGTAGCGTCAGGTTGCTGCAATTGACCGACACGCATCTATTTGCGCCGCAAGATGGCTGCCTACTGAGTGTTAATACCCAAGAAAGTTTTAATGCTGTTGTGGCTGAAATAGTTGCACAAGGCACGCAATTCGATGCCTTGCTTGCGACTGGTGATATTTCGCAAGACCACACAGAAGCTTCATATGAGAAATTTGTTGCGGGAATTGAGCCGTTAGCTCTTCCTTGCTACTGGTTGCCAGGCAATCATGATTACAAACCTTGTATGAATAGTGTAGTGAGCTCACCGCTTATTCAAGATGTTACCCATGTTCTTCTAGGGGAGAAGTGGCAGGTAGTGCTGCTTGACTCTCAGGTTGTAGGAGTACCTCATGGTCGCTTGAGTGATAGTCAACTCGAGTTTTTAGACCGTATGCTTTCAACGCATTGTGACAAACATACCTTAGTATTGCTGCATCACCATCCATTGTTAGTGAACAGTGCTTGGCTCGATCAACACTCGCTAAAAGATGCGGATGAGTTTTGGAGTGTTGTCGAAAAGTATGACAATGTTCGCGCTGTGCTTTGCGGCCATATTCATCAAGAACTAGATGAAATGCATGGCGGAGTGCGTGTGCTGGCAACGCCTTCTACTTGTGTGCAGTTTAAACCGAACTCGAACGAGTTCGCGCTAGACGTCCGCTCTCCGGGTTGGCGTGAGCTGGAACTAAGAGAGGATGGTCGCTTGCACACCGAAGTGAAACGCCTTGCTAACGGCTCGTTTAGACCTGACTTCAACGCGGAAGGCTACTGATGACCAAAAAGAAGCCGCTGCTTTTATATATTCATGGTTTTAACAGCTCACCTCTATCGGTTAAAGCGCAGGTAATGTCGGAATATTGCCAGAAGCATCGTCCTGATATAAAAGTGTTAGTTCCGCAAATGCCTTGTTTTCCTCAACAAGCCGCTGAACTACTAAAGCAATTGATAGAGCGCTATCACAATGACTATCAAATTGCGTTAGTTGGTAGCTCTCTTGGTGGTTATTTGTCAACTTGGCTCAATGCTCATTATGGATTGAAAGCAGTGTTGGTGAATCCTGCTGTTAAACCCTATGAGTTGTTGCTTGATTTTCTCGGTGAGCAAGAGAACCCTTATACTCACGAACGTTATACCCTTGAGCATAAGCATATCGATGAGCTTAAGATATTAGATGTGCCAGTACTTAAAAAACCTGATGACTTTTGGTTATTGCAACAAGAAGGTGATGAAGTCTTAGATTATCGTCAAGCCGTGGCAAAGTATCAGCACAGTAAGCAAACGGTGGAAGCTGATGGAGATCATAGCTTTATAGGTTTTGAGCGCTATCCAGAAAGGATAATTGAGTTCTTAGCGCTTTAAAGTGGTGCTTTTTTCGTCTCTGCTTGAGGAGACAGTCATAAATTTATCCCCAACTTTGGCTTGAAACTTGACAACACTTCCTCAGAGCCAGAGTATGATGTGTCTGTACTTACGCGTAAGCCTTGGAAGTTTGTCATATTTTGACAGTAAAGTGTCTTCTAACAGGCGTGGTATAAAACCACAATCTCTATTTTTGCTGCTAAGTATCAATCTTTATTTGAGTAAAATTTCCGTATTATGACAGAACAATATAATGCTGGAGCCATTGAGGTACTCAATGGGCTTGAGCCAGTACGTCGCCGACCAGGGATGTATACGGATACAGTGCGCCCAAACCACTTGGGCCAAGAAGTCATCGATAACAGTGTCGATGAAGCGCTAGCCGGACATGCCTCTAAGGTACAAGTAATTCTGCACGCAGACCAATCTTTAGAAGTCATCGATGATGGTCGAGGCATGCCAGTTGATATCCACCCAGAAGAGAAGATTTCAGGCGTAGAGCTGATTTTTTGTAAGCTGCACGCGGGTGGTAAGTTCTCAAACAAAAACTACCAGTTCTCTGGTGGTCTGCATGGTGTAGGTATTTCAGTTGTAAATGCCCTGTCCAAGCGTGTTGAAGTTACTGTCCGTCGTGATGGTCAAGTCTATGAAATGGCTTTTGAAAACGGCAACAAAGTTGAAGAGCTGACCGTGACTGGCACATGTGGTCGTCGCAATAAAGGCACCAGTGTCCACTTCTGGCCAGACGCCAGCTATTTTGATTCGGCTAACTTCTCTGTTACGAGACTTATCAACAACCTACGCGCTAAAGCGGTGCTTTGCCCAGGTCTTGAAATCACCTTTACCGATAAGGTGAATAACAAGGACTATAAGTGGTTTTATGAGGATGGTTTAAAAGACTATCTGGCAGAAGGCGTAAAAGGTTATGCGGTTCTTCCTGAGCAACCATTTACTGGCGAGTTTTCCGCAGAAACTGAAGCGGCAACGTGGGCAGTAATTTGGCAGCCAGAAGGCGGTGAGATGATCACCGAAAGCTACGTCAACTTGATCCCAACGGCTCAAGGCGGTACGCATGTTAATGGTCTTCGCCAAGGTTTGCTTGACGCAATGCGCGAATTCTGTGAGTTCCGTAATTTATTGCCTCGCGGTGTGAAGCTAACTGGTGATGACGTGTTCGAGCGTTGTTCATACGTTCTCTCTATCAAGATGCAAGACCCGCAATTCGCTGGGCAGACTAAAGAGCGTCTCTCTTCACGTCAATGTGCAGCGTTTGTATCTGGTGTCGTTAAAGATGCGTTCAGCTTATGGCTAAATGAAAAGCCTCAGCTAGCAGAACAGTTAGCGGAAGTCTGCATTGCCAATGCGCACCGCCGTATGCGAGCGAGCAAAAAGGTCGTGCGTAAGAAGGTGGCTTCAGGCCCAGCGCTTCCGGGTAAGCTTACAGACTGTTCGCAACAAGATCTAAATCGTACAGAAATCTTCTTTGTGGAAGGGGATTCTGCGGGTGGTAGTGCTAAGCAAGCACGTGACCGTGAGTTCCAAGCGGTGATGCCATTACGTGGTAAGATTCTCAATACTTGGGAAGTGTCTGCGGACCAAGTGCTAGCATCGCAAGAAGTACATGATATCTCGGTAGCACTGGGCATTGACCCTGACACCGAAAATCTTGACGGGTTGCGTTACGGTAAAGTCTGTATCCTTGCCGATGCGGACTCGGATGGACTTCACATTGCGACACTGTTGTGTGCTCTGTTCACCAAGCATTTCCGTTCTCTCGTTGCTGCTGGCCATGTCTATGTAGCGATGCCTCCTTTGTATCGTATCGACTGTGGCAAAGAAGTGTTCTATGCCCTAGACGATGATGAAAAAGATGGCATTCTTGAGCGCTTAAGTAAGAAGAAAGCGAAAATTAATGTACAGCGATTCAAAGGCCTGGGTGAAATGAACCCGCTTCAACTTCGCGAAACTACGATGGATCCAAACACTCGTCGTCTGGTTCAGTTGACTATTGATGACGATGAAGCGACCGACGAAATGATGGATATGCTGCTAGGTAAGAAACGAGCAGATGATCGCCGTAGTTGGCTGCAAAACAACGGTGATATGGCTGAGGTATAACAATGTCCACTGAAATGTCTTTTGATGGCGTAGAACAACTGCCTCTGCGAAAGTTCACCGAAGACGCCTATTTGAATTATTCAATGTACGTCATTATGGATCGTGCATTGCCTTATATTGGCGACGGCCTAAAACCAGTTCAACGTCGTATTATTTATGCGATGTCAGAACTTGGTTTGTCAGCCGCAGCCAAGTACAAAAAGTCTGCTCGTACCGTTGGTGACGTTCTAGGTAAATATCACCCGCACGGCGACTCGGCTTGTTATGAAGCTATGGTATTGATGGCTCAGCCGTTTTCCTACCGTTACCCATTAGTTGATGGTCAGGGGAACTGGGGTGCGCCTGACGATCCTAAGTCATTCGCTGCAATGCGTTATACCGAAGCAAAACTGTCTAAGTTCGCGGAAGTCCTGCTAGGTGAAATTGGTCAAGGCACGGTTGAATGGCAACCAAACTTCGATGGCACCATGAAGGAGCCAAAGATTCTTCCCGCTCGTTTACCGCATATCTTGCTCAATGGTATTACCGGTATTGCCGTTGGTATGGCAACCGATATTCCGCCACATAATGTTCGTGAAATTGCGGATGCGACCATTCATCTTATCGACAATCCTAAAGCCGATTTGCCGCAAGTGATGGACTTTGTTAAAGGTCCAGACTATCCAACGGAAGCGGAAATTATCTCGCCAAGTGCTGACTTAGAGAAAATTTATCGTACCGGTCGTGGCAGCGTGAAGATGCGCGCTGTATGGCATAAAGAGGGCTCTGATATTGTTATCACTGCCTTGCCACACCAAGTTTCGGGCGCAAAACTGCTAGAGCAAATTGCCAACCAGATGCGTGCTAAGAAGCTACCTATGGTCGATGATCTGCGCGATGAATCAGACCATGAGAACCCGACTCGTATTGTCGTGGTGCCACGTTCAAACCGCATCGATTGTGATCAGCTAATGAACCACTTGTTTGCATCGACCGATCTTGAGAAGAACTTCCGAGTTAACCTCAATATGATTGGTCTGGACAATCGTCCACAAGTGAAAGGTTTGGTTCAAATCCTATCTGAATGGATTCAATTCCGTCGCGAGACAGTACGTAAACGCCTTCAATATCGCCTAGATAAAATCCTAGCTCGTTTGCACATCTTAGAAGGTTTGTTGGTCGCGTATCTAAACTTGGATGAAGTGATTGAAATCATTCGTACCGAAGACGAGCCGAAAGCTGTGCTTATGGAACGTTTCGGAATCACAGATATTCAAGCTGATGCTATTTTAGACACCAAACTTCGTCATCTTGCTAAGCTTGAGGAAATGAAAATCCGTGGCGAGCAAGAAGAATTAGAAAAAGAACGTGAGAAGCTAGAAAAACTTCTGGGCTCTGAGCGTCGCATGAATACTTTGCTCAAGAAAGAGATTCAAGCGGATGCAGAGAAATACGGCGATGACCGCCGCTCGCCAATTGTTGAGCGTGCAGAAGCAAAAGCAATGACCGAGCGAGACCTTGTTCCTAGTGAACCAATTACGGTTGTACTGTCTGAAAAAGGCTGGATTCGTCATGCTAAAGGGCATGACGTGGATGCTAGCAGCTTGAACTACAAAGCTGGTGATAAGTATCTGGCCAGCGCGCGAGGTAAGAGCAACCAGCCTGCGGTATTCCTGGGCAGTGATGGCCGAAGTTATTCGCTTGAGTCACATTCGTTGCCATCAGCAAGAAGTCAGGGCGAACCAATTACTGGTCGTTTGAACATTAATGCTGGCACGAATATTCGCCAAGTAGTGATGGGTGAAGAGTCTCAGTTATGGCTTGTGGGGTCTGATGCAGGCTATGGCTTCGTTTGTAAGGGTTCAGATTTGCTTTCTAAGAACCGTAGCGGTAAAGCACTTGTCACGCTTCCACAAGGAGCTGAAGTGATAACGCCGTCAATGATCGGTGACCTAGAGTCAGACGAGATTCTTGCCATCACTAACCAAGGGCGTATGCTACTGTTCCCGATTAAAGACTTACCTCAACTTGGTAAGGGTAAAGGGAACAAGATCATCAACATTCCTTCCGCCAAAGCGAAAGCCCGAGAAGAGTTTGTTTCGCACCTTATGGCATTGCCACAAGGCGCGACTATCACGCTCTATGCAGGTAAACGCAAGCTCGGCTTGAAGCCTGCCGACTTAGAGAACTTCCGTGGTGAGCGCGGTAGAAGAGGTGGTTTGTTGCCTCGTGGATTGCAGCGTGTCACGCGCATTGAAGTCGACTCGGGTGAGAGTGCCTCAGAAGAAGTTCAAGAATAACTCGAACTTTACGACCAAATAAAAAAATCTCCGAGCTCGCTCGGAGATTTTTTTGAGTTCAAAGGATTAATCCATAGTCTGGTCGTTAAACGAATCCCTTTTACTCGCGAGTATCTTCGCCTACTGTAACAGGTACGGTAAGCTCTTTGCCATCACGAAGTAGCTTAACGTCAACGGTGGTGCCAGGTCTTAGATCTGTTACTAAATCTAGCACTCCCTGACGTCCATTGAGTTTGTTGCCATCTATCATGAGGACGATGTCTTGAACTTTGATTCCTGCTTTTGCCGCTGGGCCTTCAGGGTCTAAGCCAAGAACAATAATACCGCCAATATGTTCATTTCCTAGTAACCGAGCGGTTACCGAGTTAATGTCCTGCCCATCGATACCAATATAACCACGAATCACTCGACCATCGGCAATAATCTTTTCCATGATTTTGCTGGCTAACTGGTAAGGAATTGCAAAAGAAATACCATAGGTTTCAAGGTCGGTTGCTTGTTGGAAAGAAGCTGTATTAATGCCAACTAGCTCACCAAGTGTGTTGACTAGAGCGCCACCTGAATTACCTTGGTTTATCGCTGCATCTGTCTGGATGAACGCTTGAATTCCTCCGGCACTAATAGAAGAGCGCCCTGTTGCCGAAATAATACCAAAAGTAGTGGTTTGTCCCAGGTTATAAGGGTTACCAATCGCTAAGACAACATCGCCAACTTTAGGGGAATAATTGGGGTTGAGTGGGATAACGGGTAGGTTACCACCTTCAATGCGTAGAACCGCAATATCCGTGCGCTGATCTTTACCAACCAGTTGTGCTGCTGCCACTCGGCCATCTTGCAGCGCGACTATGATTTGGTCGGCATTCGCGACCACATGATAGTTGGTAATGATGTAGCCTTTGTCGCTAACAATAACGCCAGATCCCAGTCCTTGTGTGGATAGAGTGGTGCGGTCATTTTCTTTATATTGCCGACTGTAGATATTCACAACCGCAGGAGCGGCTTTACGCACTGCTTGGTTAAATGAAATCTGTAGGCTGCTATTGTCTGCAGGTTGAGCAGTCAAGTTTTGAGGTATGATGTTCTGTCTTAGAGAAGGGACTGCCAATAGCACTAATAGTGCGGTTACTAGACCCATAGATACCGATCGGATTAGAAAATTCAGCATCATTTCCTCTATTCAAACGCAAAAACCGATGTCGTTAACGTGTTCTTTCAATGACTTCTACTTTGCAAGCATAGTATTGAGAGGCGACTCAAACGAGTTGATTTCATGATATTAACTAAAAAACTCGTGTACATGAAACGACAGCTATAAAGCCAGAGGATATCATTTAAAACTTAAATAATAAAAGAGCAGCCCTAATCAGAGCTGCTCTTTCACTTAGAATTTACAATTTTGTGAGCTTCTAGCGTACAACTAAGTAAATGCTTCGGTCATCACGCTGGATATTGAGAGCTAAAACGCCAGGTTTCTTCTCAAGTATCTTACGTAGTTCGCCAACATTTTTCACTCGAGTACGGTTCACTCCGATAATGATATCACCTTGCTCAAGTTGATATTGAGCAGCTGGAGACCCTTCTGCTACCGATTTCACTTTGACCCCTTCAACAGGGTCGCTCTTATCAGTGTTTGCGAATTCTGCGCCTGTTAGCCCTTCATGAAGTTTATCGGCCTTGGTAATGGTTTTAGCAGCTTCAGTAAGGGTGACATTAAAGGATTTTTCTTTGCCATCACGTATAATGCCGAGCTTAACCGTTTTACCGGCACCAAGCGTTGCCACTTTGGCTCTGAGCTCGCTGAAGGTCGAGATCTTCTTACCGTTAACAGACACAATGATGTCACCCGCTTCAAGTCCAGCTTTATCTGCTGCGCTGTCAGGGACAACTTGGCTTACGAAAGCACCTTTACTGGAATCGTAACCTAGGGCTTCCGCAAGTTCCGAAGTGACTTCTCCACCTTGAACACCCAGCATACCGCGTTTCACTTCGCCAAACTCGATGATTTGTTCGGTTAAGTTCTTCATCATATTTGAAGGGATTGCGAAGCCTATCCCGACGTTACCGCCGTTAGGACCAAGAATCGCGGTATTGATACCGATGAGTTCACCTTTTAGGTTAACTAATGCGCCACCTGAGTTACCACTGTTAATTGCAGCATCGGTTTGAATGAAGTTCTCAAAATTTTCTAGATTTAGTCCACTGCGACCCAATGCGGAGACGATACCAGAGGTAACAGTTTGTCCCAAGCCAAACGGGTTACCGATTGCTACCGTAAAGTCACCGACGCGCAGTTGATCTGAGTCGGCAATTTTGATTTCTGTGAGGTTTTTAGCGCCATCAACTTTTAGTAATGCCACATCTGACATTTCGTCACCACCGACAAGCTCAGCATCGTACTCTTTACCGTCATGAAGTTTAACGCGGATGTCTTCTGCGCCATTGATGACGTGATAGTTAGTAACGATATAGCCTTTGTCAGCATCTACGACAACACCAGATCCTAACCCTCTAAAAGGCCTTTCTTGTAATTGCTCGGTTGGGAAGTCAGGGCCGAAGAAAAAACGGAATTGCTCAGGCAAACTTTGACGGGAAACCTGAGTACCTTCAACAGCAATACTAACAACTGCGGGCGTAACTTGCTCTAGCATAGGAGCAAGGCTTGGAAGTTGTTCGCCATCGACAGATAAAGGTAAAGCAGCGGTTGCAGGTAGTGGGGCGATGATTGAACTCAAGCTTAACGATAGAACAGTTAATGCAAGCAATGGTTTTTTCATCATAAAACTCCTCTATGGATCAGTAAGGGTTATGACTCAACGAATTCTATAAAGTTCACTTGGGGTGGTGAATTAGCCAGCAATTTGTGCAATTGCTGGCCAGTAGATGAGGATGTTACGAAGCTTTAGCGGTGACGGGCTCTTGTGAGACAGCTTCTGGAGCTTCAATCACTTCCTTCTTCTCTTCTCTAAGAAGTCCTGTAGCGCCATTAACGTAATCCTTTGGCGGTTCTTCTGTAGTGTTAACATCGTTTATCGTTTCTACATTGTGTTCAGCAATCTTTTTGACAAACGGGTTATCTTGCTCGGGTAGGTTTGGCAGCAGTTCCGAAGAGGTCTTCGCCATGTGTTGATAAAGCTTAGTGTAGTCTTTCCCCAATGTATCAAGCATTTCAGCGGTTTGTGCGAAATGATCAGACAATTCTTGACGCTGTTGCTCCAGTGCAAACTTCGCGGACTCAAGGTCTTTTTGGATGGTCTTTTGTTTCTTGTATTGTGGAGTAGTCAGTCGAGAAATCACAATTCCTAGAATAGCACCAACTAGCAAGCCGACAATGGCATATATCCAAGGCATAACAGCTCCTTTATAATGTTTATTAACATGTGCGTTACCAAGCGGTTACACACGTCGTTTAGCCATGTTACTATGAGAATTCAAGCCAATAAAGCAAAATACGCTAATAATAACAGTTGGATCAGTGTTGCGAGTTATCCATGACGCCCATAGAAAAATACAATAATGATATTGAAACAAATGGTTTCCAAAGCGACCCCGCGCAGAGGGCTGCCGTTGAAGCCTTAGACAGTTTGCATCATGAGTATGTCGATTATTTGAACTTCGAAGCCCCTGCGTTAAGTATGATGCAGAAGCTGCTAGGAAAATCACCCGAGCAAGCTACTCCGCCACAAGGGTTATACTTTTGGGGGGGAGTAGGTCGAGGGAAAACCTATTTAATGGACGCATTTTTCGACAGTCTGCCGACGTCTCAAAAGATGCGAGTTCATTTCCACCGTTTTATGTATCGAGTTCATGATGAGCTAAAGCGCTTAGGTGATGTGCAAGACCCTCTAGAACAGGTCGCAGATACGTTTGCTTCGGAAGCGAAAATCATATGCTTTGATGAGTTTTATGTTTCTGATATCGCGGATGCCATGATTCTCGCCACTTTATTGCAAGCTCTATTTAAGCGTGGTGTTGTACTGGTAGCAACGTCGAATATTCCTCCAGAAAACCTATATCGAAACGGTTTGCAGCGTGCAAGGTTCCTTCCTGCTATTACTATGATTCAGAAAAACTGTAATGTACTGAACGTCGATAGTGGTATTGATTACCGTTTGAGAACATTAGAACAGGCAGAGATCTATCATTACCCGTTAGATGCCGCTGCGCATGCCAATCTCAAGCGTTATTTTGGTCAGTTAGTAACAGAGGATCGAGTTCAAGAGCAATCAATAGAGATTAATCATCGAGACATCGAAGTGATTGCCTCTGCCGATGATGTGCTCTACGCCAGTTTTGCACAGCTTTGCCAAACCATGCGCAGCCAAAATGATTACATCGAGATATCGAGAATTTATCACACTGTATTGCTGGCTGATGTTAAGCAGATGGATGCTAAGTTAGATGATGCAGCAAGGCGCTTTATTGCCTTAGTTGATGAATTTTACGAGCGAAGAGTAAAACTTATCATTTCTGCTGAGGTAGCCCTTGAGTATATCTATACTGAAGGTCAGCTGGAGTTTGAATTTAAGCGCTGTATTTCGCGATTAACGGAGATGCAAAGCCATGACTATTTGGCATCAGAGCACTTAGCTTGAGGTTTTTACCAATTTTGTCCAAAAAATAGATGATTTTTTCTTCGAGCTTCTCTATAATCCTGCGACCCACCGTTACTGCAGGCTAGTTTCTCTGAAACAAATAGCCGAGAGTTTCAACACTCGAAGGGGTGATGTATGGGCTCTTAGACAGTGGGAGCGAAAGCTCCTTAAGTGTAAATTTAATTAACGGGTTATTATTAGCATGAAAACTTTCGTTGCTAAACCAGAAACTGTAAAACGCGACTGGTACGTTGTAGACGCTGAAGGTAAAACTCTTGGCCGTCTAGCAAGTGAAATTGCATCTCGCCTACGTGGCAAACATAAAGCTGAATACACTCCACACGTTGACACTGGTGATTACATCATCGTTGTAAACGCGGAGAAAGTTACTGTAACTGGTAACAAGGCTAAAAACAAAGTTTACTACCGTCACTCTGAGTTCCCAGGTGGCCTAAAATCAATCACTTTCGAAAAGCTGATTGATCGTAAGCCTGAAATGGCTCTTGAGCTAGCGGTTAAAGGTATGCTACCACGTGGTCCTCTAGGCCGTGCTATGTACCGTAAGCTTAAAGTTTACGCTGGCGCTGAGCACAACCATGTTGCTCAACAACCACAAGTACTAGACATCTAATCGGGGATTTCGAAAATGGCAGAGAATCAATACTACGGCACTGGCCGTCGCAAAAGCTCAGCTGCTCGTGTTTTCATCAAACCAGGCACTGGCAACATCGTAGTTAACAAGCGTGATCTAGAAACTTACTTCGGTCGCGAAACTTCTTGCATGGTAGTTCGTCAGCCTCTTGAGCTAACTGAACTAACTGAGAAGCTAGACCTATTCGTTACTGTTAAAGGTGGCGGTATTTCTGGTCAAGCAGGTGCTATCCGTCACGGTATCACTCGCGCGCTAATGGAATACGATGAGACTCTACGTCCTGCTCTACGTGCAGCTGGCTACGTTACTCGCGACGCTCGTTGCGTTGAGCGTAAGAAAGTTGGTCTACGTAAAGCACGTCGTCGTCCACAGTTCTCTAAGCGTTAATTTTCTCCTTATCGAGAAGATTATGCTTTCCAGTTTCGACTGGATTGTGGATCAAAAAGCTCAGCCTTATGGCTGGGCTTTTTTGTTTATTGCGTTTATCTAACCTCTGAAAATTGCTCAACTCCTCATAACAGACTGTCCTTTTCCTCCCTTTTGTGAACTAGCAAGCGATTTCCTGCTATAGATGTTACGAAAAGGTAGCTTTATCTTGTCAAAAAGTAGGGTTTTCTTTATCATTTGCTATCAAATAAATACAACAAAAATTTGTACTTTGTTAGCCATGCTCTGCTGGTCGGAATCGATGTCTGAGCTGACTCAAGTAGCCAAAATAATAAACTAGATTTGGCTCGTTCAATTCAAGGAAAATAACCCAAGGAATGGTTCCCCGTAAGGTTATTTAACATGAAAGAGCAACTTGGATTCGCTCGGTATTGACCCAAAGGAGCAAATGGGAGAAATGTTGGATGAGCAATGCGCCTTTAAATAACGGTCGCAGGCGTTTCCTAACTGCTACAACTGCGGTTGTTGGTGGTCTGGGGGCAGCTGCAGTCGCCGTTCCTTTTATTAAATCTTGGAACCCAAGTGCCAAAGCTAAAGCTGCTGGTGCCCCTGTAGAGGTGGAAGTCAGTAAGCTCGAAGAAGGCCAAATGGTCCGTGTCGAATGGCAGGGTAAGCCCGTTTGGATCGTACGTCGAGCTCAATCAGTTTTGGACAACCTGACTACTATCGATGGTCAGTTACGAGATCCTAAATCTGTTGAAGAACAGCAACCTGAATATGCACAAAATGAATTCCGCTCAATTAAACCTGAGTATTTTGTTGCCGTCGGTTTCTGTACCCACCTAGGATGTTCACCTACTTATCTACCAGACACTTTTAGTGAACAAGTTCAAGGTGTACGTTCTGGATTCTTCTGTCCATGCCACGGTTCTAAGTTCGACATGGCGGGACGTGTATTCCAGAGTGTTCCTGCGCCACTTAACCTAGTGGTCCCTAAACATATGTATTTGAGTGACACGAAAATACTCATTGGTGTTGATGAGGGGGATGCATAATGCAAGCGTTACTTGATTGGGTAGAAAAACGTATACCAGCAATGAATGCTTATAAAAAGCATTTATCTGAATACCCGATGCCAAAGAACTTTAATTTTTGGTATCTATTTGGCTCTCTAGCCATGCTTGTCCTGGTTAACCAAATCCTTACAGGCATTTGGCTAACTATGAACTACGTACCTTCTGGCGAAGGTGCATTTGCATCTGTTGAATACATCATGCGTGATGTGGAATACGGTTGGCTACTTCGTTACATGCACTCTACGGGTGCTTCAGCATTCTTTGTTGTCGTATATCTTCACATGTTCCGTGGCCTGATTTATGGGTCATACCAAAAGCCTCGTGAGCTACTGTGGGTATTCGGCATGCTCATCTTCCTAGTATTAATGGCAGAAGCTTTCATGGGCTATCTATTACCATGGGGACAAATGTCATACTGGGGTGCTCAGGTTATTATCTCACTATTTGGTGCGATTCCTGTTATTGGTGACGACCTTACTCTTTGGATTCGTGGCGACTACATCATCTCTGGAGCGACGCTCAACCGCTTCTTTGCTCTGCATGTTATTGCTCTGCCTATCGTGCTACTTCTTCTTATCGTTTTACACGTTTTAGCACTTCACGAAGTGGGTTCGAACAACCCTGATGGTATCGAGACTAAGCTACCGAAAGGCACAATGGGCGACGATTATAAGACGCAGTTTAAGTTCCACGATTACTACAGCAAGAAATATGACATCATCGATTCCATTCCATTTCACCCTTATGGAACTGTTAAGGATATGGTGGGTATCGCAGGTTTCTTCTTCTTGTTCTGTTACGTGTTGTTCTTCAATCCAGAAATGGGCGGCTATTTCCTTGAGCCACCTAACTTTGAAGCAGCAAACCCTCTGAAAACGCCTGAGCATATTGCTCCTGTATGGTACTTCACCCCGTTCTACGCGATTCTTCGTGCTGTACCGGACAAGTTACTGGGTGTTGTTGCAATGGGACTATCGATTGTATTCCTATTCCTATTGCCATGGTTCGACCGTTGTAAAGTACGCTCTTATCGCTACAGAAGTAAGATTCACCTACTGAACATCATCCAGTTCACCATCAGCTTCATTGCTTTGGGTATTCTTGGTGCGCTACCTGCAACACCAACGTATACGCTGCTGGCTCAGATCTTCAGTTTAGGTTACTTCATGTTCTTCGTTCTGTTGTACTTCTACAGTAAGAATGAAAAAACTAAGCCATTACCAGAGAGGGTGACTTTCAAATGAAAAAGTGGATTGTAGTACTTTTCGCATTGCTACCATCTCTAGCGCTAGCTGCTGGTGGTAATGTACATCTAGATAAAGCAAACAACGATCTTAGTGACCAAGCATCACTTCAAAATGGCGCAAAGCTGTTTATGAATTACTGCTTTGCATGTCACTCGACGCAATATCAACGTTATGAGCGTGTCGCGAATGACTTAGGTATCCCAGTAGATCTCGCAAAAGAAAACCTTGTTTTCGACCCAGAAGCGAAGATTGGTGATTTGATGGTAAATGCAATGCCACAGAAGCAAGCTGCGGCTTGGTTTGGTGCTGCGCCACCTGATCTAACACTTGTTGCACGTGTTCGTGGTGTTGATTGGCTATATACCTATCTGCGTTCATTCTATGTGGACCCAAGCCGTCCATTTGGCGTGAATAACGTTACGTTCCCGAACGTAGGTATGCCACACGTTCTTGAAGAGCTTCAAGGCATTCCAACTCCAATCTATGAGACACAAGTTGTTGATGGTCAAGAAGTCCAAGTGGTTGTTGGTACAGAAACTGATGGCCGCGGTGAACTGAGTTCGAGTGAGTATGATGATGCCGTTCGAGACTTGGTGAACTTCCTAGAATACTCTGGTGACCCAGTGAAACTTGAGCGTCATGCGCTAGGTTGGTGGGTGATGGGTTTCCTAGTCATCTTCACTATTGTCGTAGTGTTGCTCAAGAAAGAGTATTGGCGTGATGTTCACTAATTGTGCTATAATCTCGCGCTAATTCCAAATTTGTTCACAATGGAGGCGTTGCCTCCATTGTTTTTTTGTAAGTATCCCGGAGGGCTCCATGGCTGTAGCTGCCAATAAACGTTCTGTGATGACTCTTTTCTCAAGTGCTACCGATTTATATAGCCACCAGGTTCGAATCGTTCTAGCAGAAAAAGGTGTCAGTGTTGAAGTTGAGTTAGTGGATGAAATGAACATCCCTGCTGAGCTTGCTGAGCTAAACCCATATAAGACCGTTCCTACTTTGGTTGATCGTGAGCTAGCCCTTTACGATTCAAAGATCATTATGGAATATCTTGATGAGCGTTTCCCTCATCCACCACTTATGCCTGTTTACCCAGTTGCACGTGGTAATAGCCGACTAATGATCTACCGTATTGAGCGTAACTGGTACACGCTTGCGGAGAAAGTTATGAAAGGTTCTGCAGAAGAATCTGAGGCGGCTCGCAATAAACTACGCAATGATCTTCTGACTCTTGCACCGATTTTTGCTGAGTACGAATACTTCATGAGTGAAGAATTCAGCTTGATCGATTGCTACCTAGCACCACTACTATGGCGCTTACCTGAAATGGGTATCGAGCTAATTGGTCCTGGATCTAAAGAGATCAAAGTTTACATGAATCGTGTATTTGAACGTGATTCATTCCTTGCTTCACTGACTGAAGCTGAACGTGAGATGCGTTTGGTTCGCTAAGTGACCATGGATATTGAAAAAATGACACCTCGCCGACCATACATGCTGCGTGCATTCTATGATTGGCTGGTGGAAAATGATCTAACACCACATATTGTTGTCGATGCAATGTTGCCTGGTGTTCGCGTTCCTCAAGAGTTTATTCAAGATGGTCAAATCATCCTGAATATTGCTCCTAGAGCAGTAGGTCAACTCGAATTAGGCAATGAAGCGATTACCTTCCACGCTCGATTTGGTGGCCGACCACACTCGGTCATCGTGCCTCTCTATTCTGTACAAGCTATTTATGCTCGTGAGAATGGTGCTGGAACAATGTTCGAGCCAGAAGATGCTTATCTTTCAATTGAGGAAGAAGATATTGATACAGCACCATCGGTTGGTTTGACAGTTGCTTCAGATGCTTCAGTAGAAGAGGAAGCAAATGAATCAGAGGGTGATGATAGTCAGCCTCCAAAACCTAAAGGCAGACCAAGCCTACGTGTTATCAAATAAAAAAAGCTGCCAAAGGCAGCTTTTTTTTAATACTTAAACGAAAAATAATAAAAGAAAATACTGGCTCTGATGTATTCGCTAGTTGGAATAAAAGCTGATAGAGTAAATTTATACCAGCTGATTATTGTACTAGGTGTGGTCATGTATGCTCAAGTAATTAAAATGCCAAGAGATCTCCAGAGAGACTTATTCGATCACTCTTCTGAGTTCTTTGAACTCGCAAAAGCGATTAAATATCTTATTAGAGGGAAACTTCTCACTAAAGTTATTGCTATCCAAGAAAAGTTGATTTGGATTGAAGTAAATTTTCTGGATAAAAAAGAGTATGAACAATCATACTGTGTGGCGTTTTCTGATAAAGAGCTAAAGCTTATTGCTTTGTCATATCGTTAAGTAGGCTTGGAGTAATAGTTCAAGTAAGGTGAAGCGCGTTTGCAATAACTAGTGAAAGAATTTATCCAAAAAGGGTTCACTTGATTAAGTGCTAATACAGAATCTAATTCCTTCCAAGGAGAAAGACATTCAGCGCTATTATTCAAGTTAGCGATTCTATGATAAACATATTTGGCGGAAACAACATTGATAAGCGACATTAGAGATTTCATATAATACTCCAAGAACTTGTTTTCATCAGCTAAACGGATTGATATATCTGACCGGACTAAATATAAAAATGAATTGTCGATCATTTTTATCGATTCAGATTTGATAAAGTAACGTTCAGAATTATAGAAGTCATTAACTCGATAAAATAGCAAAGATAGCCAAATATCGACATCTCTTTGGAATTCAGTATTGCTAGCTTCGAGTAGATATGCCCATCTACGAACAATTTTATTTGAAATAGTTGTATTAGAAAGCACATAAGGAGTGAGATAATTTATCTCGTCAATGTCAGCATATCCTCTCTGTAGAATTTTATCGATAGAATATCGATGAGGGTTATTTGTAAGTTCATAAAGGTTTGACTGAGGAGTATAACAGTTACCATTCTTTATACTAAAAAAATTTACAATATGAGCGTTTATTTTCTTAACGGATTCCTTTATATCTCTAGGGTCAATGATTGATTTGTAACGATATGATAATTTTTTACTCATATTGTCTACTATATTAATTACTATTACTAGTTCGTTTGTTCTTTTATAACGATTAATGTTGACATTAAGAGTATATTCTGAATGTTTAATATCTTTTGCTCCTGGCCAATATCGGTCTTCTTGAAATGCTGAAAGATAGAAAGAAGGAGATTCTTTATTCACTACATTTATCTGAGGGTTATACAGTTGTGATTGCATCAATAGGAATTTCAAGTTTTTCAAATAACGTTTTGAATAATCGTCGCTTGCCAATATACTATACAGCAATAAATCTATGTCCGCGGTGCTTATATACTCGCTATTAGCATGATTGTTTTCTGAAAATCCAGTCTGATTAATGGTCATATGAAGAAAATAATAAGTAAATAATGCGGCGATAATTAATGTCACGAGTATGGCATTCTTGTTAAATTTTGCTAAGTCTCTAAGTTTGAATTGAGATACTTCAGGCTTAGTGGGGGCGATATCTAAATCAGTTCTATTTGGAACTAATGAGACAAACTCTCGGTTTAAAAAATAACCCTTTTTAGGATAAGTAACTAACAATTTATGTGCTTCATTGACAGTATCCAAGTTTCTTAAAATAGAGCGCAGTGTACTAATTCGGTTGGAAATTACATTCTTAGAGATATATTTATTGCCCCAAACTACATCGATTATTTCTTCAGCTGATGTGGGTTTACCTACATTTTGAAGAAGCAATTCCAATATATCTAAGGTGCGTTGTTCTAAATTTACCACATTCCCTGAGAATGAAAGTTCTCTAGAATTAGGATTATAGTTTAACTCTCCAATTCTAATAGAGGAGTCTTCGGCTTTCGCTGTATGAAGTAAATCGGTCATATGACAAAGGAGATGAGCAAGATAATAACCCAATGTTAACATTAGATTTTATACATTTCAGCTGTATTTATGTAATAGTGATTTATGAAACTATAGTTATTAAATTTGTTTCATATGTGACTAGCCAACTGACTTATAAGCTATATGTTCCTATATACTAAGTAAGAACATAGCATAAAAAGAAACAAGGCGAGATAATAAATATGCCTTATATTGGATATCCAAAGTTTTTTAGTACTAGTGCAGTCTAAAGGTACGCGGTTAACATCATCCTCGACTCTAAGTTCCACGTAGTTAGGTGACAAATAGTAACCTTTTTTAGGATATGTTTTGAGTAATTCTCGTGGTTCTATGCTCACAACATTCTCTCTAACAATACCTCTAAGAAAACAAACTCGGTTTGTAACAACATTTTTCGATATAAACTTATTTTTCCAGACGCGACACAACATTGTTTCGGAATCTACTGGAGTACCGACATTAGATAATAGAATCTCTAATACCTCTAATGAACGTTGATCGATAGCGATAACTTTGTCTGTAGAATTTTTAAGTACTCTTGTTGATGGATTATAGACTAGTTCCCCCATTGTTATATCACATTCTAACTGCAATGCTTGATCCAATACATTTTTCATTACTTATCCTAATAACTTAAAAAGAAACTCTATTGTTATCAGATAACTACGAAAATAATACTGGTGTCAGTCTTAAATTATAAGTTGATTAACTAATGTGTAGATTTGTTATGTCGTGTGATTTTTTTGTTAGCTTTTATTAAGTATTGTTTTTAGGTGTAACTGCGTAGGTTGGTGTAATGTCCTACCGACTAAAGCAGTGTCCGGAAGAAGAGTTAACTTCTATTCAGTCGATAGTCTAGTTTAGTAGAGTTATTCAATTGCGATAGAAAAATTCGGTGGCCAACTCTTTAGCCAATGATAAGTAAAATCTAATATATTAGGAGCAGCGATGAAACTTACTCACAAAGGTAAGCAACACAAAAATAAACAGAAAGGGATTGCATTATTAGAGATGATAATTGCAATCGGTATTATAGGAATCATTACAGCTGCAGTAGTAGCTTTATCGTCATCTGCGTTTGCTGAACAGAAAATGAAGGATACAATTTCGAATATATCTCAGCTAACTACAACTATTCAAAGAGCTTATAGTAATGCAAACTCATACAACGGATTAGCTGCAGCAGATTTTTCTGATGATCTAAAGAAAAACCCATATGGCGGTTCCTTCAATATCAGTAAATCTGCGATAGGTTCGAATGCTGATGCTGGTTTTACTATAGGCATTGGTGGATTGGATGTAGATACATGCGTAGATCTACTTCAATCGATCGGAAAAAACTATTACTTTGCTAAGGTAGCTGCTGCAGCCCCTTCAGACATTGGAACAGGAGGTATCTCTGATTTTTCTCCGAGCAACCTTAAAACAGTTGAATGTAAAGATGCTGCTACAAATCCTCTGTGGTTAGGCGATCGCTAGTTTTATGGTTATTGCCTCTAGTACTTGTTACTAGGGGCAATAGTTGGTAAGAGATATGAGCAGAAAACTAAATCAGGGGTTCGCTTTACTTGACACAATGATAGCAATAATGATTGCTAGCATTTTAATGATCGGAAGTTCATATTATGCAATGCGAAAATCTGAGGAAGAAAAACTAAAATCGGTTGGACAAACAATAGGCTTGGTTAGTAGTTATATTCTGGACTACATAGACCTAAAAGGAAATGATCTTAATATATCTGATAGCCAAATGTTTACTGATGTATCGTTTAAGCAGCTTAAATCCACAGATTGTCCATCAGGAGAGAGAAATGAAGCATCGTGGAAAAAAGGCCTTAATTGTTCTCTGTCATTTGACTCAAGTCGTTTAGTAGAGTTTTTCTCATGGAAAATAAACAGAAAAACTTCAAGTGAATTTGAGTATCAGCTTGAATATCAGCCTATCAATTCAAAAGTAATATCAAATAAAGTTAATGAATCATTAATAGAAAGAGCGATTAGAAACACGATAAGAGTACATGGTTTTGACGCAAATGATTTATCAATCAATTTTGTAAAAAACGGTAGCAAAACAATATTAACTGCTTCAACCATAGCAAGACAGTATCTAGCGTCAGACGGCAGTACTAAAATGCAATCCGGTGGCACTATTTGTTGGAAGAATAGCTCGGGTTTAAATGTTTGTCTTAAAGGTGATGACGAAGGAATATCAATATTAGATGGAAGTAATAATCCAAGAAACATCAGTGTAGGCACTGTTATAACTAAAGATACAAGTGGCAATAAACGTTCAACTATCGAGAGTAGGATTGTACAAGACGGTGATAAACTATTGAAGCCAACCTGTCCAACAGGACTAAGGCCAAATATATCACTTTCATTGGCCTCATATGGTATTAGTGGCAGCCTACCTAGTCGTGATCGATATTCGCCAATAATCAGTAATGTCACGGTACCAGGAGCGTTTTCTCTAGGTTGGACAACTAGTGGCAGTGAGTGGAATATTAATATTGCATCAAATAACCCAGACGTAGATAAATCTAAGATATTGGCAATGGCGTTAATATGGTGTGATGCATAAGGCTATATTTAATGCGTAAAAAAGTAATAAGAATATCGATAATTTCCTTGTTCGCTATAATATTACCCTTGAAAGCTCTCTCTAAAGTGGTAATTGTTAGCAATGGAGATACTCTTTATAGCATACTTAGGGATAACGGAATAAGAAGTGACGCTAATAATGTTTCTTGCATGGTGGCTATTAATAAAATACCTAACGTTAGAGACATTAAGGTTGGCACTAGGTTATCTTTACCGAGTATTAGCACATGTAAATCGATGGCGAGTGTTGCTCCTGATGTTATAGGAACTTTTGAATTCCCTTATGTGGAAAATAACGATTCTAAATTTACTGAATTTAATGAAGAAAATAATAATAGGAATCGCGATGAAGTTAAAATTACATGTAGCTACACATTGCCTAAGAATGCAGATAATTATGCCAACACAGAAGGGTTTAACTGTGGTTTCGCTGGAAAAAATCAGAAGCGTAAAAGTGAAAGCTATAGCCAAAATACATCGAATAAAAATAGTATGGATAAAAATAGTTTTAATATTTACAAGGATAAGACCTTGTATTACAACATTACAGAATGGATGAATAGTATAAACGGTACTTTACGGTGGAATTCAGAGGTGGATAGTCGAATTATCAGTGATATAAGCTTTGGTAATGATTTTAGAGTGGCGCTTAAGAAGCTGTCTTCCTACTACGGAGAATATAGGTTTACATATTATGAGAAGAATAATGTGCTTGAGGTTACTAATAATTAACATTCTATTTTTGTTTATTGCTTCTGGATGCTCAAATACAAGCAATGTTGAAACGAAAGCAGATATAAATAATGTAAAAAAGCAATTGGAACAGCTCTCATCAAAAACTAATACTAGGAAAAAAAACAACGTTTCATTTGTTGATGACTTCTTATTTAGAGGTGAGCAGATAGCATTAGATCGCGAAGTAAAGTACCAAAGCATCAATGTGGCCATGTTTTCTATGTATGACATCTCGCTAATAGAGGCAACAAACCCTATTAAATCAAAAGGGATAAGAGTAGAGGTTATGGATAATTGTAATTTTCCCTCGGAAGAACATAAGTCAACAATTAACTATAAAGGTAATATTGTTGGGTATCTAAACTATCTTAAAGAAATCTATAACTATGATGCTCTTTTTGATGGGAAAAACCTGCGACTTAACAAGTGTTCTGTGTATAACGCTCAGTTGCCAGGGAACACTTTTACATCCAATATGAATATGTCTGTAAATGTAGTTTCTAGTAGTCCAATTTCTGGGGTACATAATCAGGATGATATGGACTCTATTGTATCTACAATCGAATCTATCTTAAAAGGGGAAGGTGACATCATACTATCAAAACGTACTGGACACATACGAGTTACATCAAGACCAGACAAAATAGATTCAGTTAGAGGGTTTATAGATAGATTACTAAAGAATCAAGAAAAGCAAACCTCTATTGACGTTAAGATTGTGCAATACTCAGGGGATGAAAGTTCTGTTTTTGGATTATCCGGAAAGTTAGCATATAAAGATAATGAATTTTCTAACTCAGTAACTTCACCAAATACTAATTCTGACTCTCCAGTAGGCGAGATAAAGGGAACTATTGTATCAGGAAAGTTCAATGGAACAGATATATTACTGTCCAGCTTATACGGAAATAAAAACGTGTCAATTACCAGTTCAATAAATCTTGTCGGTATAAATGGTTCACCTTTGCCCTTTAATGTGTCAACAAAAAGAAATTATGTACGCTCGATTGAGTCAGAGTATGATAAAGACAAAAATACAGAAACGAAGAGTTATGAAATAGATAGTGTTGAGTCGGGACTTGAATTATTAATGCTTCCAACAATTGATGAGCTTAACAATATTGAAATGACTATAATGATTAAACAGAAGGAGCTGTTGAAAATTACCAAATATGAAAATATCCAGTTGCCGGAAACAACGGAGAACTCCTCTTTTCAAAGAATGCGCCTTCAGTCTGGTGATACTTTAGTATTAACAGGATTTGATGAGAATCGTTTGAATGATAATAGAGGTAGTACTATCCCCGGTATTCTCGCACTAGGGGGAAGTATTGATAAGAATAAGGCTAATAGGAAAATTGCCATTTTAATATCACCGAAGGTAATATGATGGACATTGGATATTGGACGAATAATGGTATAGGAAAGTCAGAAAAGAAGAATTTTAGTCACTTCTATAGAATGATAGGTTCTTCTTTAATTGATAAAAAAAGTAGATATATAGTAAGGAGCAATTCCGACTATAATTTGGAGACTGAGTTAATTAGATTGTTAGAAAGTAATAAAGATTTCGATAATTCTAAGCCTCATTTTGCGGTTTATCATAACAAGGAAACAGATGAAGGATATATAGCAATCTACATAAGTGGCAGATTTCTAAATACAGCGAGTATGTTTCCTCAACCAGTAAAAATGACGATTGAAAATATAAATAAGATTGTCAGGATGTGCGAAAAATTAGGCGGGCAACTTCATGAAATTAGCGCTATTAGTAGTAAAATTGAAGGTTCAGTTAGGTTAAAAAAGGTAACTCTGCTAGATTATAAATTGGTAGCTTTATGCTTGATAATCTCTTTGTCCTTAATAGCATCTTTAATATTTAGGTCTATATACTTATGAAGCTATCAATTAATGCTTTCTTAATGGTTTTCATAGTTATCGGGTTACTAAGTACCATATATATATCGGTCAGTAATTATGTTGATTACAAAGAAAAGCAAGATCTACAATTACTCGAAAATCAACGTATAGAAGCTATTGCTAGTCAAAGCTCCAAAAAACGTCAAGTTCTGACCTATTTAAACTTACTTAATGCTAAGGATGCTGCACTATATTTTCATACAATCGTCAATATCGGAATTTTTAACGAAATATCTAATTGGAGAATTAAAAGTGTCGACTATGGTATTGATAGCGGTTCTCCACCTAAAATATCAGTCATTTATCAGAATGTTAACGGTTCTCAGGTATTCTTCATAGAACATATTGTCAATCAAATTGTAGGGTTAGGGTTAATGAAAAAGGAAGATACGGTTAATTTTAGTGACTCAAATAAGATTGCTACTTTAATGTTGGAACCAATACCCTCAGAACCAATACCGATCATGAATTTTGAACACATCAAAGTCAAAGAGACTCACTCAATATCAGATATGGCAAATCTTATTAATAATTATACTGAGCTTTATAGAAATATGGATAACAATATTAAGGTCACTTTAGCGACTACTCAGAATGAGATTTATATCTCTGAAGATATGAATATATATAAAATTAATCTATCTTATGAAGGGGATATATATTCACTCTACTCTTTGATTGATATATTCCCTGAGTCATCTAATGTCTTCTTTGAGAAACTATCTTTTAAAGATTCTAAATATATAGCAGATATAGGAGTGATATATAATGGGTAATTCTATTATAAATAGTAGGCACACGGTTACAGAAATCTTAATAATAATGGTATGCTCTCTATTTTCTTCTTTATCCTACGCTAGCAATATTGATGATAAGTCAAAATCAAAGACTACCACCTTGCAAGAAGAGGTTGCTCCTGTCAGTGAGATTGAACAGCGACTTAGAAAATTCCAAAAAAGAAGCATTGACAACCAAATTTTAATTAAGGGAATAGAGCAGAATATTGAGATTAAAAGGCTTCAACTTGAACAAAAGAAAATACTAGAGCAGTTGAATGAAACATCTAAGCAAGCATCTATTAAAGGAAGCATCAAGGTTAAAAATAACAGTTCTATTAAGACTACAGAGTCTCCAAAAACATCAAACTATGAAATAACCCTTTCTACTATATATGTAATAGATGGTACTACATACGCTGATTTTCTTAACAGAAGTAACGGTGCCAGATTTAGTAGAATTAAGCCAAACAGGATCTTCGGTGGTGGGTATAGTTATGTAGTTTCATCAAATGGCACAGTAGAACTGAGGTACAAAAAGTGACTACCAATGTAATCATTGACTATCAAGACATATTAGAGAGAGAAGATTTGTCTGTTACGAAATACTCTACGGATCTAGACAGCTATAATATCTACGTATGCAAGTTAACTAAATCAAACGAAAAATATCTATTCCTGCCTGAAGACAGTGGCAGAATGGGACTAGCCATTGATAGTTTAAATAAATTTATTCTTCAAAACAGTTTTAATTTTTCTTATTTTGTTCCTTTAAAAGTTATTTCTGAAATAGATCGTTTGGCTACTAAAGATTTACTTCATGTAGACTCTACCGAAGCTAAACAAACTTTAGTCTCTGTTTTCAGTGACGCTGATGAGTATGGTTCTAGCGACATTCACTTTGTTAGAAATGACCAACAGTGTGACATCTATTTCCGAGTAGATGGAAATAAGAGTTTTTACAAGACATTGGATACAGATAGTGCGGATGCTGCTATATCAACTTTTTACAATGTAGAAGCAATTAGCAAAGGTAGTGCATGGAATAGAAAGGTTCCTCAGGATGCTATGGGGCCGATTCCTAGCCTTAAAGGGAAGATACTAAATCTACGTTATGCGCACTCACCGCTTAAAACGCGCACCGAGCAAGGTTATCATGCCGTCTTTCGAGTGCTTCAAGACGGAGGCGTCGGAGAAATTTCTGATTTAACAGATTTAGGCTTTTCCCCCGAAGAATCTGATCTGATAAAAAAAATGGTAAGTAGACCATTCGGGTTAGTAGTTGTTGCTGGAACAACCGGCTCCGGAAAGTCCACAACGATTAAAGGTTTTTTGGAGTGGCTATATCTGAGTTTTCATAATAAGTCTATCTCAGTCCTAACTGTGGAAGATCCTGTAGAGTACTCAATAAGAGGGGCAGTTCAGACAAACGTAAAGAGGAATGAACTAAAAGGGGACGATACGAACCCATTTATGCGTTATATCTATTCGGCAATGAGACGAGATCCTGACGTGTTGTTAATTGGAGAGACTCGTGATCCAGCTACCGCTAAAGCACTAACTGACGTTGTTGAAAGTGGGCATTTAGCTGTAACTACATTACATGCTAGTAGCGTCACAGGTGTTATATCTCGCCTAAATTCACTAGGGATAGAAATGGATAAGCTTCGGTCATATGACTTCTGGGCCGGAATTATTGTTCAAAAACTTCTAAGGAGGACTTGTACTCACTGCTCCCTACCGTTCAACTTTGATGACGAAACTCTTAAATCACGTGTTTCTCATGGCTTATATACAAGACTTATTGATAAGAATGCTGATATTCATATATCGAGTGAGTCTGGTTGTGAAAAATGTAGTTACTCTGGCTACAAAGGTCGCCAAATTTGTGTCGAGTTTTTATTCCCTTATAACGAAGTAATCGATTCAGTTGGTACGCAAGAGCTGTTCGCTACTTGGAAGAGATATGAAGATGGAGTAAGTGGTTACACTATGTCTGAAAACGCATTTTCAAAGATTGTTGCAGGCACACTTTGTCCGCAAGAGTATGAGCGAATCTACGGGGTAAATTGATATGTATAATTCAAAAATACGAGTAGAGATATATGAAGCATTTATTGATTGTTTGAAAAATAATGTATCGGTAGTTAGCTTTTTGGAAAGTAATATTACCATCAACAAAAGCATAAAGAACAAAGAGATGGTGAAGTTATACACAGATTTACTTGAGGTGTACAATATTAAGGGCGATCTGGTTTTACTATTAGAGGGTAAGATTCCAGATGATGAAATGCTAATTCTTAAGCTTTCTTCAGAAGCTGGCGATATGGTGATAGGTATTCAGCGTGCTTATGATATATGCGTACTGAAGAAAAAATCAGTTGATAAAATGTTCTCTGCTTTGATTGGTCCGATTGTAATGGTTGGTTTAGTACTATTGATGATTGGCGGATATTCAATAAAGGTTTTTCCAGAGTTTGAAGCAGTTCTTCCAGTTGAACAATGGCCGAAAGTCTCATCGACACTATATGCTCTAGGTGGTTTTATATTTAGCTTCGGGTTTCCGGTTTTGATTTTCTCAGTTGTAATATCATTGTTTATATTTAATAGGTACTTGAAAAATGGAATTGGCAACTTTAGAGAAAAGTTAAGTAATTTGCCTATTGTTTCTATCCTTACTCTAAATTACGCATCTGTATTTTTAGGGGTATTATCTTTGATGATAAGATTAAACGTCCCAGTTGGACATACTTTTATGAATTTTAAAAGTACGACAAATTCCAGGTGGATTCAAAAACATATGGCCAGTATGCAGGATCGGCAAGCCGAAGGCCTTCCATTGGGCGATGTTTTGAATACTGGTTTCTTACCCATACAATTAGTTTCTAAATTAGCGTTATATGCGGAGTCTGCCGACCTATCAATGGCAGCAGATAAAATATTCATTAACTCACAAACTCATTTAAGTAAGGACTTAGATAATTTATCTGCGAAGCTGAAAACTATAGCGACTATTATAATCTCTCTTTTTGCAGTTTGGATCTACTTATCAATTATGATGCTAAGTAATAACCTAGCTCCCTAGATAAAAGGAACATATAGTGAATATAATGAAAAACTATTTTCTACTAATGTTGTTATTGCTAACTTTCTATACTTCTTCAGAGGAATATCAATATGCTATATTGCTGTCTTCGATAATTTTTTCATCAATAGTGCTAGTTTTCTACAGTTATTTATTCTATTTGGTGGTTACTTGCAAGTATCATCTTCAGCCTGTAGTAGACTACCAAGAAAACAAAGTGGTCTATTTTGAAATACTCTCTAGGTTTTGTTCTAGTAAAACACCAATACAAGTGATTGAGTTATTTCGTCGTAATGGTTTTTTATACTTCCATACTTTTCTTCAGATTAGACGTTTGCAAAGAATGAATGCAAGCTTAGATGTAGGTATAAATATTTGCCCATCTTTGTTAAGAAGTTGGTATTGTCAGTTCCTACTAAAGACATTATCAAATGCAAAGAATATAAAATATATAGAAATTACTGAAGACTCAAGTGTCGATTACACCCCTCAGGTGATAGATAATATCCTTTCTTTAAAAAATAGGGGAAAGGTGATTGTTGTTGACGACTTTGGTATAGGTAATAACAATATTTTTCTGGTAGATAAGATACTTCCACATATAATAAAGGTAGATAAAAAAATATCTCAAAAGTTGGACAAAGACAATGAAGGTAGCAATATAACTTTTACAATAGCTCATCTATGTTCTTTTTTTGGTTGTACTTTAGTTATTGAAGGTATTGAGTCTCTGGAACAACTTGAGAAATATGAGGAAATGGACAATGTTTACTTTCAAGGATTTTACTTCAACAATAGGTTCTAGTGATAAACTATTAGCTCGTATTCTAGGGCTTATATTTATGTGCTCATCTTCTTTAGTGATTGCTTCATCCACAGGGCTAAAAAATAGCTTTATTTCTGAATGTGATAATAACTATTTTGATCAACGTAAAAAGCCGGCAACATTTTATGTAATGAACCCCAATGTTGCCACACTAGATGGCACGGTTTGCCGTGGTACTCTAGATGCATTTCTATCCTTACTAAAAGAGTACCCTGAACTAAAAATACTGGAAATATATGAAGTTGATGGTAAGCAATGTAACGAAAGTAAGTTCCAGCTTTTTAACAGTATTTATAGACACCAGTTGGAGATAGTCGTTGTAGAAGGTGGTGTGGCTGTTTCTGATGGTATGGACATTTTTCTTGCAGGCAATACATCTCGGCTTGAAACGGGTTCCCGCATTGGATTTTTCAGTGGAAAGCCTTTGCAAGATAACGAGATTTCGATGATGAAATGTGAACATTTGTACCGTCAGTACTATAAGGACTTGTCTTTGGATCCTAACTTTTATGGATTTCGGCTAAGACAACAACCAACAGCACTTTGGCGTACAGAATCGGTCTATTTCTTTTAGAGCGAGTATGCATTTGTAAGAGAGATTCAAAATTGAGATTCGTCTCGGATCGAGTGGAAAAATTCGTGCCTCAGCATTAGACTAAAGTCTAATGCTGGTTAAAACTTGACCTAAAAGGAATAATCAGTAAACTACCAGTTCTTGAATATAGGTCACACTTTTTTACAAACACTTTTTCTTATTTCAAGAACGGAATTCTTCAAGTTTTTTGACAAAATATATCAAGGATGTCAAATAGTTGGGTGGTAGAGGTTCGTTATGTACAATCACTTTTTGGTAAGACTTACCATTGGGACTCTCGTTGTTTTAGGTATTAAGCTGAGTGCATTATACTTTTTGCCTATGGTGCTACTATTGAATACGCACCACAAAGAGTTTTTTGGATGGTAAAAATCGGGGCTAGCCCCGATTTTTTTATGCCATTTCTATCTCATCGACCGTCGACTCAATCTCTTTCATCATTCGATATAGCTGCTCAGCAAGTTGCTGTTTCGCACCATCAAGATCTTTGTCTAGCGTTAGCTTCATGATCTTTTCATGTTCATCGAGGTTGAAGAGCTGTGAGAAGCTCTTTGGTGAATGGGTTAGCGAGATACGTCGATAACGTTTAACCTGCCTGATAATATCGCTAAAAAACTCAAGCATGTTCTTAGAGAAGCAACCACTTAATAGAGAACTGTAGAAGGCTTCTTGACGCTCTTCCCACTCTTGCCAATTGAAGTTTTCTGCTTGGAACTTAAAGCGCGATAGCTTATGGAACTCAGTCAGTATTTCCAACTCCCAGCTTTCACTACCTTCTTTGATTGATTTTTCTAGTAACACAGAGGACACAACCTTGAGGCTTTCATATAGGTCGTAGAGTTCGACCTTAGAAACAGGTGCAACCCAGCATCCTTTTTGCGGTTCAAGCTTTACGTACTTAATCCACGAAAGCTGAATTAGTGCCTCTCGGATAGGGGATGCTCCTACGTTATATTTTTCTTTAAGCTCCGCAACAACCAGCTTTTGGTTTGGTTTAAGCTCTCCGGAAAGAATATCCTGACAGATTAGCTTCGCTACTTTGTCTGTCAAAGTTGGGCTAGACACAATGCACCTCATTAACTTAATAGAATTACCTAAAAGCAACTCAGCAGTATGCTGTGTTGTAAAAACGTAAGGATAGTACAGCGTGTTGAAAAATTGGGCAAGATAATTATAAAAAAAAGAGGGCGTATGCCCTCTTTTTATAGATGTTCTGAATGTACTGTAAGAATTATAGTACGTGAACAGAAGCTGTGTTAGTTGTGCCTGAAGCTACTAGAGCACCAGAAACCATTACTACGATGTCGCCTTTCTTACCAAAACCAGACTCTAGAGCGTACTCTTTACCGTTTTTGTAGAACTCATCAGTGCTGTCGATTGAATCAACAAGAACTGGGCGAACACCCTTAGTAAGAACTAGCTGTGCAGCAGTCTTAGGGTTAGTTGTTAGCGCAACGATGCTTGCTGTTGGGAAGTATTTACGTACAGAACGTGCAGACTTACCACCTTCAGTAGCAACGATGATTAGTGGAGCAGCTAGCTTCTCAGCTGTGTCTACTGCACCTTTACATACTGCTTCTGTGATGCGCAGGCGTGGGCTGTCTAGACGAGAACCTAGCTCAGCTTTTAGTGCGCCGTCAGTACGGTTAGCGATTTGAGCCATGATAGTTACCGCTTCAACAGGGTATTTACCTTTAGCTGTCTCACCTGAAAGCATTACTGCATCAGTACCGTCCATGATTGCGTTCGCAACGTCACCCGCTTCAGCACGAGTTGGACGTGGGTTGTTGATCATAGAGTCAAGCATTTGAGTTGCAGTGATAACTGTCTTACGAGCACGGTTACACTTCTCAATCATCATTTTCTGAGCGAAGATTACTTCTTCAGCTGGGATTTCAACACCAAGGTCACCACGAGCAACCATGATACCGTCAGAAAGCTCTAGGATCTCGTCGAAGTTATCTACACCTTCTTGGTTTTCGATCTTAGAAATGATGTGGATGTTCTCGCCACCGTTTGCGTTTAGAACGTCACGGATTTCTTTAACGTCAGAAGCTTTACGAATGAAAGAAGCTGCAACAAAGTCAACGCCTTGCTCACAACCAAATTTTAGGTCGTTCTTATCTTTTTCAGATAGAGCTGGAAGCTGAACAGAAACGCCTGGTAGGTTAACACCTTTGTTTTCGCCTAGAGCACCGTTGTTAAGAACTTTACACTTAACTTCAGTTTCAGTAGTAGAGATAACTTCCATCTCGATTAGACCGTCGTCTACTAGGATAGTGTTACCAGCAGAAAGGTCTTGTGCAAAACCAGCGTAAGTAACAGCAACAGTGTCTTTGTTACCAACAACAGAGATATCTGTTGTGAAAGTGAATTCTTGACCAGCTACTAGATCAACGTCATTGCCGCCTTCTAGTTTGATAGTACGAATTTCTGGACCTTTAGTGTCTAGAAGAATTGCAAGTTGCTTACCAACGTTTGCCATAACTTCACGGAAGTTAGCAATACGAGTGCCGTGCTCTTCGTAGTCACCGTGAGAGAAGTTAAGACGCATAACGTTCATGCCTGCGTTTACTAGTTCAGTTAGCTTCTCTACTGATTCAGTTTTAGGGCCAATCGTACATACGATTTTGGTCTTTTTCATGGAAGATACTCTCCGGGTAAATATTATTACAATTTGAAAGTTAGTATTAGTCTCTCTAGAAGGCTAGGGATGCCCATAAATAATTCACATGAGCTATCAAATGTCTTGCCTATTTTGCTTCTTCTAGAAATGAAAGTCTTTCAACAAGTTTAGTCATTTTATGACCAACTGAGGCGCTTTCTAGGCTACTTTTTTTGAGCTAATCCACTATATTTCAGTAAGATTGCAAAAAAATAACCGCTAATTCTGTAATTTTTTTTCTTTTCGGGCACGAATTCTACCACCGAATTGATCAGATTTCACTGTGCATAACTTGTTTTAGAGCAAGGTTTCGGCGCTTAGTATTTAATTTTTGGATCAAAATAAATAATCCGGATGAATGGGCACCATTTGGTAACTTTTTTTCAAAATAGTGGCTCATACGGGACAAACTCTTCCTTCATTGAAGCCAATAAACCCTGATGATATTGTGTGCTTTATATGGCGATTTGTTGTTCAAAGGCAACAGACTAAAATCAGGTGGTGAAATAAAATATGGCATCAAAGAGAATCAAATGCGTGATTTTTGATTGTGATGGAACACTGATCGATAGTGAACGTTTGTGTTTGCAAGCTATTGTAGAGGTGCTAAGTAGTATTGGCGTCGAGGTCAACTATGATGATGTCAAAGATCAGTTTCAAGGCGTAAAACTGGAAAAGATCTTCGGGGCACTGGTCGACGACAACTCCAAGCTTGCTAATGACGGTTTAGCTAAGCTTATTAGCCACTATCGACTGCGTTGTAAGGAGCTGTTTGCTGAACAATTAACGGTTATCGATGGTGTCTATGAAGTATTGGATGAGCTGAAGGCGAATAATATTGCGGTATGTATCGCATCAAATGCTCCCCATGAAAAGATGGCGTTTACGTTGCCGCTGGCTAAACTAGACCAGTACTTTGAAGGCACTGTCTTCAGTGCTTTGGATGCCAATGCATGGAAGCCCGATCCCAAACTGTTGCACTACGTGATGGACAAAATGCAAGTGAGCTCAGAAGAGTGTTTATTCATAGATGATTCTCTGGTTGGCATTCAAGCTGGCGTTGAAGCCAATGTAACCACGTTGTACTTTTCCCATGCGGAACCGCATAAAGAGACCACAATCAATAGCTCATATTTACATAGCATTACTGAAATGCACCAACTGCTGACCTTTATTCGATGATACGAAAATGAGTGGCTAATTATGTTTTTCTGGGCGGGTGGTCGATTGGTTGAGTAGCTGATTAGCCGCCACTAATGCTCCTCTCATACTGACCACAGATGCGTCTAGAATGTCGATTGCCCATAGTGGTAGTTTGCCTGAAATGGAGTAAAACGCCCATTGACCTTTTCTTCTATCTGAAACGATCCCGCAATTTCTGAGTACTGCGAGCGCTCGGGAAATCTTAGGCTGTGATTCTTGTAATGCTTCACACAGCTCCCCAACACTCAATTCAACCTCTGTAAAGATCAATAAAGTGATCATGAGGCGAGTCTGATCGCCTAAGCACTTATGTAGTACTAAAGGATCAAAATCTAAATCGTTAGTCGGTTGATGAACGGTAACAAACAAGTCGATGCGCTTTTGTAGATCATATAAAGACGCTTCGAAGGAGATATCAGAGAGTGACGTTGGCGCAGGAAGATCCCAATAAATACTTTCTTCAGTGTTCTCGAATACACCACATTCACGCTGCGCTGAAGAGCAGAGCGTAATTACATAGTCAAAATGCGTGTCTTTAAACTCGTCGATGGACTTTGAATACAGTTCATCGGTAGGAAAATCTGCATCGTTTAATGTCGATATCGTTCTTGCGTCAACCTGACTTGGACTGCTACCTGCACTATAGGCTTGATAAAACTCAGCATAATCGCGATTTATAATCGCTTCCGCTAGTTGCGAACGTGCTGAATTGCCTCGGCAGACAAAGAGAATCTTTTTAGTCATGGTTTCCTCAAGAGATTGAGCATCACGGTGTGGTTACAGGCAATATTATGGGAGTTATTTGCAGCTAAAGAAAGACCTTTCATCATTGAAAGGTCTTATCAAGCTATACGCGAATTTTATAGCAGGAGCAGTTTTAAAGTAGGGGTTAAGCTGCGGTGGCTAGCTTGCCATCTGCAATTGCTCTCAAGTTATCCATGGTTTCCGCATAACTAGTTGGTTTACCAAATAAGCCAGCAGTACCAAGGATAAAGTATTCGATTTTATCCTTAAGCAAATCGATGACTTCAGGGCTGATCGCACCATCAATAGCCAGCTTAGTATCGGTACCTTGTTTGTTGATCATGTCAATAATGCGATCAATTCGATTGAAAGCATTGGCAATGAACTTCTGCCCCGCAAATCCTGGGTTAACTGACATCACCAAAATTACGTCTGTGACATCAAGTACATCTTCAATCACACTCAGTGGTGTGCCTGGATTGATAGCCAGACCTGATTTAATACCTTTAGCTTGAATATTACCAAGCGTACGATGTAGGTGCGGTGGTGCCTCCGCATGAACATACATTAGGCTTGCACCAAGATCAGCAAACATATCAATGTACTGATCTGGATTGGACAACATTAGGTGCACATCGTATTCAATATCGGTTGTATTGCGGATAGCCTTAATATCTTCCGGGCCTAGGGCGAAGTTAGGAACAAAGTGTCCATCCATTACATCAATATGAAGCATATCTACTTTGGCCTTCTCTAGCTCAGCCAACTCTTGAGGTAATTTAGAGAAATCCACACACATCATTGAAGGACAAAACTTAGCCATGAGTGAGCTCCTTTTCGATGTCAGCAATTTGGTTAATACGATTCTGGTGACGGCCACCTTCAAACTCACCTTCTAGCCAACGGTCTACAATCATTTTAGCGAGCTCAATTCCTACGACGCGAGAGCCAAACGAAAGAATGTTGGTGTCGTTGTGCTCGCGAGAAAGCTGGGCGGTGTATGGGTCGCTGCAAACCACTGCGCGAATTCCTGGAACTTTGTTAGCGGCTAGCGAAATGCCAACACCTGTACCGCAAATCAAAATACCGCGCTCGGCTTGACCTGAAATTACTGAGTTTGCAACCGCTTTGCCGTATTGAGGGTAGTCTGTTCGCTCGGCAGATTGAGCACCTAAGTCGATCACTTGATGACCTTTTTGTTCTAAGTGACTAATAACGAGAGCTTTGTGTTCGAAACCTACGTGGTCACAACCAATAGAAATGATCATGTTTGTCTGTACCTTAACCGATGAATATGGCTTTAATTTTACGATAAAATTCACGTCTGTAAATATTTAAATTTCATTGAAATCGCCAGTAATCATATAAGTAATTGAAAAATAGCAAATTAAAAATTCACAATAAAATTCACAATAGTGCAAATTTCATAAAATAATTTATTTTGTGATAAAGATCGTCGTCTAGCACGTAAAGGGGTGATAGATTGAAAAGCAATTACTCAATAAACAAATCGCAGGATGAAATGATGTCTTATTCGTTGATTGCAGAAGAGTTGGTTAACTCGTTAGGCGGTGAACAAAACATAGTATCGGTTGCGCACTGTGCAACACGCTTACGTGTGATGGTGGCGGATGAAGCCAAAATCGATAGAGAGAGGATTGAAGATACAGACAAGGTAAAGGGCGCGTTCTTTAACAGTGGTCAGTACCAAATTATCTTCGGAACTGGTACGGTTAACCGTGTGTTTGAAGCGGTTCAGAATCTCGATTTATCGACGTCTTCAAAGTCAGAAATTAAACAAGCAGCAAACCAACAAGGTACGGCGCTACAACGAGCGATTCGCACATTCAGTGATGTATTCGTCCCACTTATACCTGCCTTGGTAGCAACAGGATTGTTCATGGGGCTTCGTGGACTTGTGACGCGACCTGAAGTGTTGGCTATATTTGGCCTAACGCCTGATTCTATCCCTGCAAACTTTATCCTTTATACCCAAATTCTCACGGATACGGCGTTTATTTTCTTACCTGCGATGGTGGCTTGGTCGGCAAGCCGCGTATTCGGAGGGACTCCATTGATAGGCTTGGTGCTTGGTCTAATGCTGGTTTCTCCTGCATTACCTAATGCATGGGCGGTTGGTTTCGGTGAAGCAAATCCATTGATGTTCTTTGGCTTTATTCCAGTCGTTGGTTACCAAGGTTCTGTTATTCCAGCATTTATTGCAGGTTTCCTAACCGCGAAGTTGGAACGCCGCATTCGCTCAATCATGCCAGAAGCGTTTGATTTGGTGATGACTCCATTCCTAACGCTGCTTATTATGAGTGCTGTTGCGCTTCTTGCTGTAGGTCCATTGTTCCACATCGTTGAAGTGACTATGGTAGAGGCAACTAAGTACTTGCTTGACCTACCATTTGGCTTGAGTGGTCTGATTATCGGTTTCGTGTGGGATTTGATTGTTATCACTGGTGTTCACCACGTGTTTAACCTGCTAGAAATCCAGCTACTAGCGAACGAAGGTAGCAACGTTTTCAACGCACTTATCACTGGTGCTATCTCTGCTCAGGGGGCAGCGTGTCTAGCAGTTGGTATGAAGACGCAGAGTAAGAAGCTTAAAGCGCTGTGTTTCCCATCAACGGTATCTGCTTTCCTAGGCATTATTGAACCAGCAATCTTTGGTGTGAACCTTCGTTACTATCGTCCATTCGTATTCGCCCTAGTTGGTGGTGCTGCTGGTGGTTTTGTGGCGCAAATTCTTGGTCTAGCAGCGAGCGGTATGGCAGTAACCGTTATCCCAGGCACGCTACTTTATTTAGATGGTCAGATTCTCTCTTACTTACTCGTTCACGCGGTAAGTTGTGGTGTGGCGTTCTCGTTGACTTACACCATGGGCTTCTCTGACAAGATGCTTGAAAAGAAATAAGCGATTTAATGATAAGCCTCCCTAAATGGGAGGCTTTGGAGTTTTTATGACAGATTCTCAATATTTCCTGCGAACCATCCAATCTTTGCTTAATGCCCCTAAACATGGAGAGCATGATCCATATCGTCCAGTGTGGCACTTCGCTCCACGTGTTGGTTTATTGAATGATCCCAACGGCTTGTCGTTTTTTAATGGTGAATACCATTTGTTTTATCAGTGGAACCCACTCAAATGTGAACATGGTGCAAAGGCTTGGGGGCTAGCAACGTCTTCAGACCTTATCCATTGGCTACATAAACCCTTAGCCTTGGCACCGACTGAAGACTATGAGATATCGGGTTGTTATTCCGGTTCCGCTATTGAAGTCGATGGTAAGCTTGAGCTGTTTTACACCGGTAATGTTAAATACCCAGAGGGTGGTCGAACTGCCTATCAATGTAGAGCACAGCTAGATGAGCAGGGCACGGTAACTAAACTTGGGCCGGTATTGTCATTGCCTGATGGTTATAGCGGTCATGTTCGCGATCCTAAAGTTTGGAAACGTGGCAATCATTATTACATGGTGCTTGGAGCAGAAGATTTGCAGCGGCGTGGCGTGGTGATTCTGTATCGTTCTACTGACCTGCATCAGTGGGAGAAATGTGGTGACATTTACGGTACTGACATTAACGGCAAGCAAGATGCTAACTTTATGCTGGAGTGTCCAGATCTCTTTGCTCTTGATGGTTGCGATGTCATGATTACTTGTCCAAAGACTTGGATAGATATAGAAGGCAAAGCGACAGAAACTTTTGATGTTGAGGTCACTTTGGGTGAGCTCGATTACCATCAAGCGCTTTACAACGCTACTGGCAGCCGTTTGATGGACCACGGGTTCGATTTCTATGCGCCCCAAACCTTCGAAGATAACAAGGGACGTCGTATTTTGTTTGGTTGGATGGGCAAACCGGATGAGTTTGAACCTTATCAACCAACTATTGAATATGGTTGGATTCACCAAATGACCTGCCCGCGCAGATTAACCATTCTCAACGGTGAGCTGTTACAACAACCTGTTGAAGAATTGACGACGTTGCGCCGCAACCCACAATCGGGCACCTGCTTATCCACCGCTTTGGTTGGATTAAGTGCAGAATTGTTGCTGCAAGATATTGACGGAGCCACTATCACGATTGAGCTGTCCGACGACTTATCACTGTTAGTCACGCCTTCGAGTATCACAACTCGACGAAAGAACCTTAAAACAGGTTTATGGGAAGATAGAGCATGGAAGGGAAAAGCCTCTTCGTTGCAGCTGATGCGTGACCACTCATGCGTTGAAGTCTTTATCAATGATGGAAAAGCTGTAATGACCAGTCGATTGTTTGGACAAGCAAGTAGCAGTGAGCTGCAATGTGGTTTCCGGTTCGAAAGTGATAAAGCAGTCAGCTACCAGCATTGGACATTAGAAGTTTAGCGATTCAAGTGCACACTCGTCACCGACAGGTGCAGAAAATCCAGTAGTTTTAGGGTTATAATGAAGGAAATACTTTGAGAGCTGTGTTGAAAGTTGTGAACTCGAATCAGGTAATCCCCAATATACGTATGATGATGCCGTCGCTGACTAAGACGGAACAGTCGATAGCGGAAAACTTTTTGCAGCCGCATTTTTTGCAAAAGTCGACCTCGATAAATGAGGTTGCCGAACGATTAAGCGTCTCTCCGGCGCTGATTGTCAAAGTATCGAAGAAGTTGGGGTTTAGCGGCTTTAAACAGCTGAAAGAGTCGTTATATGCGCAGAGCGAAACTCAGTCCTATGCGCCAAGTGAGCGTTTGTTGCCTGATGATAGCGCCGAGAAGATTGTGTCAAAGGTACTGCAAAACTCCATAAATGCCCTAACTGAGATCCTCAATTTTGTGGATGTAAGCATGGTCGATGCGGCTGCAGAGGCCCTGCTAAAGGCTCGAAATATCGAGCTTTTTGCAGTTGGTGGTTCAAGCATCATCTGTGAAGATTTTCAGCATAAGCTGCTACGTATTGGTATTAAATCATCGGTGCCTAAAGATCGTCACTTAATGCTGATGTCAGCGAGCATTATGACAGACCAAGACGTTGTATTGGTGGTCTCTCACTCTGGCCAGACGGTTGATCTCATGGATGCTGTGCGTCAGGCAAAACAGTCTGGTGCGACCGTGATTTCTATTACCAATAACTATCACGCAGAGCTGTCATCCTTGTCGGATATCCCACTTTATGCCCCAGCGTCGCCTGAGCCTGTACTTGGCAAAAACGGCACTGCACGTTTGGTTAAATTGGCGATGATCGACAGCTTGTATGCCACCATGGCAAGCAAAATGCCATCTTTAGCGGAAGAGAGCTTGAGCAAAACCATCAGAGCAGTAGAACGGCTACATCGCTAAATTTTTGTTAAATAAATAGTTTATTCTGCCAACTGAGCCCATCGACCGTAAGAAGTTGATGGGCTTTTCTATGTATCCCTATCCATTTAATTATGAAGGTTTTATGACAGGTCAAAAAGATCCTTGACTCTTAGTATGTAAAAATTAATATATACGCATATCCATATATGAGTATTTAATTATGCTTCCACATGAGTTTTTCAAATTGATGTCTGATGAAACACGTATCCGAACCTTGTTGTGGGTGTCTGCGAATGAATCAGTCTGTGTGAATAGTCTTGTTGAGGCCTTGGGAGAGAGCCAACCAAAAGTCTCAAGACATTTGGCAATGTTAAGGCAAGCTGGTGTACTAAAAGATACTCGTAAAGGGCAGCATGTTTTTTACAGCTTGGCGGAAGGGCTGCCTGGCTGGTTATACAGAACCTTGAAAGGGCTTGAGCAATCGAACTGCTTGCAAAGCGCTTATCAACTAAACTTTAACGAACTTGTGCCACCTTCTAAGTAGGTATTAGGCGTTAGTTCATCACCGAATGTATTAAGTAATTAAGAGATTGAGTTATGGCTATTAAAGTAGGTATTAACGGATTTGGTCGAATTGGTCGTTTGGCGCTGCGTGCTGCTTTCGATTGGCAAGAATTAGAATTTGTATTGATCAACGATGTCGCAGGCGATGCAACCACACTAGGTCACCTGCTTGAATTCGATTCAGTTCAAGGTACCTGGCATCATGGTGTTACAGTCGAAGGTAATGAGCTTGTCATCGATGGTAAACGCATTAAAACCACGCAAGAGCGCGATATCGACGCGATCGATTGGTCTGACTGTGATGTGGTGATTGAAGCAACAGGTGTGCACCGCAAAACTGAATTCTTGAACAAATACTTAGATCAAGGCGTTAAGCGTGTTGTGGTTTCTGCGCCAGTGAAAGAAGCCGGTATTGCTAATATTGTCGTCGGTGTTAACGACGATATTTTCGACGCTGAAGCACATCGTATTGTTACCGCAGCATCGTGTACGACTAACTGTATTGCACCAGTTGTGAAAGTGATTCACGAAAAATTGGGTATTGAGCAGTCATCGTTTACTACGATTCATGACCTGACTAATACGCAAACTATCCTAGATGCACCACACAAAGATCTACGTCGTGCTCGCGCCTGTGGTATGAGCCTTATTCCAACAACGACAGGTAGTGCAACTGCTATCGTTGAGATTTTCCCAGAGCTTAAGGGCAAGATTAATGGCCACGCTGTTCGTGTCCCGTTAGCGAATGCATCTTTGACTGACATTATCTTTGACGTTAAACGTGACACCACTGCAGAAGAGGTTAACGCGCTACTGAAAGAAGCGTCAGAGGGTGAGCTGAAGGGAATTCTTGGCTTTGAAGAACGACCATTGGTGTCCATCGATTATAAAGGTGACCAGCGTTCAACGATTGTCGATGCTCAATCTACAATGGTGGTCGGTTCTCGTATGGTGAAAATCTATGCGTGGTATGACAATGAAATGGGCTATGCAACGCGCACTGCAGAATTGGTTCGTAAAGTCGGTCTAGCGGGGTAATGATGATGCATCCAACATGGGAACTTAAAGTAGATAACGCAGCGCTTGTATTAACGCCTTGTCCTGGTACTAAAGATGTGTCTCTGGATGATTCATTAGCGCAACTTAAAACTCAAGGTGTGACTGTGATCGTGACGGCTCTCGATAATCACGAGATGAAGGAAGCAGGAGTTGCAGAGCTTGGTGCAAAAGCAAGGTCATTAGGAATCAAATGGTTTCAAACTTCGATTGAAGATGATCGCGCGCCAAGTGTTGAATTTGCAGCGGATTGGAAAGCAATTTCGCCAGAATTACATCAAGCGGTTGAGGCGGGTGAAAAGATTGCAATGCACTGCATGGGTGGTTCCGGACGTACTGGTCTTCTAGCGGCCAATTTGCTGCTAGAAAAAGGTTGGGATCTTGAGACGATTCGCCGTGAAGTGCAGGCATTACGTCCAGGCGCATTTACCAAACAGCCACAAATCGACTATGTAGAGAAGTTAGCGGCGACGTTCTAGTTGTCGCTAGTTTAACTTCTATCCTAATTATTGTATTAGTGAAAGCGGGAGCCTCGTTTTCGCTGAAACAGTAATTGGGTAGACCCCTGCTTGAGCAGGGATGACGTTGCTTTACTGAGTAGCTCTGTTTTACGCAAGTCACTCAACTTTACACGAGTAATTAAACCCTACTCAGGCAGAAGAATTATGTTGTCTAACCTTAGCAAAAGCGTTCGCCAGTATATGCTGGTCACTTTTAACTACTGGAATTTCACTATTACTGATGGTGCGCTACGCATGTTGGTGGTGCTGTATTTCCATGATCTAGGTTATAGCACCTTAGCTATTGCTTCTCTGTTTTTGTTCTATGAGTTCTTTGGTGTTGTCACTAACTTAATTGGTGGCTGGCTTGGGGCTCGCCTGGGGCTAAATCGAACCATGAATATCGGCCTTGGGATGCAGATCTTCGCTTTGTTGATGTTGGCCGTGCCGAGTGTCTGGCTAACCATCCCTTGGGTGATGGCTGCACAAGCGCTATCTGGAATCGCCAAAGATCTGAATAAAATGAGTGCGAAGAGCGCCATTAAGACGTTAGTGCCTGACGAACAGCAAGGTGCACTCTACAAGTGGGTGGCGATTCTAACTGGCTCTAAGAATGCACTGAAAGGGGCCGGCTTCTTTATCGGTGGTTTACTGCTCTCTGTGCTCGGTTTCCAATATGCCGTTGCTGCCATGGCAGCTGTGCTTAGTTTGGTGTTTATCGGCAGCGTACTTAGCCTAGAAAGTGATATGGGTAAAGCGAAAGCGAAGCCTAAGTTTAAGCAGATTTTCTCTAAATCGGAGAGCATCAATATTCTGTCAGCGGCACGCATGTTCCTATTTGGTGCTCGTGATGTCTGGTTTGTCGTGGCATTACCTATTTACCTTGGTTCAGTGTTCGGTTGGGATCATACATTAGTCGGTGGTTTTCTGGCTACGTGGGTAATTGCCTATGGCTTTGTTCAAGGCATTGCCCCAAAAATCACGGGCAAAGTCCAAGGAAAGGTGCCCGATGGCAGTGCAGCAATGTGGTGGGCATTAGCACTTGCGGCCGTGACTGGCATAATCGCTTATTGTGTTCAAATGCAATGGTACCCACAGGCTGTGATTGTGGTTGGATTATTGATTTTCGGCGCTATCTTTGCAGTAAACTCCTCGCTCCATAGCTATCTGATCGTCAGCTATGCCAAAGGTGATGGGGTTTCCATGGATGTAGGCTTTTACTACATGGCTAATGCGATGGGACGTTTAATTGGCACTGTGTTGTCTGGCTGGGTATTCCAAGTTGCTGGTCTTGCAGCATGTATGTGGGTCTCTTTTGCCTTCCTTGTGCTCACGACCATCATTTCGATCCGCCTACCTGGTGCTCCGAAAGCGATCGCTCAGTAAGTCATAAAATATCCACTTTAAAGAGTTAATCGTTAAACGACGATTGACTCTTTTTTATGTCAGGCGTATATTTATCGTCAAAATACGATAGAGGGTAGAGTGTGACGAATTGTACAGTTGATAATACTGAAATGTTCATTGCATCAGATGAGCAACTGGTCCAAGAGAAAACGCTGGCGGCACAAGCTAAGGCATTGTCCCATCCTGCTCGTATTCGTATCTTACGAATTCTGTCAGACCTAGAACGAGCCGGTGGTTGTTTAAACAGCGATCTAGTTTCTCAATTGGGTCTCGCTCAATCAACGGTATCTGAGCATTTACGTATACTTAAAGTCGCCGGTTTTATTAGTGCTGAGCCGATGCCACCGAAGGTGTGTTATCGAATCCAGAGAGAGGCACTCAGTGACTTTGCGCGTCTAACACAATCAGTCTTTGATTAAGCAAGCTTCTATCATTCTTTGATTATTGAGTCGGCATTGCCGACTTTTATTACTATAATTTAATCGTTATTCGACGATTGACGATATTGGAGAGTTAACATGTCCGAGTTAGCTATGGAACAACCGAAAAAGCTGGGCTTCCTTGATCGCTTTCTTACTTTATGGATCTTTTTGGCGATGGGAATTGGGGTGGTTCTGGGAGTTGCATTTCCGAGCCAGATTGAGAACTTGAATGAGTCAATGACGGTGGGTAGCACTAATATCCCTCTCGCCATTGGCTTGATACTGATGATGTACCCGCCATTGGCGAAAGTGAACTACGGCCTGATGGGCAGTGTGCTCCAAGACAAAAAGGCTGTGACACTTTCATTGGTTATGAACTGGCTGGTTGGCCCAATTCTTATGTTTGTGCTGGCACTGACATTTCTGGGTGATGAACCCAGCTTAATGACAGGTGTCATCTTAATTGGTCTAGCTCGTTGTATTGCTATGGTACTAGTATGGAATGACATTGGTGGTGGTAACAAAGAATACGGTGCAGCCTTAGTCGCACTGAACAGCGTATTCCAAATTATCACATATAGCTTCCTTGCTTGGTTATTCATTACGGTGTTGCCACCAAAATTTGGTTTCCAGGGGCAGGTCGTGGATATCTCAATGGGTGATATCGCTGAAAGTGTAATGATTTACCTAGGTATTCCTTTCTTGGCTGGATTTTTAAGTCGCAAGATCTTAGTCGCGAAGAAAGGAGAGCAATGGTACAACGAGACCTTTATTCCTAAGGTTTCACCGATGACGTTAATCGCACTACTGGCTACCATCGTACTGATGTTCAGCCTTAAAGGTGAGATGATAGTTGAACTACCAATGCAAGTAGTACGCGTAGCGATTCCACTTACGATCTACTTCTTTATGATGTTCTTTGTGAGTTTCTTTGTTGCTAAGAAGATGGGTGTTCCTTTCGATAAGAATGCGTCAATTGCCTATACCGCGACGGGTAATAACTTTGAACTGGCCATCGCCGTGGCTATTGCCGTATTTGGCTTGAATTCACCTGAAGCATTCGCGGGGGTTATTGGTCCTCTGATTGAGGTGCCAGTGCTGATTGCCTTAGTGAACTTCACATTGAAAATGAAAAAACGCTACTAGCGCCAAAAATAAAAGTGAAAAGCTGAGCATTAGGCTCAGCTTTTTTATAATAGGACTTTAGGCTTTTTTGCGCGTTTATCGTGCTTACTTTGGTACATGGCAAGGTCGGCTTTCTTCAAAGTGATTCGTAAACTGGACTGGAATGCCGAATAGCCGATACTGTGGCAAAGCTCAGGGTAGGCTTGGAAGTCATCAATAAATAAGCGATGCAGTTTGCTTATAGATTGCTTTAATGTGTCTTCATTTTCATAGTGCGTTAAAACTACAAACTCATCCCCACCATATCGAACAATCACATCCTTATCAGAAAAGCTCTGTCGTAAGCAACGTGCGAACCTAAGTAGAACCAAATCGCCTTCACTATGACCCAAGTTATCGTTAATCTGTTTAAAGTTATCGAGGTCAATAACGACGCAGAATCCTTTTTTCCAGCGAATCGAACTGAGATAAGTCAGGTTTCGCAGTTTAGTTAATGGATCGGTATACGCTTTCTTTTCGAAGAACTTTGCTTCTTGATGCAGTTCAGAAACATCGAAGCTGGTGGTATAGATGAAAGACTCGCCTTCAATGTCTACTTTAAACTTCAGCACATTGTAGTAAAAAGTGGAATGTAAGCTTTGAAACTTAACGATTTTTGGAATGCATTGGCCGGACTCAATATAATCGATACTCGCGTCATGACATTCTTGAAGCATATTGGCTACATTTTCAGGAACTACTTGAGCTAGCGCGTTTGCCGTCATCCCTATTGGGTTGATGTCGGTATACTGGCGCAACCAGACATTAAATTTATCATTAATATAGACGTATTCGTGGGACGAATTTCTAATCGACAGAAACCCCGGAAAATGGCGAAATAGTTCATTCGCTTGGTGATATGTCAAATCTGTCACTGCTAAATCTCACTCAAGTAAGTCCGATCTTCCTACAGCTGAAAAGCGGTCGATGTCGTTATCGTTTTTTCAGCCGTTTCTAGCATGCTCCCAGCATAAGAACTGTGATGCACATCCTCTTGTTGATAGTTATTGGAAAAGAATGACTTAGTTCTCATGGATGAGACGGTTTGAGAGAGGATAAAGCAGCCGAAGCTGCTTTGAAGAAGGTAACGTAGACACTAAATGGACATAGCATTGTGCTTGTTTAGATACTGTTTAGCGTGTTCAGATCCCATATAGCGAGCTAAGGATTTATGAGGTACCGAGGTGAGATCGACAACGATCAAACCATCCAATGCGTCATTGAAGTTGGGGTCGACGTTAAAACAAACCAACTTGCCGTTTAAGTTTAGGTATTGTCTTAACAAGACAGGTACGCTTTTTCCAGTGTCCAGTCTTGAGATAACGCGCGACAACAGTTGAACGTCCGCTAGAGCACCCAGTGTTTGAGGGCACCACTGTCTATGGCGACTTTGTTTAGGGGGATTAGACGCGCTTACATATCGTGCACTGTCATTATCGTAGTGATGCAAGGTCATTGTGTCGGTGAGGAGCTGGCGAGCGATGTCGCTATAGTCATTGCTAATACTCACCGGACCAAATAGATGAGTGTAGTTTGGATTTCGACGTACAAATTCCGCAATACCTTTCCACAGCAGTAGTAGGGCGCTCATGCTCTTTTGGTATTCTTCTGCGACAACACTGCGTCCCATTTCAATGGATTTGCCCATTGTATTTAAGAAAGTGTGCTCGAAGTTAAACAGGGTGCGAGAGTATAAGGTGCGCATATCCCCTTGCTTAATGAGCTGATCAACGAGACCTAGACGATAAGCGCCGACCAACTTTTGTTTCTCCTTGTCCCAAACAAATAGGTGTTGATAGAGCTGATCAAACTGATCGATGTCTAAAGATTGCCCCGTTCCTTCTCCAACTTGTCGGAAGTTAATTTCCCTTATACGTCCGATTTCTCGCATCACCGCAGGAATGTGATCCATGGTGGTACAGTAAACCTCAAACTCACCGCTAGTAAGGAGTAAGTGCTCTTGAGGGAGGAGTTCGATGTCCTCAAGCAGTTCGCTGAGGTGAGTTTCTGAGGCTATAGCTTGCTCACGTTGATGAGAAGAAAGTGAGCTATGGTTTCTTTCAGGATGTCGCTGATTGAGCAAATAGGTATTAAGGCGCAGATAACTAACTAGCTGCTGACTGTCTAGCGAACTCACCTCTTTAAACTTGATTTTGTTGCCAATTGAAATTCGGATGGCGGTGTTCTTTTTATTGAGAAGCTCGCGACCTAGCATGGCCGTTCTCAGCATCGGGTGGACCTTTCCTGCCAAGTAGAAGTGTTTGGAGTTAACGCCGCCGATATGCACTGGCACAGTGGTTGCCTGATTTCTTTTGATAAGGGTACTAACGGATCGGCTCCATTGCTTGTCCTCCAGTTGAAGCGATTTTCTGTCAACCAGTTGGGATACTTCGCCTGCAGGAAATACAAGCAGAAGGCCACCAAGTTCTAAATGTTGGTTGGCTTGTCGCAATGCTCTGGAGTTTGATCGATGTGCATTGGTTCCGTTGAACACATCTACGCCGATGAACAAAGGCTCCAGCTCCGGAACCAGTTTAAGAAATTCATTGGCAAGAATTTTCACGTCCTTGCGAATCTGCAGTAGCACCTCAGCCAAGATGACGCCTTCAACACAACCTAGAGGATGATTAGCTACGATGATGGTTGCTCCAGTTTTAGGTATCGTCTCACTACTGCCTGCTTCGATGCGATAATCAATACCTAGGATATCCAATGTGAAACGCAAGAAAGTCTCGGTATCACAATCTGCAGGACGTTGAGCGTATAATCGGTCTAAAACTGACAGGCCAGTAGCCCACTCAGTAACGTTTTCTGCTAGGCCTAGTGGAGACCTGCGCGGCAGACGAAAAGGACTGGTAGTTTCCATGACAACCTCTGAACATAAGCCAAATTAATGTGGTTAAAATGCTATGACGTTGATATGTCAAAATGGCGAACAGCAGATGGAAGATGGATGACGTGTTGATGTCAAAATCGTGACATCGAATTAGAGGGATATGAGACAGTGAGAAGAAAAAGCCCAGCGATGAGGTCGCTGGGCTCGATTTAGTTAGTTTAGAATGTTGCGTTAACGGACAGTTTGAATCGGCGTTCATTTCCGAAATGAACATCGTTGATCACGCCTGTCGAGCTACCTGATTTAGTGGTATATTCGCCACCACCACCTGTGCCAGCAACATACTCTTTATCAAAGAGGTTTTCGATATTGAATCGGAAATCCCACACGACATAATCGCTCTTAATTTTGTGTGATGCGCCGGCATCAAAGCGCACGTAACCATCCAGTTTGACGGTGTTAGCATTATCAGCCCAGCGCTCACCTTGATAGAACATACCAAGGTTAAATGCCGTCGAGTCAGTCATCGCATAGCGAGTCCATGCAGAGCCACTCCACTCTGGAACGTTGGCTGGACGTTTATCTTGGTATTTATCATGTTTGTCGAAGTTTGCATCTAAGTACATACCGGTTGCCATCACAAACCATTTATCGGCGATTTGACCTTGTGCACCAGCTTCTACGCCTTGGTGGCGCTGAGTACCGTTTTGTGTCGTGATTCCATTCTCTTTGATACTGATGTTCTTTTTCTCAATATCGAATATAGCACCAGTAAGCAGTAAACGATTATCCATTAGCTCCCATTTTGTGCCCAACTCGTACTGACGGCTTTTCTCAGGTACACGCTCGGTAATAGAGTTGTCATCATTAACCACGTTAGATACTGGGTTGAAGCTCTCAGAGTAGTTAGCGTAAATGCTACCATTATAGCTTGGATGGAATATCAAGCCTGCTTTTGGAGAGAAGGATTGACTGTCATTTGCACCGCTTACAACTTCATCTTTTGAGTTGGTACCATCGGCAAAGTACATGTCATATCGACCACCTACAAGTGCTTGCCACTGGTCATTGAAAGTGATCAAATCTTGAGCATAAAAACCGTAGAAGTGGTTGTTACTCTCATAAGTAGACGTGGCATTGTTATAGTCTAGCCCTGGGTTTGCAGGGTTCTCACCAGGTTGCACACTAATTGAGCTGCCTTTCACTCGCTGCTGCGCATAGTCATAGAACTGGCCATTTGTACCGATCAAGACTTGGTGATCCACATTGAGAGCAGTGAAGTTACCGTGAAGATCTGCGTGGAAAGCTTGAGTTTTCCAATGATCATGACGATCAAATGGGCTCATGGTGTAACTGCCATCAACGAGCGTATTAGAGTCTGGTGTCGGCATCGAATCATAGCGATGACGCTTCATGTCCTGTAAGTTGTAGCTTAGTTTGGCTTCCCATTGTGTATTGATATACAGATTAAGATCAGCTCCAAAGTTTTCTACATCGTTGTTGATGAATGACCAGTGAGCGTCTCTGATGGTTTCTTTATCGCCAATTCGATTACCATTTAGGTCCAACCAAGAGCCTGAGTCGATCGGTGCATTATCTTGAGTCTTTTCGTAGTTGAAAGAGAGTAGACCCCAGTCGTAAAGATCAGCTTCAATGACGCCATAACCTAGAAAACGATCGCGTTCTCGGTTATCACCCGTTGCGTACTTTCTACTTTCAACACTGTCTTGTTTTACTAAGACAGTACGACCACGAAGTGTCCCTGATTCATTCAATTTGCCCGATGCATCAACGTGATAGCGCGTGCTCCCTAGATCGTCAAAATCTGCACCTACGTTGACTTTTGGAGTCGCAGTCGGCTTTTTTGACACCATATTAATCATGCCGCCTGGCGCTGAGTTACCGTATAAAAGGCTGGATGGACCCTTTATTACCTCAATGCGATCTAAGGTTTCAATTGGCAACATGTAGTGAGTGAATAGTGAGTGACCATTGCGCAAGTAGCCATTGGTTGATGACAGCTCAAATCCACGTAAGTAGAACGTTTCTCTATTCCATTTCTGTGAGCCTGCGCTGACACTAGCATCGTTTTGCAACGCTTCACCTAATGTGGTTGCCAGTTGTTCATCCAAGACAATCTCGGGAATCACGTTTACAGATTGCGGGGTTTCTAACATAGAGGCATCGGTGCGCATAGCACCTGAAGCACTGTCAACTTTATAGTCATCAAAGCTTTGCGCATGTACGACGAGTGTTTCATCCACACTCGATTTTTTTTGTTCGGCAAATGCTGGAGAGGTGTTAAGTGCGAGTACCACGGCACTGCAAAGTGTGGTCACTTGGAATTTCATTCTGGGCTTTCCTTGCTCGTAAAAATCGAGACAAATTGAATAGTTTATTATTGGTATATGACATCATATTAGTAGCGAGGTGAATGCTAATGCTATTTATTATCATTTGCAATATTGCTAAATGTAACAATCTGTATCTTTTGAAATTTAGGCTGATGGATTGCATCAAACAGGTAAATGAGGTGTAATTAATTTGTTGGTAAACAAAAGGATAGCGTCAGTGGAATGGGGACAAAAAAAACAATATGAATGTTATCGTTACCTTAAAACAGGTATGAAACTCAGTCTTTCTGTTACAGGTGAAGAGCCGCTCAAAGGGCTACCTGCGTCTTTAATCGGCTTTAAATTTGATGACTATTTGGTTGTGGATGCGCAAGAACTGGAGCAAGAGACGATTTGTGCCTTGAGAGAAAAAGAGGTGATTGTCAGGGGGTTGACGGATACGGGGTACGGACATGTAATGGCGTTTACTTGTCAGTGCATTGCCGATTCTAGTGTGCCTAGTAAACAGATTTATCTTTCACCTCCCAACAACTTCGTATCTAAGCCCATTAGAGAGCATTCGCGTTATAAGCTTGCAATTCCTTGCTCTCTTTCTGTTGGTAAAGCGCAAACCGAAGCAACAATGGTGGATTTCTCGTTGTCTGGTTGTGGTATTTTTATCGCTTCAGAACATGATTTTTGTAAAGGGCTAGAGGTAAAAATAGATTGTGAGCTGAATCGTTTTTTACCCGCAGGAATTACCTTCGAAATAGCTAGTATTAAAAAGCATGGAGTGGGTTCGTTAATCGGAATTCAATTCAACCAGCAGGTGTTAATGTCAAATAACCTAAAAATGACACTTGCCGAATGGTCTCTTCAAGCCAGTCATTAGGGCGAGTAGGCACTTACTTTTCACCTTAGTCGCGAACAAGGCTTTCTCTTCGCTTATTTCAAGGTGTAAACTGTGCTATATAAAGAGCAGATTTTTTCGATGGAACGTGCCAGTTTATGCGTATCTTTACCCTAGTGTTGTTAGTTGTTTTTTCTTGGTTGCAATATACTCTCTGGTTTGGAAAAAACGGTATCGTCGACTTCAATCAAGTTGAATCAGAAATCCAAGTGCAACAGCAAGTGAATCAAAACCTACAGACACGTAATAATGAGATGTTTGCGGAAATTGATGACCTTCGACAAGGGCTTGATGCCATTGAAGAAAGAGCACGACATGAACTAGGAATGATTCAAGACGGAGAGACGTTCTATCGCATCATAGGTGAGGACAACCAATGATACCTGAACACCATCCTATCATTGCTATTGTGCCAGCTGCTGGCGTGGGCAGTCGTATGCAAGCTGACGTCCCAAAGCAATACCTTAAGATTAATGACAAAACTATTTTAGAGCATACGGTTGATAAGTTGCTGTCACACCCAAGTGTCGAAAGCGTCATTGTCGCTGTTAGTGAAAATGACCCTTATTATTCTGGACTGTCATTTTTATCGGAAAAGCCAGTAGTGCGTGTTGCTGGTGGTAACGAGCGTGCCGACTCGGTACTCGCTGCCATCGACTACGTTAAACAGCGTATCCCTAATGCGTGGTGTTTGGTTCATGATGCCGCTCGCCCTTGTATCACCTTGGCAGACATCAGTAAGCTGATTTATGAAGTGTCCGTGCACCCGGTTGGCGGAATTTTAGCTTCGCCCGTGAAAGACACCATGAAGCGAGCCGATGACGTCAATGGTATTGACCATACTGTAGAGCGAGTGGGTCTGTGGCATGCGTTGACGCCACAAATGTTCAAAGTAGAGCTACTTCATAGTGCACTTACTAATGCACTGGAGGAAGGGGTTTCAATTACCGATGAAGCGTCTGCTGTTGAGTGGACCGGGCTTTCTCCATTACTAGTTGAAGGGCGTGGAGACAACATCAAAATTACTAGGCCAGAAGATTTAGCTCTGGCTGAATTTTATTTAATGAAAGAGGAAGTACAACAATGAGAATAGGCCATGGCTTTGATGTTCATAAGTTTGGTGGCGAAGGTCCTGTAATCATTGGCGGTGTGGCCATTCCTTACGAGCAAGGATTGATCGCACACTCTGATGGTGATGTTGCACTTCACGCTTTATGTGATGCCTTACTTGGGGCTATCGCCGCAGGAGATATTGGTCGTCACTTCCCAGATACTGATGCCGAGTGGGAAGGAGCGGATAGTCGCGCTCTACTTCGTGATGTGTACAGTAAAGTTAAAGCGAAAGGCTACGAACTGGTTAATGCGGATATCACCATCATGGCGCAAGCTCCTAAAATGGCTCCTCACATTGACATCATGTGCCAAGTCATTGCAGAAGACTTAGATACCGATATTGGTAACGTTAATGTGAAGGCAACGACAACTGAAAGATTAGGCTTTACAGGACGTAAAGAAGGAATTGCCACTGAAGCAGTGGTATTGATTAGCAAAATTACGTCTTAATAGGCAGCGATGATGACTGATGTTTTACAACACTTAGCCTACCTATACGGTAAGCCAACCACGACAGCCAAATTTAAAGCGACCAATGAAGATTTTGTGGTTCGCGAAGTACTTGGCTTCGAGTTCACAGGAGAAGGCGAGCATTTGATGCTACGCGTTCGCAAAAATGGTGAGAATACCAGCTTTGTTGCCAACGAACTGGCAAGGTTTTGCGGGGTCAAGTCCAAAGATATAGGTTGGGCAGGTCTTAAAGACAGACATGCTGTGACAGAGCAGTGGTTGAGTGTGCATCTGCCGAAAAAGAATGTCCCTGACTTTTCCGACTTTCATAAGCAATATCCTAGTATTGAGATAGTAGCAACTAACTGGCATAACAAGAAGTTAAGACCAGGTGATTTAGCGGGGAACGAGTTTGATATTCGTCTTACGGACGTTTCTGATATAACGGAATTGAGCGCGAGATTACAGCAAGTCGAAGCGAGTGGTGTTCCTAACTATTTTGGTCAGCAACGATTTGGTAGAGATGGCGGCAATGTCATCGAAGCAAGACGTTGGGGACGTGAAAATGTACGAACTCGTAACCAAAATAAGCGCAGCCTATATTTGTCGGCAGCTCGCTCTTGGATTTTTAATGAGATTGTCTCTAAGCGCATCGAAGCTCAGAGTTTCGAGAGTGCAATCGCGGGTGATATTCTGGACGATAATGGCGCGATTACCGCTGCACTGGCTGGTGATAACGCCCTGCCGACAGAGCAAGATGCTTTAACACTTGAGCAAAGCGCGGTAGATCAAGAGCCTGACCTCATGTTGTTGATTCGTGGTAATCGTATGCGACACGATCGCCGAGCTATCTTACTGAAGCCTGAATCATTAAAAAGTCAGCTAGAAGATGATGCCGTGACGCTTTCTTTCTTTTTAGACTCAGGTAGCTTTGCAACATCAATCTTACGAGAGCTGGCTCAAATAGAAGAAGTGGAACGACAATTCTAAACACATGGATATGAGTAAAAAACTTAGCATTTTAATCAGCAATGATGATGGGGTGCATGCCGAAGGCATTCGAGCACTAGCGAAAGAACTTAGTGATATTGCGCAAGTAACCATTGTTGCACCAGATCGCAACCGATCTGGTGCCTCCAACTCATTGACGCTAGAACAGCCTCTGCGCGTAAATCAAATTGAGCCGGGTGTTTACTCTGTGCAAGGCACACCGACGGATTGTGTGCATTTTGCACTCAATGAGCTAATGAAAGATGACCTGCCTGATCTCGTGCTATCTGGTATTAATCATGGTGCAAACCTTGGTGACGATGTTCTGTATTCCGGAACGGTTGCCGCAGCTATGGAAGGGCATTTTCTTGGAGTTCAATCCATTGCATTTAGCTTGGTAGGCAAACAGAACTTTACCGCTGCGGCGATTATCGCTCGACAGTTTGTGGAGCGACATCTTAAGCAAAGGGTCCCAACTAATCGCTTGTTGAATATCAATATTCCAGATTTTCCATTAGCGCAATTAGGTCAGGTTGAGGTTACTCGATTAGGCGCGCGCCATCATGCTGAGAGTATGATTAAACAGAAGGACCCACGTGGTCACGATATCTATTGGCTAGGTCCTCCGGGGAAAGAGCAAGATGCGGGTATAGGAACGGATTTCTATGCAATAGAGCATGGCCATATTTCCATTACTCCGCTTCAGGTGGATTTGACCGCGCATGAATCAATAGGTGCAATGGAACGTTGGATAGCAGGGAGAGATTAAGGTAATGAATCCGCAAGCGGAACGACTCGTTGAGTTTATCAAAGGGCATGGCATTACCAATGGTGCAGTATTAGAAGCGATTCAATCTGTACCCAGAGAACAGTTCGTGTCTCAAGCGATGATACATCAAGCGTATGATAACAATGCGTTGCCTATTGGCGCTGGTCAAACAATATCTCAACCTTATATTGTCGCCAAAATGACCGAGCTTTTAGAGCTATCAAGAGGAACTAAAGTACTCGAGATAGGAACGGGTTCTGGCTACCAAACTGCAGTTTTGGCTCAAATAGTTGAGCACGTCTTCTCGGTAGAAAGAATCAAATCTCTTCAATGGGATGCTAAACGTCGCCTAAAGAGACTCGATATTTACAATGTCTCGACTAAACATGGTGATGGTTGGCAAGGATGGAAAGCAAAAGGTCCTTTTGATGCGATTATTGTGACAGCTGCAGCGGCGACAGTCCCTGACGCTTTACTGTCTCAGCTCACAGAAGGTGGGCGACTTGTAATTCCTGTTGGTGATGATGAACAACAACTATTAAAAATCACTCGAAAAGGTGATAGTTTTAATACCGAAGTTATTGAATTAGTAAGGTTTGTTCCTTTGATTGCAGGTGAATTAGCGTAAATGCAAAGCCGTTTGAAGGCCGTGGGTTCCGTAATTATGTTGTCCAGTGCACTTGTTGGGTGTGCTGGGCGTTCGCCTGCACCTGTCTCAGATTTGGGAGGAAGGTACGATAATGTCTCTCGAGGGAGCTATCGCGGTAGTTATTACGAAGTGCAAAAGGGTGATACCCTCTATTTCATCGCCTACAAAACGGATAAAGACGTTAAGGAACTGATTCGACTAAATAATCTTCGTTCTCCTTACACCATTCATCCTGGTCAGCGCCTCAATTTGTGGCGACCTGTTTATACTCCTCCTGCGTACGCTGGCTCTGGTGCTGGGGAAGTGGCTGCGGCTTCTACTGCAACAGCTGCCGCGGGTTCTACCACCGCTAAAGCTAAGTCTTCTAACTCGCAATCCTCCAAAGCGAAGACGGGTAGTTCATCAACGCAAAATAGTCAAAAAACAGCCACTAAGAAGGTTGATCAATCAAAAACAAAGGAGTATGGTGACTCTAAAGGTAAACAAAATGTTAATAACACAAAACCCAATACGGCAAAACAGAGCACTGCTCAAACCAAGCCGAAGCCACCACCTAGCTCTAGCGGCAAAGTAACGAGCTGGCAATGGCCAACCAAGGGACGTGTAATAAAGAACTTTTCTGCAGGGGACCAAGGAAATAAAGGTATCGACATTGCAGGCCAGAGAGGCCAAGCGATTGTTGCCACTGCAAAAGGAACCGTGGTTTATTCGGGTAATGCACTCAGAGGTTATGGAAATTTGGTTATTGTTAAGCATAACGATAACTACCTCAGTGCCTACGCACATAACGATCGGTTGTTGGTATCAGAAGGACAAAGTGTAAAAGCCGGACAAAAAATCGCAACAATGGGAAGCTCCGGAACCAATAGTGTAAGGCTGCACTTTGAAATTCGTTACCAAGGTAAATCGGTAAATCCTAAGCGTTACTTACCGTAATTACCGTATACGTATTTACAATACGAAAGCTACTTGCAATTTGATTGACGTTATCAGAGAAGGTTAGCGACATAGTTTGTAGTCATGTTTTGCTAGCTCGCCAGGGGGAGGCGCTATGAGTATCAGCAATGCAGTAACCAAAAATGAAAACTTCGACGTTGAAACGGAATCAACGGAGATCGTCGAAAACGCACTTACCAACGATGAATCCATTTCTGAAGATAAAGATATGTATGACGCATCGGCGAAAAGCCTAGATGCGACTCAGCTTTACTTAGGCGAAATTGGTTTCTCTCCATTACTTACCGCGGAAGAAGAAGTCCTGTATGCGCGACGTGCCCTAAAGGGTGACGAAGCCGCTCGTAAACGTATGATCGAAAGTAACCTACGTTTGGTGGTGAAGATCTCTCGACGTTACAGTAATCGTGGGCTGGCGCTGCTTGATCTTATTGAGGAAGGAAACCTTGGTTTGATTCGAGCAGTCGAAAAGTTTGACCCAGAACGAGGCTTCCGTTTTTCTACTTACGCCACTTGGTGGATTCGACAAACGATTGAACGTGCGTTAATGAACCAGACTCGCACCATTCGTCTTCCGATTCATGTAGTGAAAGAACTCAATATCTATTTGCGTACTGCTCGTGAGTTATCACAGAAGCTAGACCATGAGCCTACAGCAGAAGAGATTGCACAGAAGCTTGATAAGCCAGTCAGTGATGTGTCTAAGATGCTACGTCTAAATGAACGTATTAGCTCAGTAGATACACCGATTGGCGGTGATGGTGAAAAAGCACTCCTAGATATTATTCCTGACTCAACGCATTCAGACCCTGAAGTATCGACTCAAGATGATGATATCAAGTCTTCGCTGATTCACTGGCTTGACGAGCTAAACCCTAAGCAGAAAGAAGTACTAGCACGACGTTTTGGTCTGCTCGGTTATGAGCCATCGACACTAGAAGAAGTAGGACGTGAGATTAATCTGACCCGTGAACGCGTGAGACAGATTCAAGTTGAAGGCTTACGTCGACTTCGCGATATCCTGATCAAACAAGGGTTGAATATGGAGTCACTGTTCAATTTCGATGACGATTAGACTTTTCGTCTCATGAACAAAAAAATACCGCCAAATGAGGCGGTATTTTTGTCTGTGCGTAATGCTGAACTGTCTTATGCCCAGCCGTTTGGACTCTTCTTACGACGAGGAATGATGTGTGGAAGAATCAATCCAAACAACAGACCTGCTCCAGCAACACCACCGCCATACATAAAGTAGCGCAGCAGTAGGTCTTCTTTCTGTGTATCCAGTTTTGCGCGCAGCTCACGGATTTCAGTTTGAGATGAGGTTAGCTGCGAGCTGATATCTGAGTAGTTTTGCTCCAGTTCAGCAATTTGCTTGTTACGTGCTTCTAGAGAACTCACTAGACCATCTTTTTCGCTGTTCGCTGTTTCACGAGCGTTAGCCAGTAGTGATTTCGCTTCAGTCAGTTCTTTCTCAAGACGCGGAAGACGCACTGCCATGCTCTCTTGAGTGGTCACATACTTAGTTTCAACCCAGCCTTTGCGGCCACGGCTATCTTGAACTTGAGAGTAACCATTCTCTCTGTTAGTGGAGAGTAGTCGAACTTTGTCACCAGCATTGATGCTGCCAATGATTCGATATTGGCTGCTAGGGCCAGAATGCATGTAAGTAAATAGCTTGTCAGCAATATAACGATCCTGCGCCAATGCAGCAGGGGCTGCCAGTAATGACACCATGATCATGCAGATCAGTTTTTTCACAGTAAGTCCCTTAAGTGTTTCAATGGGGAATGAACAAGAAAGTATCGTTCGCTTTGTTCGCGGAGACGTACTCTCAATTTGTAAATTTTTAAGAATGGGCAAATAGTATGAAGTTTCTTAACGGGGTGCAACAAAGAAGGGAGGCAAAGCCTCCCTTTATTTGAATTTGAGTCAAATATGACGTGAGCTTCACATCTCTCTGACTTTATTGCACATCGTGCTTATGCACCAAAGATGGCTTGCATAGCGTAGAAGAATACGACCGCTAGTAGTGCACCTGCTGGTAACGTCACAATCCAAGAAGCTACGATGTTACGAACAACACCTAAGTTTAGTGCAGCAATACCGCGAGCAAAACCAACACCTAAAACCGCACCTACAAGTGTTTGCGTGGTCGAAATAGGAAGACCTGTACCTGAGGCCAAAACAACCGTACAAGCTGTTGCTAGCTGTGCAGCAAAGCCACGGCTTGGTGTTAGTTCGGTAATACCCGTACCAACAGTCGCCATTACTTTGTGGCCCATTGTTGCAAGACCAACAACGATACCGATACCACCTAATGGAAGAATCCACCAAGCGATAGAGCTTTTCGCTGTAATTTCGCCCATGTGTTCAACGGTAGATACTACCGCAGACAGTGGACCAATTGCGTTAGCTACGTCGTTCGAACCGTGTGCGAATGCCATTGCACAAGCTGTGATAACCATTAGAACACTGAAGATACCTTCAACGCCGCTAAAACCATGATCTTCCTCACGGTCAGCAAACTTACGTTGGATATAGATGTAACCACCGATCATAACGAGTGCAGAAACACCTGCAGCCCAGAACCACGCTTCCATACCTTCTAGGTGCAGACCTACGTGCTTAAGACCTTTTTTAATCGTTACTAGGGCGATAACCATGGTAGTAATGAACATGTAAACTGGCACAAAGCGCTTTGCGTTAAACAGTGGTTTTTCAGTATCAAATATCAGTCGTTGTGCACTGATAAATATTACGTAAGCAAAAAAGCCAGAAATAACAGGGGTAATAACCCAGCTACCTACGATGCCTTTAACTGAGCCCCAGTCTACCGCTTCGGTACCGACTGACACACATGCGAAACCAATGATGGCACCGATGATTGAGTGTGTCGTTGATACTGGCCAGCCCATGTAAGAAGCTAGAAGTAGCCATGTACCTGCGGCAAGTAGAGAGGACATCATACCGTAGACAAGAATGTCAGGTTGATGGGCGAACAGTGACGTTTCAATAACACCTTTACGAATCGTGTCAGTCACTTCACCGCCGGCAAGGTATGCGCCAGCAAATTCAAAGATCATCGCGATGATGATCGCTTGCTTAACTGTTAGAGCTTTAGAGCCAACAGAAGTACCCATTGCATTGGCAACATCATTTGCACCAATACCGATTGCCATAAGGAAACCGAATACTGCTGCAACAATAATTAGGATAGTGCCGTAGTTTGCAAGAATATCCATTGTAATACCTAGTTTTGTTTCATAACAAGCGGAGCAATTCTTTAGGCGCAGGGCAAACTCTTAAGCATTGTCTGTGCTCAACGCCTAATTCATCCTTGCTCTTTGTTACTTAGTTAACGTTCGATTAAGACCTAGACAGCATCACTTCAAGACGAGCGCCTACACGCTGTGCTTGATCTGCAATACCGCCGACCCATTCAAAAATCTTGTAGAGGAACATGACATCAATTGGATTCATGTCGTGCTCAATCGTCATCAATTGCTGACGAAGTTGGATCTGCATTGCATCAGTGTCATCTTCGATGATATCTAGCTGATGAATCATTTCTGCTACAAGCGTAACTTCGCGGCCTTTAAAGCCAGTCTCTAACAGTTCATCAAGCTCGTTAATTACTTTTTGAGCTTGGTTAGCTGCATCAAGACAACGCTTTACATAAGCGATGAAGTTTTCTTGCAGTGGAGTTGGAATGACGAGTTGTCGACCGTATACACGACCGGCAATGTCTTTTGATAGGTTCGCTAACTTATCTTGCTGTGTAAGTAGCTCAAGCATGTCGCTACGATCCACAGGCATGAATAAACCGCGTGGTAGTTTTAAGCGTATTTCACGCTTAAGTACGTCCGCTTCTTTCTCTAGGTGAGAAATCTGCGCACGGATCTCTGCTGCTTTCTCCCAATCGCCTTGAGCACTAGTCTCAAAGAAGTTGATAAGATGAGAACAACATTCTGTTACGCACACTACGTGGCGCTGCAAAGGCTTAATAGGGGACTTTGCAAATAACCCCATAATTGTATTTACTGGCATGGTCATTCAACCTAATTAATATAACCTGAAATAAACATACACCAATTCATGGTGAAATGTTGAGCGATGGCTATAAAGGCGCGCATGGTAACCCATTAAAAGTCTGATTTAAACTGTTTTAGATCATCATTTGGGTGATATTTGTCACTTGCTGAACGCATCGATTGCTCATATCCTGTTGTGAGTGTCCCCGAAAGGTAAAACTATGGAAACCGAGATAGAACTGAAGTTTTTTGTTTCTCCTGAATTTTCAGAAACTTTACGTAACAAAATTTCTGAAACAAAAGTACTTCAGCACAGTTGTCGTGAGTTAGGAAACACTTACTTCGATACTCCTGATAACTGGTTACGCCAACATGATATTGGCTTAAGAATTCGCCGTTTTGATGATGTTTTTGTTCAAACTGTAAAAACATCTGGACGCGTGGTTGCAGGTTTGCACCAACGTCCAGAATTTAATGCAGAACACACTTCCAACTCTCCATTGCTCACACTTCACCCAGTAGATATCTATCCTCAAGGAAAAGATATCGATGTATTGCAAGCAGAACTGACACCTATTTTTGCGACAGACTTTACGCGTGAACAGTGGTTGATTGGTATGGCTGATGGTAGCCAAGTGGAAGTGGCCTTCGATCAAGGAGTGGTCTCTTCGGGTGATAAAACTTATCCCATTTGCGAAGTGGAGCTGGAGTTAAAATCAGGTCAAACCGATGCGCTATTCACATTGGCTCGCTCATTTAGTGAAGACGGTGGCATTCGCTTAGGTAACTTAAGTAAAGCGGCGAGAGGTTATCGCTTGGCAATGGATTACGAAGGTGATCCCGTCAAGACAATGGATTTAGTCGACACCGTAGAAAGCGATAGTGTAGAAACCTGCTTTATTCAGTCTCTCGAACATGCTCTAGCTCACTGGCATTATCATGAGCAAATTTACGTTGAGCATGAGTCCATAGAAGCGCTGCATGAAATTAGTCATGCACTAAGCTTTATTCGCCAGATTCTTACTGTTTACGGTGGCATTGTTCCTCGCCGTGCTAGTGCAATTGTACGACAGGAATTGAAGTGGTTAGAAGAGGAGCTAAGCTGGCTCAAGAGTTATGATCACTTCGAAACGTTACTTGAAGATAAAGGGCATGTTCTAAGAAAGCTGGATGCAAGAAAGTATTTGGTTGCTGAGCTGAAAGAGATGGAGCAAGAGCTACCTGATCGTGAAGACATGCTGAAATTGATTCACTCGGCACGCTATGCAGGTCTATTACTAGACCTAAGTCGCTGGATTTTATCGCGAGGCTGGCAGCCGTTTCTTGATGACAAAGCTCGCGATAAGATGGCGCAAAACATTAAGCCGTTTTCCATCAAACAGCTTGCACGCACTTGGGCTGAGTTGATTGAGGCTTTCCCACCAGAGAAACTGCTCACTCGACAGGATTACATCGGCCAACAATATCGTTTGATGAGGAATCTCTACACCGGTGTTGGTTTTGCTAGCCTTTATAATATGGATGAGCGCAATAGTTTCCGGCTTCCTTGGGCAGATTTACTTCAGGGAATTGACGACTTACTGATGTTGGAGCCTTTAGAGCGCTTAGTCACAAAATTAGAAGGCGAAGAGCAACAGCAACTAGAACGTTGGTTGAAACGCCAGGAGAGCTCCATACTACATGCGATGGAGCAAACTCGACAAATCAGTATTGAAGCCCAGCCTTACTGGCAGGACTAGTGGCTAATTAATTGCTGCAAAAAAGAGGCGTGGTGCCTCTTTTTTGTTATTTATTGGAATCCAGCGAGTCCATTTTTCTTTCGATTTTCTCTAGCTTGTGTAGGATGATTTCTTGTTGGTTTAACACCTTCTGTAGCATCACTTCTTTATGTTTGGAACGCCTTTCATCCATTGAACTTGGTGAGGAAAGCAGCGAGGTAATCAAACCTGATGTCATACCAAACAAACCAACACCACAGATGATAATCACTCCAGCTAGCGCTTTTCCCAAACCCGTAACAGGGTAATGATCTCCATAGCCCACTGTTGAAACGGTAACGAAAGCCCACCAAACTGCATCGCCGATATGCTGAATATTGGCTTCGGGATCATCTCCTTCCGCCCAGAGCATAAGCCCAGCGCCTGCGGTGATCAGTAAGATCAGTAGTAATAAAATAGAAGCAATGGTGGTTTCGTGCTTATTCCGCGCCAGTTGTCTTAGTAGGGCCTCACCAGAACGGATAACCAAAATAACTCTAAAGATATGAAACACTCTGGCAAAACGTAGCGGCTCAATCATAGGTACACTAGCGACAAAATCGATCCAGTGGGTTTTCATAAATTGCAGACGATCTGTGGAGCGGATCAGATCTATGAAAAGCTGCAGCAGAAATAAACTACAGATTATAAAGTCTAGGCCGATAAGGACGGTACGCTCATCGCTATTGATAGGCGCAAACAACAAGGCTGAGATCACAAATAGCGCCATAAACGACAGAAAAAGTGACAATAAACTCAGAGGCTTAGTTTCAGTTTTGGTATCATTTGCTTTCATACGAGGCTCGAAATAAATAACTTGGGCTCATGCGTGCCATTTCCTTTAGCGAAGGTAACGTACAAGTAAATGACGTTGGCATCAAAGTTAGGTAAAGACACCCTAACTATATAATAAATAATGGAGAACGGATAATGACCACACTGGCATTTAAACCTTGGGAGCGTGTAATAACGGACGTGCGCTTAGTTCCTAAGATGTTGATGTTGATGATATTTAGTACGGTTCTGTTGGTTAGCAAGCAATTATGGGATGCCAGTACATTTTATGATTCATTGCTTGCTGCGACGCAAAGTGCAGAGGTCGCGCAACAGCATTATGAAGCCTACTTGGTTCAAGTGGTTTGGCAAACAGCATTGATGATCGTGCTCTTTGTTGCGCTCTTATTATTCGCCGCTAAAACGATGTTAAAACAAACTACATATCTCAGCGATGCTATCAAACGCATGGCGGACAAAGACCTGACCGTGCCGGTCAACATGGATTGTAAAGATGAGTACGGTGACGTTGCTAGAGAGCTAGAACGCACTCGTGTTCAGCTGCAAGATATCATCAAGACTCAAGTGGTTACTTCTCAAGAACTCGCGACGCTCACTGAAGTGATGACGTTAAGCATGTCTGAAACCAAAGAGTCTTCTCAAGAAGAGTTTAACGAAATCGATCAGCTTGCCACGGCAATGAGTGAAATGACTTCAACGGTTCAGACCGTTGCAGATCACGCTCAGAATGCTTCTCAGCTAACAGAACAAGCTTCAGGGCAGGCATCGACAGGTCAACGTTTTGTTCAAGGCACTGTGACTAAAATGAGTGAGTTGTCGGATGATATCGCAGCTTCTGCGCAAGCGGTAAACCAAGTTGAAGAACGTGTTGAGTCCATCGGCAGTGTTGTGGGCACCATTCAAGGTATTTCAGAGCAGACTAACCTTCTAGCGCTTAATGCAGCTATTGAAGCTGCACGTGCAGGAGAGGCAGGCCGAGGCTTTGCTGTTGTTGCGGATGAAGTGCGCAATCTCGCTCAACGCACACAGCAGGCGACAGTAGAAATCCAAGAGATGATTTCTCAACTGCAATCAAGCGCCAATTCAGCGGTTGAATTGATGGAAAAGAGCGTGGTCGAAGCGGCCGACGGTGTAGAACTTGTCACCAATGCCGGTGTAGAACTTGATGGCATTGTGAATCAAGTCAATCAGATTAATGATATGAACTTCCAAATTGCCACTGCAGCGGGTCAGCAAAGCAGTGTTGCCGAAGAGATGAATCAAAACCTGACTAATGTAAGAGAGCTGGTCGAAGCGTCGGTTGTGGTTGTTACTGAGCTGTTGGAAACGTCGGAAATGATGCAGAATAACGCAACAGAACTCGATGGTAAGATTCAATCGTTTAGAGTTTAATTCGCAATAATAGAAAAGGGGTCACTGATTACAGTGACCCCTTTTTTGTATCCAACGAATGTGTGCACTGTAGCAACAAAAACTACAGTGCTAGTTTTCTTCTGCTGATTCTGTTTCCGCTTGTTGCTGTTGTAACTCTAAGACTTGGTTGTCAATTAGACGCGCTTTTCCTAAGAAAGCCGACATCAAAATAACCGCGTGCGTTGAATCACTGCTAATCGGTTGCAAGCTGTGTGCGTCGCGAATGAAAATTTCGTCTGGCTGAAGACCTGCTGCACGCAATTGATCACTTGCGTCTTCAACAATGGAAGCGTAATCATCACGACCACCGCGAATTGCACTGTTAATCCAACGCATGGTTTTTGCTAACACAGGTGCACGCTGGCGTTCATCCATTGTCAGATAACCATTACGTGAGCTCATTGCCAAGCCATCCATTTCACGCACTGTTGGGACACCGACAATGTCAATATTCATGGCAAGATCGCTCACCATTTGACGGATAAGCGCCAGTTGCTGGTAATCTTTTTCACCAAAGCAAGCTACGTCTGGCTGAACGATATTGAACAGCTTAGTGACGATAGTTGATACGCCTCTAAAGTGCCCTGGACGTGAAGCACCTTCAAGCATGTGAGAAATGCCTGGAACCTCAACAAAGCTCTGTTTATCCAAGCCTTGTGGGTACATAACTTCTGGTGTTGGCGTGAACAATAAGTCGACACCTTCAGCCGTCAACTTCGCCATATCTTCGTCAAGCGTGCGTGGATAGTTGTTTAAGTCATCCGCACGATCAAATTGCATCGGATTAACAAAAATGCTCGCGACGACGACATCAGCATGTTCGCGTGCTTTGCGCATTAAAGTAAGATGGCCTTCGTGCAAATTACCCATAGTAGGAACAAAGGCAATTCGACGCTGTTCGCGCTTAAGTAGTGCAATTTGCTCTCTAAGTTCAGCAATATCAGCTAAAGTTTGCATGATTCCCCCTAGGCAATCGTATGAGCGTCATCAGGGAAAGCGCCGCTTTCCACATCAGCGATGTACTTCGCGACAGCACTGCGCATATCACCAGTTTCTGCGAGGAAGTTTTTCGAGAACTTAGGCATGTAGTTCGCCGAAATACCAAACATGTCATGCATCACTAAGATTTGGCCATCAGTAGTGTTACCTGCACCGATACCAATAACAGGGACATCGAGCGCTTCTGTGATACGTTTTGCGAGCTCTTGAGGAACGCATTCCAATAGAACGATTTGAGCGCCAGCTTCTTGAAGAGCCAGTGCGTCACGTACCATTTTGTCTGCATTCTTCTGATCGCGACCTTGAACTTTATAACCACCAAAAATATTGACGCTTTGCGGCGTTAAACCTAGGTGAGCACAAACTGGAACAGCACGTTCAGTCAGCATTCTTACGGTATCAACGAGCCAATCACTGCCTTCAATTTTAACCATGTTAGCGCCTGCACGCATCAGCTTTGCCGCATTCTCACAAGCTTGCTCTGGAGTGGCATAGCTCATGAAAGGCATGTCGGCCATAAGAAGACAGTTTGGGCTGCCTGCACGTACACTACGAGTATGATAAACAACGTCTTCTACTGTTACAGGAAGTGTGTCGTTGCGGCCTTGAAGTACCATACCTAGTGAATCACCCACTAGTAGAACTGGCATTTCTTGGCTTTCAAATAAACCTGCAAAGCTCGCATCATACGCGGTTGACGTTGCAAATTTACGACCTTCTTGTTTCCATTTAACAAGATCGTTGATGGTGATTTTTTTCATTTTTAATCCTTACTTAGGGGTTGGCTACGATTGCCAAACTCTGAGCCCATTACGTGACACATTGTCCACCAGTGTTTTGAGCTCAGTCCCGTCAGGGAGTTGTAAATTTGGTGCGATTTCCAGAAGCGGATAGAGAACAAATTCTCTCTCTTTCATCCCATAATGAGGAACGGTTAGGCGCTCGGAATCGATCACCTCATTGCCATAAAGAATAATATCGAGATCAAGAGTTCTTGGGCCCCATCTCTCATCTTTACGGACACGCCCTTGTTCCAGTTCGATCGCTTGTGTGCAATCGAGGAGCTCAAGTGGCGTTAATTCGGTAGAAACTTGCGCGACAGCATTAATATAATCAGGCTGATTTTGTGGTCCCATTGGTGTGCTGCTATAAAGCGAGGAGCAAATTGTGAGCTTACTCTTTGGTAAGTGCTTAAGTGCTTCAATCGCTTCGTTAGCTTGAGCTACGGGATCTGACAGATTGCTGCCAATCGCTATAAAACAAGTGATCATTACTCAGCGCTCTTAGATTTCTTCGGTGTTCTTCTGCGACGAGAACCAGAACGAGAGCTTGAACCACCAAGGTCATTGACCATGGCTTGACGCATATTACGACCCGCTGATTGGAACGTTGCCCACCATTTTGCCAAAGCAGCTACTTCACCGCCTTCAATTTCACCACGCATTTCGAGGAAATCAAAGCCCGCTCGGAACTTGTTAAGCTCCATCAGTCGGTAAGCTCGCTTGCCTGAACGACGAGGCAGTCGCAATTGCAGTTGCCATATCTCGCGAATCGTTGCGGTATGACGGCGCGGGATCGCTGTCGATTTGACTTGTTCATCGAGGATATTATTACTAGCTTCCATGATAGCGTCGTACTCAGACATGCCTTTTGACATTAATCGAGTGGCATATTCCATCATTGGGTACCAAAGCATGGCGGCAAACATAAACGCAGGGTTTACGCGTTTACCTTCTTCGATGCGCTCATCGGTAGCATCCAACACCAAGTCTAAGACTTGCTCAGTGCGAGAAGAATACTCTTCAGTAAAGTGCGGCGCTATGATTGGGAACAATTGTTGGAATAAATTGTATTCCCTCAATAGGTGATAGGTTTCTAGTCCATACCCAGACTGTAATAGCTTTAATGACTCTTCATATAAGCGAGCAGATGGGATATCACGCAATAATGGTGCAAGTTCTTCAATCGGCGCTGCTGTGTCTTCTTCAATGTCAAAATCTAATTTGGCAGCAAAGCGTATAGCGCGCAGCATACGCACTGGATCTTCGCGGTAGCGAACTTCAGGCTCACCGATAAGACGAATTAAACGATCTTCTAGATCTTCCATTCCACCTGCATAGTCGTGAATGGAGTAGTCGCCGATGTTGTAATACATCGCATTGATTGAGAAATCACGACGCTCTGCATCTTCATCAATAGAACCATAGACATTGTCGCGCAGTAGCATGCCTTCTTTGCTCTGTTGAGAAACGTTTTTCTCTTGTTCTTGATGGTGTCCACGGAAGGTAGCGACTTCAATAATATCGCGACCGAACATAATGTGTGCAAGACGAAAACGTCGACCAATGAGACGACAATTCCTAAATAGTTTTTTGATCTGCTCTGGCGTTGCGTTAGTGGCTATATCAAAATCTTTAGGTTGTTCTCCAAGCAGCAGATCGCGCACGCCGCCGCCAACGAGATATGCGTCATATCCTGCACCATTAAGGCGATATAAGACTTTTAACGCATTTTCGCTGATCTGCTTGCGCGAGATGTTGTGTTCGTCTCGGCTATAAGTCTGCAATGAAAGCTCGTGATAGACCGGTTGAACTTTTTGAGAATTTTCTTTTTTATTCATAATATTAACGCAATTTAGGTTCGCGAAATGACGCAGTTTTGGCGTACATTCCGTGCCTGACGCATGAAATTTGCCGCTTATGATAGCTTAGAGAGCCTCATTTGAGAATGGCGGTTTGATTTTGAGCTTATTTGGCAGTTGTAAAAGCTGCCAGTTTTCCACGCCCCACTGGATGATAGTCTCTATGTTTTCTGTTTCAATATGGCTATCAATGTTGAAACCAAGAAAACGCATTGCATTGAGTAATGTGGGTCTTGGATTGCTGAAATCAATAGCGGTGGCATGATTTTGTTTGGATAACTTGTTGCCATTATCATCAATTGCCAGCGGAAGATGCAGGTAGCTCACTGGGTCCACGTCTAATGTCTTATATAAGCTGATTTGACGACCTGTCGGCTCAATAAGATCAGCACCGCGAACGACTTCAGTGATGTTCTGATAAATATCATCGAGCACCACCGCAAGGTTGTAGGCAAACAACCCGTCACGGCGCTTAATAATGAAGTCTTCTTCAGCTAGAGCTTTAGGGATATCCAGTTGGCCATATCGTTGGTCGATAAAGGATTCAACCGGGTGGTGCATTTTGAGACGGACCGCGCACTGATTGCTTGAACTCAGTGCTTTATCTCGACACGTACCTTGATAGTAGCCACCCAGTGCTTTTATTTGCTTTCTGGTGCACTCACACAAATAAGCTTGCCCTTGATGAAGCCAATGGTCGATTTGAGCCTGATAAGCGTCCAACCGAGAACTTTGATAAAGAACATCACCATCCCATTGCAATTGATAGGCTTCCAGTGTTTTTAAGATAAGCGAGGCTGCTCCAGCCACTTCACGCGGAGGATCTATGTCTTCTATTCGAACTAACCACTGACCTGAATGGCTTTTGGCTTGGAAATAACTTCCCAGAGCGGCAATTAAGGAACCAAAATGGAGTGGACCTGAGGGAGAGGGGGCAAATCGACCTATGTACATAGTATTAGTTTCGTATGAAGTAGTGGATCAAAAAAGGGAGCGTTTGCTCCCTTTTCTTATCGCTTATTAGCCTTGCATTTGTCTTTCTTTGATCTCTGCAAGAGTCTTACAGTCGATACATAAATCGGCAGTAGGACGAGCTTCTAAACGACGGATACCGATTTCGATACCACAAGATTCACAGAAGCCAAACTCGTCTTCTTCAATCTTGTTTAGTGTCTTCTCAATCTTTTTGATTAAGCGACGTTCGCGGTCACGGTTGCGAAGTTCGAGACTGAACTCTTCTTCTTGTGACGCGCGGTCAACGGGATCAGGAAAGTTAGCTGCTTCGTCTTGCATGTGGTGCACAGTTCGATCAACTTCTTCCCTAAGTTGGTTGCGCCAAGCGCTCAAAATTTTTGTAAAGTGATCCATTTGAGCTTGTGACATGTATTCTTCACCAGCTTTCTCTTGATATGGTTCAACACCTGCAATGGCTAGGATGCCTAGCGCTTTTTTCTTAGTTTCTGGCATGCAGCATCTCCTACTTACACCTAGTCAACTGTGCGTACAGTTAATTTTAAGGCGGGTATCTATAGCAAAAAGAAATGCTGGTGGCAAATGAAGTTTGTTAAAGTTCTTATCAATGTGAAGTGAAATCACTTTTAGCTGAAATCGACCTTCGATAAGAGCGTAATTTCATTATCAAAAAACGCTGCCTTGTAACAAATTACCTCTACCCCTGCTTCCTCTGCTTGCTTGAGTAATTGTGAATATTTCGCATCTATATGGTGTGCCGCTGACACTTTTTCAATCCCTGAATGCAAAACAGCGAAAAATAATACAGCTCGATGTCCGGTTTGAACCATTTCTGTGAGCTCTCGCAAATGCTTTTGTCCTCTTGTGGTTTGTGCATCTGGAAAGTAGCCCTGACCGGTGGTGCTTGCATCATCAAGCAGTGTGACACTTTTTACTTCAATGTAGCAATCTGCGCGATCACTATCTTGTAATAAAATGTCGATTCTGCTGTTTTCTTGACCATACTTCACCTCGGTTCTCAACGATTGATAACCATTAAGCTCCTCAACAATGCCATTTTCTATTGCTTCAACAACTAAAGTATTAGCCCTAACCGTATTAACGCAAATTTTATGACCTGAGACGGTTTCCGTTAGCTCCCAACTATTAGGGTATTTTCGCTTTGCATTGTCAGAGGTGGAGTACCAAACGGTAGAGTCTGGGTCGGCGCAACCAGTCATTGCCCCGGTGTTTGCGCAGTGGATAGTGATCTGTTCTTTGTTGCTTAAATGGATATCAGCAAGAAAGCGTTTGTATCGTTTTATTAGCTTTCCTTGCTTTAAAGGAGGATCAAAGTGCATTTCGAGGCCATTTTTTATTAGAATGAGTGGCCACATTACAACATAAGGTCAAAGCGTTGTCACAGCTCCCTATAGAACAAGTGTTGCCTTCAATATTTGAAGCGATTTCCTCATCGAATCAGATCATACTCAAGGCGGCGACTGGTGCCGGTAAGTCAACGTACTTTCCTGAAAAGCTTGTTGAAAGTGGACTGATAGACGGCAAAATTATCATGCTCGAACCGCGACGTATTGCGGCGAGGAATATAGCCATGTACGTAGCGTCGCAGCGGAATGAAACGGTAGGTCAAACCGTAGGATACCGAGTACGTGGTGAGAGTAAGGTAAGCAAGGATACAAAGTTAGAAGTTGTGACAGAGGGCATCTTAACTCGTATGCTGCAAGACGACCCTGAGTTGACGGGCATTGGAGCGATTATTTTTGATGAGTTTCATGAGCGTAGCCTGCATGCCGATACCGCACTCGCTTTTTCCCTTGAAAGCCAAGAGGCGCTGCGAGATGACTTGAAGCTGATTGTGATGTCTGCAACGTTGGAAGCCAATGACCTTCAACGTGTATTACCAACAGCAACCTTTATAGAATCCAGTGGACGCTCTTTCCCAGTAGAAACCCATTATGTGCCAATGAGCCGTAATGATAATCTGCCAATGTTTATGGCAAAACAAATAGAGAACCTGATGCTACGTGAGTCAGGTTCTTTGCTGGCTTTTTTACCGGGCGTTGGCGCCATCAAAAGAGTTGAAGAGCTTTTGAGCCAATCTGGTATCGAAGCAGATGTCTGTCCTTTATATGGGCAGTTGGATTTTAAAGCGCAGCAAAAGGCTATCCAGCCAGCTAAATCCGGGACACGAAAAGTCGTTCTTGCAACCAATATCGCTGAAACTTCCCTAACCATTGAAGGTATTCGCCTCGTCGTAGATTCGGGTTTAGAAAACCAATCTTGGTTTGATTTAAAGACCGGTGTTTCGAGACTTGAACAAACCCGCATTGCACAGTCCTCCGCGATTCAAAGGGCAGGACGTGCAGGTCGAATTGAGCCTGGGCTTTGTGTACGTTTATATAGTGAAACTCAGTTCAACTCACAACCTGAGCAAAGTACGCCAGAAATTCTACGTAGTGACTTGTCCGCATTGCGATTAGAACTGACCAAGTGGGGCTGCTCTGATGCAATGGATTTAGCTTGGATAGACCCTCCCAAGTCCACGCATCTACAGCAAGCCCAGTCGCTTCTTATCAAGCTGCAACTTATTGATGAGAAGGGCAAGCAAACCGCACTTGGACATCAAGCTCATGAGTTGGGTGTCGAGCCTCGCCTTGCTAGCATGTTGCTACAGGCTAAGCAGTTAGGGTCTAAGACGCTCAATGTGGCAATAGCCGTATGCTGCCTGATTGAAGAGCCCGAACGCAATGAGCTGGATCTTACTCGTTCATTAACGCGCTGGCAGCAAGGCACTCACTCTCGCCGTGGCCCTCTTTCCCAAAGAGCTTCTATATTGGCGCAACGTTTATCGCATCGTTTTGTTTTAGAGGTGATGAATGAATCTTTACTCGGATTTGTCGCAGTGCTCGCATTCCCAGATAGAATAGCGGCAAGTCGCAGTGCTGCATCGGGACACTATTTGTTAGCAAATGGGCATGGAGCAAGTGTCGATAATCAGCAACCATTAGCGAAGTCACTTTACTTGGCCGTTGTTGATTTAATGAAAACCGGTCAGGGAAGTAGTCAGATTTTTAAGGCGTTGCCGCTGGATATTGAGCTGCTTTCGACAACAGCACCGCAATTAATTGATGAACTCTCTGTGGTGGATTGGGATGATCAGAAAGGTCGCTTAGTTGCCAGTGAACAACGAAAAATTGGCGCGATTGTTTTGCATCACAAAGAGATTCCCGTTCCAGAAAAAGCGGATGTTGAAGCTGCGCTGCTTGGCTATGTTAAGCGTAAAGGCTTAGCTGCGTTAGACTGGAGCTCTGACGCGCAAGCGCTTTGTACGCGCGTCATATGTGCTTCGGACTGGCTCCCAGATGAAGGTTGGCCGGATATGTCTGAGCAAGCATTGTTCGACGAGCTTGAGACGTGGTTATTACCCTTCATGACTGGCATCAAGAATGCCAAACAACTTAAGAAGTTGGATGTAATGGCCGCATTACAAGCCCGCTTAGGTTGGGATAAACAACAACGACTCAATGAGTGTCTCCCGACACATTTGGTGGTTGCCTCTGGCGGAAGAAAGAAAATACATTACCAAGTTGGTGAAGCTCCGACGTTGTCGGTGAAGCTGCAAGAAATGTTTGGCGAAAAGTCATCACCTACTATTGCGCTAGGTAAACAAGCGATTGTGTTAGAACTATTATCTCCAGCTCAACGTCCGTTGCAGATAACCAGAGACTTGGCGGCATTTTGGCAAGGTTCCTACAAAGAAGTACAGAAAGAGATGAAGGGGCGTTACCCGAAACATCCTTGGCCTGATGACCCAATGAATCATCAGGCAACGAGTAAAACTAAAAGACAATTGAATTCATGACAGTAACGAAAAAGTTGGCACCTAGTGGTAAAAAGCCAGCACCAAGAAAGACCACCACAAAATCGGCTCCTAAATCGAAAGCCAAAAGCAGCAAACCTAAGCGTAAGCCGAGTCGGAAAAAACCGAAACAAGGGTGGGGGAAACGCCTGTTCTCAATCGGTTGGAAACTGGCTTTGGTTGGCGTGGTGGCTCTTGGCGCGGTGTTTTACTATCTTGATCAAGTGGTTAAAGAGCGCTTTGAAGGCAATTTATTCGAGTTGCCAACAGTGGTTTATGCTCGTGTGCTCAATCTGTCTGTCGGCGACAACATCACGATAGCTCAGCTACGTAATGAACTGGACGTATTGAACTATCGTAAGGTATCTCAACCGCGCCATCCAGGAGAGTATTCCTCGTCTTCCACCAAGATAGAACTGATTCGCCGTCCCTTCGAATTTGCCGACGGTCCAGAACCCGATCGTCATGTGATGTTGTATTTTAACGATGGGTCATTGTCTAGAATTCAGTCGTTGGAAAAGAAAGGCGATCTTGGCTTTCTAAGAATTGAACCTAAGATGCTTGGGATGCTCGAGAAAAAAGCCGATGAACAACGCTTGTTTTTAAGGCGTGATCAATTTCCAGAAATCATGATCGACGCGTTATTAGCAACGGAAGATCGTGATTTTTACCAACATGATGGCATCTCTCCTACTGCCATAGCACGTGCGTTTTTTGCTAACATTCGTGCTGGCCGTACGGTACAAGGGGGCAGTACGTTAACACAACAGTTGGCTAAAAACCTGTTCCTCACCAGTGATAGAACCTTATGGCGTAAAGTAAGAGAAGTGTTTATCGCACTCATTCTTGATTATCGCTATAGCAAAGACCAAATCTTAGAAGCATATTTAAATGAAGTTTACCTTGGCCAAAGCCGCGGTGAGGCTATTCATGGTTTTGGGCTAGCGTCTCGTTTGTATTTTGGTCAGCCACTACAAGAGTTGAGAATTGACCAGCTTGCGTTATTGGTGGGTATGGTAAAAGGGCCATCGTACTACAACCCTATTCGTCATCCAGAGCGAGCTAAGCAGCGCAGAGACTTAGTGCTGCGTTTAATGATGGATCAGAACATGCTGACCGGACGTGAGTTTGAAATGGCAGCCTCTCGTGATCTCGACTTGCAGAACAATCCACAAATTGCGAGCCGCCAACCAGCGTATTTTCAGCAGCTTAACCGTGAGCTGAATAGCAAGCTAGGCGATAAGCTACGTGGTGGCAAAGGCATTCGAATCTACACCTCTCTGGATCCTGTTTCACAGGACAAGTTAGAAAAGGCCATTGCTAAGCGGGTACCTCAGTTAGAGAAAACATCCGGTAAAGGTCTTGAAGCGGCTGCTGTTGCGGTGGACAGAAATACTGGAGAGATCCGAGCTATGGTGGGCGGTAAGCGTACTGGTTACAGTGGTTTCAACCGAGCGTTGAATGCGAGTAGGCCAATTGGTTCGTTAGTCAAGCCTGCTGTCTATCTTACTGCGTTGGAACAGCCGCAGAGCTATGATTTGGCATCGACTCTAAAAGACACTCCAATTACATTGAAAGGCAGTCAAGGTAATGTTTGGCAGCCACGAAACTACGACCGTAAGTTCCGTGGTGATGTGCCGCTCTATCAAGCGCTTGCAAAATCCCTTAATGTCCCGACTGTGCGCTTAGGTATGTCTCTCGGCATTAAGCCGGTTTCCGAGACATTAGTGCGCTTAGGTGTAGATGCGAATGAGATCAGGCCTGTTCCATCCATGTTCCTTGGTTCGCTGTCGTTGACGCCATATCAAGTGGCGCAGATGTTCCAAACCATCGCTAACTCAGGACGACAAGCTGAGCTATCGGCTTTACGTTCAGTCGTTACTGTAGAGGGGGAAGTGCTCTATCGATCTCTACCAAAAGCCCAACAGAAGGTCCCTCAGCAAGCAGCATGGCTTACCACCTTTGCGATGAAAAAAGGAGTAGCTGAGGGAACAGGACGTTATCTGAATAGTCAGTTTGCATGGGCAGCACTGGCAGGAAAAACGGGTACTAGTAATGACACTCGTGATAGTTGGTTTGTTGGTGTCGATGGACGAGAGGTAACGACAATTTGGGTCGGGCGTGATGATAACAAGTCGACTAAACTCACAGGGTCTAGTGGTGCATTACGAGTGTATTCTGACTATTTGAAAGCTCGAATTCCGGAGAAGTTAACATTACCTTGGCCTAAGAACATCAGCATGATTGGTTTCTCTAAACAGCGTAGCGGTGCACTGGAACTTGATTGCGGAAGCCAATTTGAATTACCCGTCTGGGATGAAGGTGGAAAACTCAAAGCGTCCTGTGACAACCAACCCAAACAGTGGATAAAAAACCTGTTTGATTGGTGATTTCAACTACGTTTAATTATGAAGAGAATTTGCTAATTACCTGATATATTGGATTAACCATAATAAAAAGCGCTTTTAGGGATGAATGTGAAACGCCTGACTCAGTGGCTAGTAGCCGTCGCTCTCCTGTCCAGCAGTGGATGGGTGTTAGCAACCGAAAATACCGATAACAACGCAAAGGAACTTGACCGTCCTAAGATAGGATTGGTTTTGGCAGGCGGTGGCGCGAAAGGGGCTGCGCACATTGGTGTTCTAAAAGCACTAGAAGAAATGCAGATTCCTGTTGATATCATCACGGGCACGAGCATGGGGGCCTATGTGGGTGGCCTTTATGCTACCGGGATGAGTGCCGATGAGATTGAAAGCTTCATCTATACCGTGGATTGGAATAATGGATATCGCGACCGCGTTAGCCGCAGTCAACGCCGAGTTCGCGATAAGGAGTCGGAAGATCGCTATCAAATCCGCACCGATATCGGTTTACATTTTGGCTCGATAGAAGCCCCAAAAGGGGTGGTACAAGGCCAGAATATGTTACGCATTCTGCGCAAAACTACGGGCAACCTTCCTGAGTTTAAATCGTTTGATGACTTGGCCATTCCTTATCGTTCGGTAGCGACGGATATACTAAAGCTTGAGCCTGTTGTACTGGATAAAGGTTATCTAGTGGACGCAATGATGGCGAGTATGTCGGTGCCGGGCGCACTACCTCCTTATGAGCTAGATGGCTATTTACTGGTTGATGGTGGGGTGACCAATAACATGCCTGTCGAGCTGGCGAAGCAAATGGGTGCGGATATTATCATCGCGGTTGATATCAGTAGTGATTACAAAACCCGAGAGGATTTCAGTAGCTTCTTAACTGTTGGCGAGCAGCTATCCAATTATTTGGTACGCCGCAGTACAGAAGAGCAAATGCAAGCTCTGGATGACAACGACATCTTAATGCATCCAGATGTGGGACAGATCGCTACCACCGATTTTTCAGCGATGCCGAAAGCGTATGACTTAGGGTATCAAGCGGCTTATCGTAATGAGAAACAGCTTAAAGCTCTGACCGTAAACAGTGCTAAGTTTCAGCATTACATCGATGCCAAACAGTTAGCACGTAAAAAGTTGGTGTACGGTGATGAGAACGTAGTCGATAAGATAGTGATCAATAACCAGAGTCACTACAGTGATGAGTTAATCAAAAGCCGTCTGGGGCTGGAAGCGGGTGAGATTCTAGAAACCGATGAGATAGAGAAGCATATCGAGGAGCTCTATGCGCTCGATCGTTTTGAATTGATCACATACCGTTACGATGATAAAGGCGATGAAACAGATCTTGTTGTCGATGTAAAAGAGAAATCTTGGGGTCCAAATTATATGGACTTTCGTTTCTACCTTGAAGAAGACTTCAATGCGAACAGCTTCTATTCGATCGGTGTTACCACTAACTTTACCGACTTGAACGATCGCGGGGCAGAGCTGAGAGTGAACGCGGACTTTGGTACTGACAAGCGAGTGGAAGCAGAGGTCTACTCGCCATTCATGTTCAATCAAGACTTTTTCTTGTTAGGTGGCCTTCGCTACAACAGCGACAAGCGAAATGTGCTCTGTCAATTAAACTCCAGCGGGGATGGTTGCATGGAGCCAGCTCTTGAAGGCAATGCTGATTTTATTCCAGTATCGTATCGCGAGTGGGAAGGAGAGTTTGCGGTTGGTTATCAACCAGCGCTATGGCAAGAAGTGAAAATTGGTGCAAGGTATACGACTGGTGAATCGTATGTATCACCTTTACCTTCTGCTGGTACGTTTGATTTTGATCGTCGAGGTATTTTTGCCAACTACAAACTGGACACGTTAGATGATTATAGTTTGCCGACAAAAGGCTGGTTGGTGAATTTAGAGTATTTGCTATCGAGAGACAGTGGCGACCAAAACATCCAAACTGAACCTTCAGAATTTTCTGATAACGCATACGAAATTAGCATTGCTACTAAATATGCAAAAACCTTTAATCGTAATACCTTAGTCGGCTCGTTCGATTACGAAATGATCGAGACGGAAAACGACTCACTGCCAGTGAGCCCAAGAGAACTTGGTGGCTTTTTGAATATGTCGGGTATTCCTCGTAACAGTTTGATTGGCCAGAACAAGCTCTATGGTAGTCTCGTGTATCGCTATCGCTGGTTCGATAACGACTTTGGCATGTTCCAATCCCCAGTTTACTTAGGAGCAAGTGCTGAGTATGGCGGTGTCTGGGATGGCGATCGTTCGTTGTCTAATGCGCCACTGTATCTGGCAGGGTCGGTCTTTGCTGGCATAGACTCTCCTGTCGGGCCTATTATGCTGTCTTATGGTCAAGTAGAAACAGGGTTGCGCTCGTTCTATTTGATTATTGGAGCTGCTTATTAAACGTCATTATCACTCCAGATTATGTTGAATATAAATACTCTAAATGAAGGGTAGTATTGCAGCGACCTGCTGCAACTTTAGTCGCAAAATGCTTGTTTTTACTCAAACTTGCAATGTTGGTCAAAATGATAAGATTTTAATCTAACGTTAAATTTGCTATCCTTCGCCCCACAGTTTGGCCTCTCTGGCACTGCTGATTCAGTTACTTGATGACGAGATAAGGCGAGGGAGAGCCAAGTTTCCAAGGATGTCCACTCCTAATTCTAATTATTAAGGAGGGACCGCAATGAGAGGAAAAAGTCGTGCTTGAAGCCTACCGTAAACACGTCGAAGAGCGTGCTGCCGAAGGAGTTGTCCCAAGACCCCTAGATGCCGAACAAGTTGCTGGACTTGTTGAGCTATTAAAGAACCCACCTCAGGGTGAAGAAGAGTTTATTCTAGACCTCCTCGAGAACCGTATTCCACCTGGTGTTGATGAAGCTGCTTATGTTAAAGCAGGTTTTCTGACGGCTGTAACTAAGGGCGAAGTAGAATCGCCACTAGTGAGCCGTGAAAAAGCAGCCGAACTCCTAGGCACCATGCAAGGTGGTTATAACATTGAATCACTGATTGCCTTGCTTGACGATGCAGCGCTAGCGCCAATTGCCGTTAAAGCACTGTCTCATACGCTACTAATGTTTGACGCTTTCTATGATGTAGAAGAGAAAGCAAAAGCAGGTAATGCCTACGCAAAACAAGTTCTAACGTCTTGGGCTGAAGCGGAATGGTTCCTGTCTAAACCAGAGCTACAAGAGAAAATTACGTTGACAGTATTCAAGGTGACGGGTGAAACCAACACTGATGATCTGTCGCCTGCACCTGATGCATGGTCTCGTCCAGATATTCCAGTACACGCCTTAGCGATGTTGAAAAACGTACGCGATGGCATTGAACCGGATCAACCAGGTTCAATCGGTCCAATCAAACAAATTGAAGCACTTAAAGGCAAAGGCCATCAACTTGTTTATGTTGGTGACGTGGTTGGTACAGGTTCTTCTCGTAAATCAGCAACCAACTCCGTGTTGTGGTTTATGGGTGATGACATTCCAAACGTACCAAATAAGCGTGCTGGTGGTTATGTATTGGGTGGCAAGATTGCGCCAATCTTCTTCAACACGATGGAAGATGCAGGGGCACTGCCAATCGAAGTGGATGTAACTAAGCTGAACATGGGTGACGTGATTGACGTGTATCCATACCAAGGCAAAGTATGTAACCACGACTCAGGTGAAACCCTAGCAGAGTTTGCACTAAAAACAGACGTACTGATTGATGAAGTTCGTGCTGGTGGTCGTATTCCACTTATCATTGGTCGTGGTCTAACAGACCGTGCTCGCCAATCTCTAGGTCTTGAGCCGTCAGAAGTTTTCCGCCGCCCAGTAGCTGTTGAAGAGTCAGATGCTGGCTATACATTGGCTCAGAAGATGGTTGGTAAAGCCTGTGGCGTTGAAGGTGTTCGTCCGGGGACTTACTGTGAGCCGAAGATGACGACGGTTGGTTCTCAAGATACGACAGGCCCAATGACGCGTGATGAACTGAAAGACTTAGCATGTCTGGGCTTCTCTGCAGACCTAGTAATGCAGTCATTCTGTCACACCTCAGCGTATCCAAAACCAGTCGATGTGAATACTCATCATACCCTGCCTGATTTCATCATGAACCGTGCCGGTGTTTCACTGCGTCCAGGTGATGGTGTTATCCACTCTTGGTTAAACCGTATGCTTCTACCTGATACCGTTGGTACAGGTGGTGATTCACATACTCGTTTCCCTCTTGGTATTTCTTTCCCAGCAGGTTCTGGCCTGGTCGCGTTTGCTGCGGCAACCGGTGTTATGCCTCTTGATATGCCAGAATCTATCCTTGTTCGCTTTAAAGGTGAAATGCAGCCAGGCATCACACTTCGTGATCTTGTTCATGCGATTCCTTACTATGCGATTCAGCAAGGTCTATTGACGGTTGAGAAAGCCGGTAAGATCAACGAGTTCTCTGGTCGTATCCTAGAGATTGAGGGCGTTGAACATCTAACTGTTGAACAAGCATTCGAACTTTCTGATGCTTCGGCCGAGCGTAGTGCTGCAGGTTGTACTGTTAAACTGTCTCAAGAGTCCATCGAAGAGTACTTGAACTCAAACATCACTATGCTGAAGTGGATGATTTCAGAGGGCTATGGTGACCGTCGTACTATCGAACGTCGTATTGTTGCAATGCAAGAGTGGCTGGCTAACCCAGAACTAATGCAAGCGGATAGTGATGCAGAATACGCTCATGTTATCGAGATTGATCTTGCAGACGTGACGCAGCCAATCCTTTGTGCACCAAATGACCCAGATGATGCTCGTCTACTTTCTGAGGTGCAAGGGACAGAAATCAACGAAGTCTTCATTGGTTCTTGTATGACTAACATTGGTCACTTCCGTGCTGCTGGTAAGTTGCTTGATAAATACAATGGTCAACTAGATACTCGTTTATGGATTGCTCCACCAACGAAAATGGACCGTGACCAGCTAACGGAAGAAGGCTACTACGGTATCTTTGGTCGCGCTGGGGTTCGTATCGAAACACCGGGATGTTCTTTGTGTATGGGTAACCAAGCGCGTGTGGCTGACGAAGCGACAGTTATGTCTACGTCGACTCGTAACTTCCCGAACCGTCTTGGTACTGGTGCTAATGTATACCTTGCGTCAGCTGAACTTTCTTCAGTCGGTGCAATCCTAGGTAAGATTCCAACGAAAGAAGAATACCTAGAGTACATGAAGCAGATTGACCCAACGGCAGCAGATACATACCGCTATCTAAATTTCCACCGTATGGGCCAGTACACAGAGAAAGCAGACACAGTCATCTTTCAAGAGCCTGCTTAATGGTGAATTATAGAGCTTGCTAAGAGCTCTATACTGAATAAAAAAACGGCCACTTTGAGTGGCCGTTTTTTTATGCGCTGAGTTAGTGATTTGCTCTAGGCTAATTGGTCAGCAACTTTTGCAGCTTGTCGCGCAGAGCAATAATATGGTCACGCTCTGGGCCTTGACGGTGACAATGGTCGAGTATGTATTCTACTGAGCTGAGTACTGTGCGCCAACGAGGTGTTTTAGGTAAAGTCTCTACGCGCAAATACTTATCCAATGTGCGCGTTTGCAAGGTGCTGCGGTCTAAGTAAACACGCCACAAGCCACTTTGTTCAGCAAAGGCAAATTTGCTTTGTCCAGTAACACTTTCCCAATACTCCAGCGCATTGGTCATGGTATCTACCAATAACTCGCGCATCAATTCAGGACGAGACTTCTCTTCATCGACGGCTTTATCCGCTAATTGAGTAAATTCTCCGCCCAGCTCTTTGAGTTCCAGCAGTTTCGCCTTATCACCTTCAATCGCATATCGAGATAACGCATCAATAGCGGTTTCTAGGTTCTTCACGCGCGTTTGATCTAGGGACTGCCCTTGTTCGAATATGTAAATGCTCTTTAACCCCGAACCTTCGGGTAAGGTGAGAATATCGGTGTTTATATGTTGGCGTACATCATCGACAAAAATATCGATATCGCCGCAATAATGCTCCTGAGACAAGTGAATAAATTTAGGCGCAATTAGCTCTTCAACATTGAAGCGTTTGAGCTGTTCAACACTGCGTTTAAACATACGTCCGGCACTTTGGTTAGCAAACTGTACCTTGAGGTCTTCTCGGATGCATAGAATCGCTTCCGGCGCACTATCGAGTTGCTCGATCAAACGCCCTTGTGTTTCTAACAAACTTGCTTCAACCAACGCACGTTGCTTGATTTCATACTTGAGAAGTTGATTTTCGGCGCGTCTCTCTTCAGCTTTGCTTGCTTGAAGGTGAGCGGCGATACGTGCCGCTAGCTCCGGCTTACTGAACGGTTTTGCAAGGTAGTCATTGGCACCGAGCTCAAAACCACGAACTCTGTCTTCTGATTGATTCAAAGCAGTGAGCATAATGATAGGCAGCGCGGCATGATCGTATTGTTCACGAATGGTTTCACACACTTCAAAGCCACTCATTCCAGGCATCATAATATCGAGTAGCAGTAAGTCTGGTTTTTCATGCTCAATGATATCCAGTGTTTCTAAGCCATCTTTGGCCAATTTCACTTGATAGCCTTCTAGTCTTAAAAAGCTCTCTAGGATACGTAAATTCACTGGCTCATCATCCGCGACAAGCAACACTGGTCCATCAGGATTCTCTGGAAGGACTTCCTCTTCTTCGGGATTGATCTCAGTTGGCTCGGCGATATGGAAGTGACTATTTTGTCCTAATTGAGACATTTGCTCTATTTCTTCCTGTGTCGCTAAAGGAAGGGTGAAGCTGAACGTGGTGCCAACATGAGGCTGACTACTGACATAAAGAGAACCGCCCATTAACTCAATAAGCTGTCGACTTATCGATAAGCCAAGCCCTGCACCTTGGCGATAATGACCTGAATCATGACCCGCTTGAACTAACGGCTCGAAAATATGTTCAAGCTGCTGAGCAGGAATCCCTTGGCCAGTATCTACTACTTGTACACGAATATGATCATCCATGGCGGTGGCCGATAATACGATCTTACCTTCATTGGTGTATTTGATGGCATTACCTACAAGGTTATAAAGTACCTGCTCTAAGCGCTGTGGGTCGGCTGAGACATAAGGCAATGGTTCTAGGACTTGATTGATAATTCGAATCTTCTTTTCACCAAGCAAGTGATGTGACAGCTCCAAGACCAGCTGTGTTGCACCGGTTAAGCTGATAGCAGAACGCTCAATATCTAAGTTGCCGTAACGCATCTTGTGATAATCGAGAAGATCATCCACCAATCCAGCAAGGCGCTGGCCACTGTTAACAATGATATCAAGTTGATATTTATGGTTGGCGCCGATTGGTCCATTGGCACCTGAGATCATTGCCTCTGCAATCCCAATCATGCCGTGAAGTGGAGTGCGAAGTTCGTGAGAGGTGGTTGCAAGGAATTCATCTTTCAGCTTGTTTGCTAGCTGTAATTCTTCGTTTTGCTTTTTAATCGTGACTAAATTCTGCTCTAGCTCTTGGTTCTGACTCTTAATGAGCTCGATCTTCTCTTTTATTGAGCGCCTCATACGCTCGAAACTCAGAGCCAATCGGCCAATCTCATCTTTACGGTCTGCGCTAATAATCGAAGGTTCTAAGTCTCCACCAGAGGCTCTTTCGGCTGCCCAAGTAAGCTTAAGCAGTGGCGACGTAATAAAGTTAGAAAGGTAGTGTGAAGCAATGACAACCAGCACAATCGCGGTCAGCATTGCAATAACAAACAGTTTTTCTAGTTGCTTAACGCTAGCAAAAGCGATGGCCTCTGGTGTTTCGGCAACCAGTGCCCAATTGGTTTCATTGAGTTGAATAGGAGTGAATGCCGCAAAGTAGTCTTCGCCTTTGGCATTGGTGTAGCTACCCACCATGGTGAGACCCGATAAGGCTTGTGAGATAACTTCGTTGCTGTTGTCTATGGTGTCTTTTTCAAGCCCAAGTATCTTAGCTGCATGGTCACTACCGACCAGCAGCAGCTTAATATCATCTGGTTTGCCGTCAGTGATGAGTTTAGTGATTCCCTTGATGGGAAGCCTGAACATGGCATAACTGTGAAGATAACCTTGCTGGATAATCGGTGCACCAAGCCAAGCGTACTGTTGGTCATCTTGTAGGGCAAAATCGGAAATAACAACCGGGGTGTACTCTTCGTTTTCTTTACGCTTGTGAGTGACTTCAGATTTCAAACGATCAAAGGTTTCGCCAAGGATCTGAGTTGAAAACTCACCCGTTTCTAAATTTGTGCCGTAATAGCGATTTTTATAGACGGAGTAGGTGACGTTGCCTGCAAGATCGACCAGTATGATGTCATCAAAATCTGAGCGTTTCAGGTGCTCCATAAACGCCCTATGATAGCGCTTGTGTAGAAGACGGTAGCGTTCACTTCCTACATAACTACTAGAGTCTGGAAGGATTGCGGTTTTTACTTGATTGCCTGAACCTTGAATATAGCGTTCTTGCGCATGTTCTCTTGCTTGTTCTATATCGTCACCGAGGCGCTGAAACGCATTTACCAGTCCATAGAATCGCCCACCACTGGCATAAGCTAGCTCTGAACGTACAAATCCCATGACTTCAGACTCTTGAGCTTGAAAGTAGTTGATCAACTGCTGTTTTTTAGTATCTCTTATCGATACCAGATGAGAGGTACTTTGATCTTTTAGATCCTGACTGTGTGCGTTGAGAAAGAATAGCGCGATGACCGTCAAGGGCGTAATGCTGAGCACCAAAAAAGCCATCATCAAGGTGTTTTGCAGCCGCTTGAATTTCTGTTTTCGATACAACTTGAACATATTTATCGCTTAGCTCTCGGTATGACGAATTAAGAAAGAGTTAACCTTAGCAATTTAATGACTTTTTTTTCTTTGACAAGTAAGTTGGCGATAAACCGTGTTGAGTAACACAAAAATAACGTATGCAATCAGCTTTGTGGTGTAAGAAAGGGCCTAATGAAGCGAGTTATTTAAATGAATTCAATTGGTTGGTGAAAGGGTTGAGAATACCAACCAATTGGATTCTTGATGACTTATTTTGTTGCGTGATAGATAGCAAACTTACGATTTTTATCGACAGTGTGACAGTGACCAAATTGCTGCTCAATAATAGGGGGGTATTTGAGGAAGCTATTGGCGACAATCATTAACTGCCCTTTGCTATTCATATAGTTAGGTGCGTCCGACAATAAGGTTTCTGTTGCTGAATAACTGGTATCTAAGCCAGCGTGAAACGGTGGATTACTGATAATAAAGTCGAGTCCTGGGGTGACATCGGAGTAGACGTCTGACGCAAATACCTGCCCTTCTAAATTATTCGCTAATAGAGTTTGCTTGCTTGATTCAATGGCAAATGCATTGATATCACACATATTGAGTTCAATATCGTTATATTTTAGCCCCATGTAAGCGCCAATAACACCGGCACCACAACCAAAGTCGAGCACTTTACCTTTCAGTTCAGGTAGGTTGTTTAGGAGCAACTGACTACCACTATCAAATTCACCGTGACTGAAGACGCCTGGCAGGCTTTTAACTGTGATGGGTAATCCATTGAGCTCTACTTGGTAGCTTTTAAACCAGTTTTTAAGCTCAAATGACTCGGGGGCTGACTGACACATGCCCCAGTAAAATGAGCAACGTCGAGCTGAGTCATATTTGTTCATTGGTCCGTAAGGCTTGAACATTTTTTCGATGCTCTTTACGCCAGAGCGATTTTCACCGACAACAGCAATCTCAGTGTCATTGCCAAGTTTTGCTAGTGCCATTTCCAGTAGCATTTGCGCTTCGGCTTTCGCTTTTGGCCAGTAGAGTAAAATCATATCGGCATCAATGTCACTCGATAATGAAGCGCCGAACAACGTCGTGATTTTACTTGAAGAGCTTAACATGCGGTAGGTGATGTAATTACTGGTAAATACTGTCACCTTGTCGCAGTGTTTACTAAGCTCGATAGGGAACTGATCTTCTATTTCGCCGATGACCAATACACGCTTTTGTGCGAAGTATTCGAGTTGCCTTTCCGCGATTTGACTAGGTGCGATGTAGGTTGCCATGACGAGTTATCTCTGGAAGTAAAAAGGGAGGGGATTCTCTCACAAAGCCCTCCCTGAAAAAAGTGTCTAGCTGTTATCTTGTCCGTCTAAGAAGTCTTTAAATTCTTCTTCGTACATATTGAACAGAACCATAGTGATGGCAAAGATAAGAGGGCCGTAAATTAATCCAATTAAGCCAAATAGATGAATACCACCTAAGAGAGAGAAGAATATCATCAGAGTATTCATACCCGCACTTCCCTGCATTAGCAGCGGGCGTAGTACGTTATCAATAGAGCCGACGACAGCGATGCTCCAGACAGCTAAGAACAAGCCCCATGTGGTATCGCCAGTAATGAGCAAGTAAGCGGTAGCTGGTATCCATATAAGTGCGGTCCCTACAACAGGAATAAAGGACGCAAAGCCCATCATTGTGCCCCAAAACAGCCCAGGGAACCCTGCCATCCACATACCAAAACCACCTGCAGCTCCTTGAGCTATCGCGGTCAAGAATGATCCCATGACCGCTGATTTCGACACTTTTTCAATCTCATTCAAGAGGCGATCTTCTTGACTGCGCGAGAACGGCAGAATATGGCGAATCGCAGCGATGATTTTGTCGTGGTCACGCAATAGGAAAAACAGAACAAATAACATCAAGAAGAAGTTCATCAGGAAGTTTGTTGCGTCACCAAGAATTTTTGCACTAGTCGCAACTAAATTCGAACCTAGCGAAGTCGCAAACTCAGCCGCTTTCTGAGCAATATCTTGTGCGTTAATTGCGTCAAAAGGTAGGTAGTCATTGATAAAAGACAACCCTTTCTTTACCCAAGGGTGGGCGATAACCTCTTGAATACCACCGCCAGTGACCCATTGATACATGTTTTGAGAAAACACGGAACCCTGTTGAACGATAGCACTAAACACTAAAAGTAGAGGCATAACGATAATAAACGTCAATACAATACATGAGAGCAAGGCGACGACGTTTTTGTGCTTCGGCATTTTGCTCTCAATCCACTCATGAATCGGGAACATCAACAGAGAAAGGATGAACGCCATAACAATGGAGTTCATATAGGGTTCAACTAATAAATAACAAGCAAACGCTGCAAACAGAAGGGCAAGGATCAGTACCCAGTGGCTAGCAGTCACATTCATTTTATTCTTCACAACGTTTCCTCAGACCTTCTTAAAGAAGGGGTAATGACTTTATGACAAACACCTACAGACGAGGCGTTTTTACTTAGTTATAGTGGTCATATAATGGACGCAAAATGTTGATCGATCAACGTTAATTACTTTTCATTCATTGGCTTTACGGAGGGGATATGGGGTGTTGTAGCGACGACAAGAAGTGTCAACCGAATAAGCGTCAAAAACGTGCTATTCCTTGGTTTTCTCTGACCATTGCAGTGCTCATTATTCTGGCATTGTTTAATTGGCAGGCATAAAAAAGGGCTGATTAATCAGCCCTTAAGATATTTTTCAATGCTTGCTTATGCCTCGCTAGCAATGATGGCGAAACAGCGATCAGCTGCTTCTAATGTCGCATCGATTTCTTTAGAGCCGTGTGCCAACGATGTGAAGCTGGCTTCAAATGCTGATGGGGCTAGGTAAACACCGTGGTCTAGCATTAAGTGGAAGAAGCGTTTGAAACGTTCAACATCACACTTAGCAACCTCTTCATAGCAAGTGATAGTTTCTTGCTCAGTGAAGAAGAAGCCGAACATGCCACCTACTTGGTTCACGACTAGTGGTACACCGTGTTTGTCAGCGAGTTGCTTAAAGCCATCAGCGAGTTGTTTAGTCTTGTTCGCTAGGCGTTTTTCATTGCCTTCTTCAGAAAGTAGCGTCAAACAAGCGTAACCAGCCGCCATCGCAATTGGGTTGCCTGATAGCGTACCTGCTTGATAAACAGGACCTGTCGGTGCAATGTATTGCATCACTTCTTTACGACCACCGAAAGCACCAACTGGCATACCACCACCAATGATTTTACCTAGCGTGGTTAGGTCTGGTTTAATGTTGTAATGTGCCTGTGCGCCACCTTGAGCAACACGGAAACCTGTCATTACTTCATCAAAAATAAGTAGAGCACCTTCCTCATCGCAAATTTGACGTAGACCTTCATGGAAACCCTCCACTGGCGGAATACAGTTCATATTGCCCGCAACAGGCTCAACGATAATACAAGCGATTTCGCCTTTGTTTGCTTCAAACAGAGCCTTAACAGAATCTAGATCGTTGAAACGTGCCGTCAGTGTATATTTAGCAAAGTCAGCTGGTACACCTGGAGAGCTTGGTTGTCCAAGTGTTAGTGCACCGGAACCTGCTTTAACCAATAGACTATCAGCATGACCGTGGTAGCAACCTTCAAATTTAAGAATTTTGTCACGACCAGTGTAGCCACGCGCTAGACGAATCGCACTCATGGTTGCTTCTGTACCAGAACTAACCATGCGCAGTTGTTCCATTGATGGCACCAACTTGCGAACTAATTCCGCCATGTTGATTTCCATTTCAGTTGGTGCACCGAAACTTAATCCACGTTGTGCTGCATCTATCACAGCATCACGAATTGCAGCGTGGTTGTGGCCTAGAATCATAGGACCCCATGAACCTACGTAATCAATGTACGCTTTACCATCAGCATCAAAAATCAATGGACCATCGGCACGTTCGATAAAAATAGGTGAACCACCTACGCCGTTGAAGGCACGAACCGGAGAATTAACACCGCCCGGGATGGTCTGTTGCGCTTTTTCATACAGCTCAGCTGATTTGGTCATGGAAAGTTCCTCTTTGCTTGTTCGGACCAAGTTGAGCAGCATTGTACATCTCCGCACAGATTCTAGTAGTGTTTTGAGCACATTTTCGTAAATTAGCGTTTGAATCTGCTGTAAAGCTAATTTGCTTTTGCGTAATACTTGAACGAAGCAGTCAGGTATTAGATAATCTGGTGCAATAACTTTAAAAATTATATGCAAGGTCTGGTGAGCAACTGGGCCGTCGTTTTTCATCGCAGGGGATATCTGCCCATCATTAGGTTGTGGTAGGGTGTTATTTGCGATTGAGTAGCAAGAGAGGTTCCCGTGAGTGATGTAGCTATTCCTTTAGATTTTTCAGATGCCGCGGCAACGCGTGTACAGACCCTAATTGCAGAAGAAGAAAACCCACAGCTTAAGCTTCGCGTTTATATTACGGGTGGCGGTTGTAGTGGATTCCAATATGGCTTTACGTTTGATGAGAACGTGAACGAAGGTGACACGACTATTGAGAAATGTGGTGTAACTCTAGTGGTTGATCCAATGAGCCTGCAGTATTTAGTTGGTGGTGTGGTTGATTATACTGAGGGACTAGAAGGTTCTCGTTTCTTCGTGAATAACCCAAATGCGACCACAACCTGTGGCTGTGGCGCATCTTTTAGCGTATAGCAAATAAAAAGGCGAACCATGTGTTCGCCTTTTTTGATCTCGCTTTTAACATTGTGAAAAATTCCCTATTAAGAGCAGATTAGGAGAGAAGTTTAGTTGTCTATTTCTCTAGGCTGAGTAAAGTAGTTCAGTCACCACATTAAACATAGGATGTCGTTTAATGTTTGATTGCTAATAATTTTTTAGAACTAGTTGCCTTAGAGCAACGTATCTAACCGTTAGCGTCAAAAACACAATTATAAGGAAATGATTATGCCAATCAGTCAATCTGGCAGTTTTTTTTCGAAACGTCCTTGGCTTATTTCTCTGCTCTGTATCTTCATACTTAGTGTGTGGCTAGGTTTAGGCGTGTTAAAAGCTGAAGAAAATCAATCTACCGCACCTTCCGATGATCCTGCGCCTCTAGCTCGCGTTGTATATCAAACTTTTAATGCTCAACAAGTCGAGAAGAAAATCGATCTCTACGGCCGAACAGCGCCAGATCGTACCGCGAAATTGGGTGCTGAGATTGCAGGTAAGATCACTAAACTGAATGTACGAAAAGGTGACTCAGTTAAAGCAGGTCAGTCAATCGCTCAAATCGATCTCGGTGATTTGCAGATACGCTTAGAGCGTGCTCAAGCGATGCTAAATGTCAGACAGCAAGAATTCAATGCCTCTAAATCTTTAAAAAGCAAAGGACTTCAAGGAGAAGTAGCTTACTCAACCGCTGCCGCAAATTTAACTGAAGCGAAAGCTATGGTGAGTGCGGCGAAATTGGCATTACGCAATACATCAGTCAAAGCTCCATTTACCGGTATTGTCGACCATCTATATATTGAACTTGGTGATTTTGTTTCGGTTGGTGACCCTGTGGCGACGCTGATTGATTTAGAAACGTTGATCATCGAAGCGGATGTTAGCGAGAGACATATTCAGCAATTGGTCACTAGCCAGCCATCGCAAATCCGCTTTATTAACGGTGATGAAGTGACTGGAAAGTTGCGCTATATCTCTCGAGTTTCTTCCGAGTCAACGAATACTTTTCCGATTGAAATCGAAGTACCAAATCCTAATCAACGTATTCCGGCTGGTATCAGTGCTGAGGTTGAACTTGCGTTAGATGAGCAATTAGCGATTAAGATTACGCCTGCAATGCTGGCGCTAGATGAAAGTGGCAACCTAGGGGTGAAAACTCTAAAGGAAAATCGAGTCGCCTTTATACCGATTCAGCTTGTTAAAGCTGAGCAAGATGGCGTTTGGCTGACCGGACTGGGCAAGCAAGTTGACATTATTGTGCTCGGACAGGGGTTTGTTCGTGATGGCGACAACGTTAAAGCCATCAGTGTTGACCAAGCCAATCAAATTGCCCAGCAGCAAGAGCAATAAGGAGCTGCTATGTTTGCATTAATTGATGCGGCGCTGTCTCGCTCCAGAACCATGTTGAGTTTACTGGTTCTAATTTTGATTGCTGGTATTGCGACTTATAACTCGATACCAAAAGAGTCGAGTCCCGACATTACCATTCCAATCATTTATGTTTCTGTTAGCCACCAAGGTATTTCTCCTACTGACAGTGAACGATTGTTAGTCCGTCCCCTTGAAAAAGAGATGCGCTCCGTAGAGGGAGTGAAAGAGATGACGGCGACGGCTTCAGAAGGGCATGGCTCAGTGACGTTGGAATTTAACGTCGGTGTCGATCTAGCCAAAGCAATGGCCGATGTCAGAGATGCGGTAGATTTAGCGAAGCCTAAGCTACCTGATGGCAGTGATGAGCCGACGGTAAACGAAGTAACCCTTGCCTCTGAGCAACCTGTGTTATCAGTCGTTCTTTACGGTACTGTTCCAGAGCGCACAATTGTTCAACTCGCTCGCCAATTGCGGGATAAGTTGGAGAGCTATAGGCAGATCCTTGAAGTGGATATCGCGGGTGACCGTGAAGACATCGTTGAAATCGTTGTCGATCCATTGTTGATGGAAAGCTATGGCTTAGATCAGGGCGATATCTACAATTTAATCGCATTGAACAATAAGGTGGTGGCTGCGGGTTTTGTCGATACTGGATATGGACGTTTTTCCGTTAAAGTTCCTTCCGTATTTGATAGCCTGAAAGATGTATTAGAGCTACCGGTTAAGGTCGATGGCAAACAGGTGATTACTTTTGGTGATGTGGCGACAGTGCGCCGCGCATTTAGGGATCCTGATAGCTTTGCTCGTTTAGATGGTCGCTCGGCAGTGGTACTCGATGTCAAAAAGCGCTCGGGTGAGAACATTATTGAAACGGTAGATCTCGTTAAAGAGGTATTACGCCAAGCGCAAATGCTACCGGAGTGGCCAAATAACCTTTTGGTGAAATTCACCAAAGATGAATCGAAAGACGTAAAGATCATGCTTAATGATCTCCAAAACAATATTCTTTCGGCCATCATTTTAGTAGTGATCGTCATTATTGCTATTCTTGGTGTACGTACGGCCTTGTTGGTAGGGATATCAATTCCCGGCTCTTTCCTAACGGGCTTATTGGTGCTCTCAGTATTTGGTTTAACGGTCAATATTATCGTGCTGTTCTCACTAATCATGGCTGTGGGGATGCTGGTTGATGGGGCCATTGTTGTAACGGAGTTTGCTGACCGTCGAATGCAAGAGGGTACCCCTCGTAAACAAGCTTATCGTGACGCTGCAAGGCGAATGGCTTGGCCAATTACAGCCTCAACGGCCACTACGCTAGCAGCTTTTGCGCCGCTATTATTCTGGCCGGACACCACCGGCGAATTTATGAAATTCCTACCGTTGACTCTTATCGCAACCCTCACTGCATCGCTTGTCATGGCACTGTTGTTTGTACCTGTGATCGGTGGTTTGATTGGCAAGCCTCAGTATGTTTCACAGAAGCGCCAGCAACAGATGGTTGCGTTACATAACGGTGAATTTGATCAAGCAACCGGTATCACTAAGCTCTATTACCACACACTAGATATTGCCATCGGTCACCCATTGAAAATACTGTTGTTGGCGATTTTGATGGCGATAGGGGTCGGGTTCGCCTACAACAAAGCGGGTCTAGGTGCCGAGTTCTTCCCTGAGGTAGATCCTCCTTACTTCAATGTAAAAGTGCGTTCTCACGGTGACTTATCGATCAAGGAGAAAGATGAAGTGATGAGAGTGGTGGAACAGGTAATGTTTAACCACAAAGAATTTGAGAGCGTCTATACCAAAACCGGTGGTAAGGATGAAATTGGTACGATTCAGATCACTCCGGTTGATTGGCAAGATCGTCGCCGTGTGAATGTTATTATCGAAGAGCTAAAGCAGACCACGGATCAGTTTGCTGGTGTCGAAATCGAGTACAAATTCCCAGATGCTGGACCGCCTGTTGAACACGATCTAGAAATTGAGCTCTCAGCGCGTTTCCCAGAAAAGCTCGATGAAGTCGCTAAAATGATACGTCGCTGGGCTGATGGTAACTCTAAGCTGACCAATATCAGTGATACCTCGAATAAGCCGGGTATTGATTGGCAAATTGATATCAGTCGCGATGATGCATCACGGTTTGCTGCAGATGCGACTTTGGTTGGAAATACGGTACAGTTTGTCACTAATGGATTGAAAATTGGCGACTATTTGCCTGACGACTCGACGGAGGAGGTGGATATTCTCGTTCGATTCCCAAGTGACAAACGAGATATTGGCCGATTTGATGAGCTCCGTATCAAAACCCCAGCGGGATTGGTGCCTATTACCAACTTTGCAGAGATAACTCCTCAGCCTAAACAAGATACGATCAACCGTTTAGATGGCGTTCGTATTATTAGTGTTAAGGCTGATATGGCTGAAGGGTATAACCTCGCGGTCGAACTGCCAGGGTTTCAGCAGCAACTGAGTAATATCGATTTACCAGCCGGTATCGATTATAGAATTCGTGGTCAAAACGAAGAACAGAAGAACTCATCTGAATTCCTGCAAAGTGCGTTTTTGGTTGCACTAGCGGTGATGGCATTGATTCTGATAACTCAGTTTAATAGTTTCTATCAAGCCTTCCTTATCTTAAGTGCCGTTATATTCTCGACAGTGGGGGTATTTGCAGGTCTGCTTATTTTCCAGCGACCATTTGGCATTATCATGTCGGGAATTGGGGTTATCGCTTTAGCTGGGATCGTCGTGAACAATAACATCGTGCTTATCGACACATATAACCAACTGCTAAAACGAGGATTAGACAAGCGAGATGCCATATTGAGAACCGGAGTGCAGCGTTTGCGTCCCGTCTTATTGACTACAGTAACGACCATACTTGGCCTTATGCCAATGGTGCTGGAGATGAATGTCGACATCATTAACCAAAAAATAGAGTTTGGGGCTCCGAGCACTCAGTGGTGGTCACAGTTAGCAACAGCTATCGCTGGTGGTTTGGCATTCGCGACAGTATTGACATTAGTATTAACTCCTTGTTTGTTAATGTTAGGAAAGCGAGAAGAGAAGCAATCTAAACCATCCATCTTCAAGCGTTGGCGCTTTAGTAAGAGAAAGCCTCCAGCAAAAGCGGCTTAAAAACATAGAGCCTTCAAAAACAAAAGCCTCCTTTGGGAGGCTTTTGTTTTTTCTGCGGATAGCTTTATTGTGAATTATCCAACTCACCGATAGGTTTGCGCGGTTTTTAGGGCTATCTGAAAGAATTTAATACTGAATTTTCATTGATGTCCTTGTTGATCGTTTGGCTAGTGGTTCAAGCTTGTAACAAATGTTTGCAAAACGACTCATTAAAAGTGGAGTGTGTTTTTTGAGAACTTGATAGGGTTAGATCTTGTGCTAAGAAAGAGTTAAAGTTGTTGCGTAAACGAATGGCTTGTTATGACAAGCTAGGCGTGACATAGCCGAAAGTGAGTAATTTCGATTTAGGCTACGAATAAGACCTAACTATGTAATGCCAGCTCAGCAATAACCAAATTGCTGCGATAACTGGTAAGGAGACAATATGGCAGATTCAACCCCAGAAATGCTATCTGGTGCAGAGATGATCGTACAATCTTTGATTGACGAAGGTGTTCAACAAATCTTTGGCTACCCAGGTGGTTCCGTTCTCGATATCTACGATGCGCTGCATGAAAAGCGCGAAAACATTCAACACGTACTCGTTCGTCACGAACAAGCTGCGACCCATATGGCTGATGGCTACGCACGTGCAACCGGTAAACCCGGTGTTGTATTAGTGTGTTCTGGTCCTGGTGCAACCAATACGATTACTGGTATTGCAACCGCATACATGGACTCTATCCCTATGGTCGTTATCTCTGGTAACGTACCAAATAACCTGATTGGTAATGACGCATTCCAAGAGTGTGACATGGTGGGTGTTTCACGTCCGGTGGTCAAACACAGCTTTCTAGTACAACGTGCAGAAGATGTACCTGAAACATTAAAGAAAGCGTTCTATATCGCCTCTTCAGGTCGTCCAGGTCCAGTTGTTGTTGATGTTCCAAAAGATGTCATGAATCCGCAAATTAAGTTTCCTTACGAGTATCCGGAAACGATTAAGATGCGCTCTTACAACCCGACAATGACGGGTCATAAAGGACAAATCAAAAAAGCACTAAAAGCGATTCTAGAAGCGAAGAAACCGGTGCTTTATGTCGGTGGTGGTGCGGTGATGTCAGAAGCCGACCAGCATATCATTAAGCTAGCTGAAACGCTTAACTTACCTGTTATTAGTACTTTGATGGGGCTAGGCGCGTTCCCTGGTACTCACAAAAATGCACTAGGTATGCTGGGTATGCACGGCACCTACGAAGCGAACTTGGCAATGCATAATGCTGATCTGATTTTTGGTGTAGGTGTACGTTTTGACGATCGTACAACTAACAACCTTGATAAGTACTGCCCTAATGCCAAAGTGGTTCACATTGATATCGATCCATCGTCGATTTCTAAAAACGTTCGTGCTGACCTGCCGATTGTTGGCTCTGCAGATGTGGTGCTTGAGACCATGCTTAGATTGCTTGTGGAGCAAGGCGGAACTAATGATGAAGCAGCGCTTAATGCTTGGTGGGATGACATTGCAGGATGGCGAGCGCGCAACTGCTTAGGTTATGAGACCTCAGAAGAACGCATTAAACCACAACAAGTTATTGAAGTGCTGCACAAACTGACTGGCGGTGATGCGTATGTCGCGTCGGATGTTGGCCAGCACCAAATGTTTGCAGCGCTTTATTACCCATTCAACAAACCTCGTCGTTGGATCAACTCTGGTGGTCTAGGGACCATGGGCTTTGGCTTCCCTGCAGCCATGGGCGTGAAATTTGCGCATCCCGATGAGGAAGTGGTGTGTGTCACCGGTGACGGCAGTATTCAAATGAATATTCAAGAGCTGTCGACGGCGATGCAATACGATGTGCCAGTTAAGATCATTAACCTAAACAACCGTTTCTTAGGAATGGTAAAACAGTGGCAAGACATGATTTATCAAGGTCGTCACTCAAACTCATATATGGACTCTGTTCCAGACTTTGCTGCGATTGCAGAAGCTTACGGCCATGTTGGGATTCGAATCTCCAACCCAAGCGAGCTTGAGTCTGGTTTGAAGAAAGCGCTAGAAATGAAAGATCGCTTAGTGTTTGTCGATATCAATGTTGATGAAACAGAACATGTTTACCCAATGCAAATTAAAGGGGAAGGCATGGATAAGATGTGGCTAAGCAAAACGGAGAGAACATAATATGAGACATATCATTTCACTACTAATGGAAAACCAACCGGGTGCACTTTCTCGAGTGGTAGGTTTGTTCTCTCAACGTGGTTATAACATCGAGTCACTCAACGTATCGCCAACGGATGATGAAACTCTGTCTCGTCTTAACATCACGACTGAGTCAGACGAAATGGAACTTGAACAGATTCAAAAGCAGCTCCACAAACTTATTGATGTTCTAAAGGTTCAAGAAGTAACTGAGTTTGACCATATTGAGCGTGAGCTGATGATGGTGAAAGTAAAAGCCAGTGGTTTCGCTCGTGCGGAAGTAAAGCGTACTGCAGATATTTTCCGTGGTCAGATTGTTGATGTGACGGCTTCTCAGTATACCGTGCAACTCGCGGGCACCGCAGAGAAGTTGGATGCGTTTGTTTCAGCACTTTCTGAAGTGACTGATGTGGTGGAAGTTGCACGAAGTGGTATCGTAGGTATTGCTCGTGGTGAGCGAGCACTTAAGCCATAGAGTTAAAGACGAACCACAGATATTAAAAAAGCGAGCACCAAGCTCGCTTTTTACGTTTAAAAGGACTTTAACCTTCTATTTCATGAAAAGGTGCAGGCTCTTCAATAATTGGTCTCATTTCTTCTTCAGGTTCGGCATTTTTAACCTGAGCTTCTGGCTGTTTTGTTTCTTCTACTGGAGCCTCGGTATTGAGTTTGTCTTGCTGCTCACTAAATTGGAAAGCACGAATAACTTGGTTTACCCCAGAGACGTTACGAGCGATTTCAGTGGCAACATCTGCATGCTCTTTAGAAACATAACCGAGTAAGAACACTTCTTTGTCTTCAGTGATGACTTTAACTTTTACACCGTTAAGGCGCTCATCGGTCAGCAACGCTGATTTCACTTTTGTCGTTAACCAACTGTCATTACTGACACTCGTGAAGCTGATCGGATCTTTAATTCGAATTTGGTTATAAACTCGTTTAACACCTTTTAAGCCTTTGACTTGCGCTTCAAGTTGGTTGCTTAGTGCTTGAGTCTTAGCTTGTCCCATCAGAACCACGGTACCGCGTTGAGAACTTGCAACCACGCGTACTTGGCCTACGTAGGGGGCTTTATTACTCATCCCCGCAACTTCGGATTCTAATGAGTTATCGTTCCAAATTTCTTTTGTGGTTCGAGTATCAGTCACTAAATTGACAGTGGTTGCAGCGCCAGCGACAAACAAGCCCGCACATCCAGACAACATGATGCTAACCAATAGCAAAGTCAGAACTTTGTACATCTTCATGGTATTACTCTTCGTGGGAAGGGAACAGAACTTGGTCAATAAGATCGCATAAGCAATGCAGAGTTACCATATGCACCTCATGAATGCGTGCGGTTCTGTGAGATGGGATACGGATTTCCACATCATTCTCACCCAGCAGACCTGCCATTTCGCCACCGTCCTTACCAGTAAAGGCGATGATGGTCATATCTCTAGTTACTGCGGCTTCCATAGCTTTGATGACGTTTTTACTGTTACCACTGGTGGAAATCGCAAGCAGTATATCTCCAGCTTGACCAAAGGCGCGTACTTGCTTGGCAAAGATATCTTCGAAGTTATAGTCGTTTGCTACTGCGGTCATTGTGGTGCTATCGGCAGTTAGAGTCATAGCAGGTAAGCTGGGACGTTCAGTTTCGAAGCGATTCAGTAAACAAGAGACAAATTGTTGGGCGTTGGAAGCTGAGCCGCCATTACCACAGCAAAGAATTCTGTGACCGTTGAGTAGTGTTGCTACCATGGCTTGTGCAGCGTGGGTAATAACGTCAGGAAGCGCTTCTGCAGCCGCAATTTGAATTTGAATACTTTCAGTGAAACTTTCTTTAATGCTATCGCGCATGGTTATCCTTGAGTGATCGCGTTCTTTATCCAGTTAATGTCATTGCCTTGCTGATGAATGGCAATGACATCGAATCGAAAATCAGTATCGTAGGGCGATAAGCCGTTTTGCAGCAACCAAAGGGTGGCAGCTTTTTGAAGCTTTCGTGCTTTAGAGGGTGTCACCATCTCTTGAGCTAAGCCATACTGAGTGCTTTGACGATACTTTACCTCGACAAAGACAAGAGTGGAACCGTCTTGCATGATGAGGTCCACCTCACCGCATTTAGCGGTGTAATTCTCCGCTAAGGCTACTAGGCCTTGTCGACCCAGATAGTCCTTAGCGAGAATTTCGTAGTTTTTGCCAACCGCTCTTTTATTGGCTGATCGGTTGTTCCACGGTAGCAGTGCCATCCGTACCTTCTTCCGTGTTAGGCGCTTGTGTCTCAGAAGCTTCCGTTACTTGAGTTGGCTTTTGACCATATACACCCCACGAAATTTGGCGCTGTACAACACAGTCAGAATCAACGCTCAATGTGCCAGTTTGGCCATCTACAGAATAACCTTGAACGGCTTTTAACTGCGGTAGTTCTTTAGTTAATGAGTAAGCATCCATCCCCAATGCTTGCAGACGTTTCTCTGCATTCGAGCTCTTCGGCCAGAACTTGGTCATTTGTGCGTCAAGCTGAGGATCTTGGTCAATTAGCAGAGGGATATCACTGTAGACTACGCCAGTGAGATCCTCGTATTGACGTTTACTAGTGTGGCTGTGTGAATCAGCAAACAACTGAGGTTGCTTCGCATCTGGGTTAATCGCCACTTCAATAAACGGTTTGATCAACGTCAGGTCTGCACTATTGGCAACGATATAAACAGAGTCAATATCGCGACGGCTACGTGGTTGATTCTCTAGCTTCATGCCTGTCAACGCTTCCATTTGGGCGATGCGTTGCTGACTTTGCTGAAGACCGAATACATTATTGATGGTTTTTTGCAGCTGAGCGCGATTTCCATATTGTGCAATAGCCACTTTGTTGTCACTGACTTTCGCCCATTCTTCTTCAAATGCTTTCACTACCCGGTCACCGAGGTTGCCTCTTGGTGCTAGGACCAGAGGATACTCATAGTTACCTTCAGAAAGATGAGCGGCGGCTTGCGCTACTTCTTGCTCTGGGGAAAGCGTTAGGTAACACATCATTTGTGATGGTTCTAACTCGCTAGGAATATTGAGTGCAAGTGCTGGAATTGGCGTTTCAGATTGTTTTTGTGCTTGTTGCAGTTTCTCAACGTTTTCTTTGATAAGTGGACCAACAATGAAGTCCACTTCATTGGCAATTAGTTGTGCTTTGATATCTGCTGGAGCCGTTTCATTAGTATCGATAACGGTAAAAATTGCTTCTGGGTCGCGTTGCTCATCGTCCATCATTGCCATCATAAACCCATCACGAACTAGCTGCGCTTGTTTCGCATATTTGCCCGTTAATGGAAGCAGCAGTGCAGTGCTGTGAGGCGTCGTGATCTCTAAACTTAAAATGTCTAAGATACTTTGTGGGGTGTATTCAGCAGCGGGATGGTCCGGGTTCTCGGCCAACCAGTTCTTTAAGGTATTTTGTAGCTGTGGAAGGCTACCACCTAGTGCTTTCATATAAGTTGCAAGCTGTAACCAGCCATCAAGAACTTCTTCTTTAGGTTCTGCGACTAGGGTTGAAAGCTGCTCAGCAGAATACTGGTTGAGGTTATTCCAAATCTCATCATTGATGCCTTGCTGATCTTCGCGTGGAGCGAAACCTGACATGGCAATCAATTCTCGGCTAGCCTCAAAGTAGCGGCCTAATTGGGCCAGACTTTGCGCTCTTAACTCGTAGTAGCGTTGCCATTGCTGTTGGGCAAGAGGCCATTCCGCTGGGAAGTTCAGTTGTAGATATGCATCCTGTGCATTACCTTGCGCTAGGTTAAGCTCGGCACGAGCTAATTGCCATTCTGCTTGCTGAATAACGGTTAGGTTTTGTTTGGCTAGACGATTAGAAAGTCGCTTAGCTTGTTCGTAGTTGCCTTCTTGAATCGATGCTTTGAACGCTAGAATTAGCCATTCATTAGCAAAACCACCTTGATCGGCATCGGCACGCATTAAGTACGTTTCAGAAGATGCGGTTGGAGCAAGGGTGATATCAACACTCGTTGGGGCGCTTGGCTGAGTAGAACAAGCGGCAATGGACAAAGCCAATGCAATTGGAGTCAGTAGGCGTGTTACACTATTTCTCTTTGGGTTCATCATTGCCATGAGCTCTTTAATCACTATTCGTGTAAAATCATTATATTAATCGTTGAAGTGCTGGTAAACAAATGACAAGCAACAAAACCACTTATATTGAGCAACCAACGCTCTTTATTGTACCGACTCCTATTGGAAATCTCGGTGATATCACACAAAGAGCGCTCGATGTCTTAAACAGCGTCGATATTATTGCTGCTGAAGATACTCGTCATACGGGTAAACTTTTATCTCACTTCAATATTCAAACTAGGACATTTGCGCTCCATGATCACAATGAGCAGCAAAAAGCACAAGTTTTAGTCGATAAATTGTTAGCGGGCGAATCCATCGCATTGGTTTCTGATGCGGGTACGCCACTGATCAGCGATCCAGGGTACCATTTAGTGTCTCAATGTCGTCAAGCGGGCGTTAAAGTTGTGCCATTACCTGGTGCGTGTGCCGTAATAACAGCCTTGAGCGCCTCAGGTCTGCCATCTGATCGATTTAGCTTTGAAGGTTTCTTGCCTGCAAAAAGCAAAGGTCGTAAAGACAAGTTTATGGAAATCGCTAAGGCAGAGCGTACCTGTATTTTCTATGAGTCACCACATCGAATCACTGAGTCGTTGGCAGATATGCTTGAAGTTCTTGGTCCGGAGCGTGAAGTTGTATTGGCACGTGAGCTGACAAAGACTTACGAAACCATACAGGGCCTGCCATTAGGTGAATTGGTTGAGTGGATTGAAGAAGACGAAAACCGCAAGCGCGGTGAGATGGTTTTATTAATTCATGGATACCGCGAACCCGTGACGGACACGTTACCTGACGAGGCGACTCGAACCTTAGCTATCTTAGTTAAAGAGCTACCATTGAAGAAAGCTGCGGCAGCAACGGCAGAGATTTATAACCTGAAAAAGAACGCATTATACAAATGGGGTTTAGAAAACCTTGAGTAATTGCTCGCGCTCCGCTACAATCCGCGCCCTGAAGTTGACTGGATAGTCGCTGCTTCGTTGACGTCCCCTTGAGCTTGTCTTGGGGGAGACTGACGGAGGGGAGGAACGTCCGGGCTCCACAGAGCAGGGTGCCAGGTAACGCCTGGGGGGCGTGAGCCCACGACAAGTGCAGCAGAGAGGAAACCGCCGATGGCTCCATTTCTTCGGAAGGAGCACAGGTAAGGGTGAAAGGGTGCGGTAAGAGCGCACCGGACGACTGGTAACAGTTCGTTGCAAGGTAAACTCCACCCGGAGCAAGACCAAATAGGCTTCCACATTGCGTTGCTCGCGTATGGAGGCGGGTAGGTTGCTCGAGCCAGTGAGCGATTGCTGGCCTAGACGAATGGCTATCACCGCTTCGGCGGATACAGAACCCGGCGTACAGGTCAACTTCACCTATTATAAAAAAACCCATTACAAATTGATTTTGTGATGGGTTTTTTGCTTTTTTATCACCTATCTTTACGTTAGGCTGAACTTAACCAGATGACGTTACTGAAGGAAATCAGTACACTTGTCTACTTTGCCTTTAGCAACTCTCGAGATCACCAATGAGCGAATCATTCCAACACATTTCGGTACTACTTCATGAATCTATCGATGGCTTAGCCATTAAACCTGACGGTATCTATATCGATGGGACGTTTGGACGTGGTGGTCACAGTCGTCAAATTCTTTCACAATTGGGTGAAAATGGTCGCCTTTATAGTATTGACCGAGATCCTCAAGCGATTGAAGAAGCGGGTAAAATCGATGACCCACGATTCACCATTATTCACGGCCCGTTTTCTGGTATGGCAGAATATGCGGAACGCTATGATTTAGTTGGTAAAGTTGACGGTGTATTGCTGGACTTAGGTGTCTCTTCACCACAATTGGATGATGCGGAACGTGGTTTTAGCTTTATGAAAGATGGCCCACTGGATATGCGCATGGACCCAACATCAGGCATGCCGGTTTCTGAGTGGTTAGCTCAGGCTGAGCTAGATGATATCACTTGGGTTATTCGTGAATTTGGTGAAGATAAGCACGCTCGTCGAATCGCTAAAGCGATTGTTGCTCATCGTGAAGATGAAGAGAAAGAGCCACTTACTCGCACAGGCCAACTAGCGAAGTTAATTTCTGACGCGGCACCAAAAAGCTTCAAAGAGAAGAAGCACCCAGCGACACGTTCATTCCAAGCGTTTCGTATCTATATCAACAGTGAACTTGAAGAGATCGATACTGCTCTAAAAGGAGCTGCAAGCATTCTAGCACCAGAAGGTCGTTTATCTGTGATCAGTTTCCACTCGTTGGAAGATCGCATGGTAAAGCGTTTTATGCGGAAAGAAAGTAGAGGCCCTCAAGTGCCTCACGGTATTCCGATGACGGAAGATCAAATTCGTGCCTTGGGGAGTGCAAATCTAAAAACAATTGGTAAAGCACTTAAACCATCCGATCAAGAAGTTGAAATGAACACGCGATCACGCAGCTCTGTACTTCGAGTTGCAGAAAAACTGTAGCGGACAAGTGGATGTCTAACGAGCCAAAACACAACTTAGCCAAACTCATCGGAATAGATATCATAACGGTGGGTCGAGTACCTTTAATGGTATTGCTATTAATATTCGCGTCAGCGATGGGGGTCGTCTTTGCTACTCACCATACTCGCCAGGCAATTAACCAAAAAGATGTGGCGCTCCAAGAGCGTGAAAGGCTTGATAATGAATGGCGCAACTTACTTCTTGAAGAAAATGCGTTGTCTGAACATAGTCGAGTCCAAGCGATGGCAAAGCAAGAACTGGATATGAAGCGTCCTGATGCTGACAAGGAAGTAGTGGTTTCCCTGAAATGAAAGGCAAAAAAGTTGTAAAACCCTCCAACAAGAAGAAAAGTACACAAACTGCGGAAGCTCCAACGTTGATTGCATGGCGCTTTCGTCTCATCTTAGGTTGTGTGTTATTAATCTTCACTGCACTGGTAGCCAGAATCGGCTATATCCAAGTTATCGAACCGGATAACTTAATCAAGCAAGGCGATTTACGTTCGGTTCGCGTTAAAGCACTTCCCTCTGCCCGCGGCATTATTTCAGATCGCAATGGCGAGCCCTTGGCGGTCAGTGTTCCAGTTCAAGCGGTATGGGCAGATCCTGCTACGATATTTAAAGATAATGGTTTGGCAAAACTTGACCGTTGGCATGCCCTAGCGGATGTACTTGGTCTTGACCGACAGGCCCTTATCAATAAGATTGAGAAAAACAAAACTCGCCGCTTTATCTATCTGCAACGCCAAGTCAGCCCAGCCATGGCAAAGTACATCAAAGAGTTAAAACTCTCGGGAGTTGGACTGAAAGCTGAATCTCGCCGCTATTACCCTGCTGGTGAAGTCAGCGCGCACTTAGTTGGGGTCACTGGCATTGATGGTCATGGTCTCGAAGGGGTGGAACGAAGCTATGATAAATGGCTGACAGGTGAGGCGGGTAAACGCATTATTCGTAAAGACCGTTATGGTCGAGTCGTAGAAAATATCTCTCTAGAGGAGCGCGAAGAAGGTAAGCCGCTCGAACTTACTATTGACCAGCGTTTGCAAGCGATTGCTTATCGCGCAGTAAAACAAGCCGTTGCTGATTACCGCGCGACCTCAGGCAGTGCAGTGATTATCGATGTGAAGACTGGCGGTGTGTTGGCTATGGTCAATGCACCATCATACAACCCTAATAATCGCTCCTCTCGTCAATCCTTTACCATGCGTAACCGAGTGATAACCGATGCGATGGAACCGGGCTCGACTGTTAAACCGTTTGTTGTGTTAGCCGCTTTAGAAGCAGGTGTAGCCGATGAAAATACCGTGATTGATACCGGTAATGGCATCATGCAAATTGGTGGGAGTCGCGTTCGTGATACTTCAAAAGTTGGTAAGGCTAACTTGGCGAAGATTCTTCAAAAGTCCAGTAACATCGGTGTGGCTAAGCTTGCATTGGAAATGCCACTGCAAGAGTTATTGGGAATGTATAGCTCGATCGGTTTTGGCCAACTTTCTGGGCTGAACTTAGTCGGCGAAACCACCGGTATTTTCCCTAACCGTCGCCGTTGGTCTCAATTTGAAATTGCTACACTTGCCTTCGGCTATGGTATTTCGATTACTCCACTGCAATTAGCGCATGCCTATGCGACATTAGGTAATGGCGGGTTGTATCAACCAGTGCATATTATTGAGAACAATCAGCAAGATTTATCGAAGCAGGTCATAGATCATCACTACGCGGTTGAAGTATTACACATGCTAGAAGCGGTAACTCAACCAGGTGGTACAGCGACGCGTGCTGCCGTTCCTGGATATCGTGTTGCAGCCAAAACAGGTACATCACGAAAAGCAGCAGCAGGTGGCTATAGTGACGAATACGTGGCAATTACGTCGGGTGTTGCTCCCGTGAGTGACCCTCGCATTGCGCTTGTTGTGGTGATTAACGAACCACAAGGTGATCAGTATTATGGTGGTGCTGTCGCAGGCCCAGTATTCTCAGAAATTATGAAAGGCTCGCTGCAAATATTAAATGTAGCGCCTGATGAAAATCAGTTTCAAAAATAGGTGAAAACAATGTTGACCTCTTTGACATTGGCAAAACTGCTAAAACCTTGGATTAGCGAAATGGAAGGCTCTGTGAGCTACTTGTCACTTGATGACATAGTCGTTTCCAATTTGGAATTAGATAGCAGGGTTATTCAACAAGGCGATAGCTTCGTCGCGATCATTGGCCATACTGTCGATGGCCGTCTGTTTATCGAAAGAGCAGTGCAAGCAGGCGCTACGTCTGTGCTGGCTCAAGCAGACAGTGAGCATAAGCATGGCGAAGTGACCTATATTGGTGAAGTGCCAATTATCCATCTCTACCAACTCGACACGCTGCTTTCTGTCATCGCGGCACGCCTATATCAATATCAGCAACAAGTCATTGGTGTAACTGGGACGAATGGCAAAACCACCATCACCCAGCTTATTGCTCAATGGATTGATTTACTCGGTGATAAAGCCGCTATTATGGGCACGACGGGCAATGGCTTCTTAGATCAGCTTGAAGAGGCAAAAAACACCACAGGCAGTGCCATTGATGTACAGCGAATCTTAGCAAAGTTAGATCAGCAAGGTGCGAACTATACAGCGATGGAAGTGTCTTCTCACGGCTTAGTTCAAGGTCGCGTTGCCGCTGTGCCATTTAAGTTAGGTATTTTTACCAATCTGAGCCGTGATCATCTCGATTATCATGGAACAATGGAAGGATACGAAGCCGCGAAGAAGCTCCTGTTTACCGGCCATCATTGTGAACATGCGGTTCTCAATATTGATGATGTCGTTGGTCGCCGTTGGTTGACGGAACGAAGTGATGCCATCGCGGTGTCTGTGGAAGGACGTCAAGAAGGTGAAAGAGGGCTGTGGGCAACAACAGTAGAATACAGCGATAGCGGAATCTCACTTGAATTCGATGGTTACTTTGGGCAAGGCAATCTGCAAGCACCACTGATTGGTCAATTTAACGCTAGCAATCTCATGCTGGCGTTTGCGTCGTTATTAGCGCTTGGCTTTGATATCGAACATCTGCAACAAACTGCGTCGAAACTGCAACCAGTGCTTGGCAGAATGGAACTATTCCAAACCACTAGTAAACCCAAAATAGTTGTCGATTATGCTCACACCCCCGATGCTCTTGAAAAAGCGCTGTTGGCGTTGCGAGTACATTGTGAAGGTAAACTTTGGGTGATTGTCGGCTGCGGTGGTGACCGAGACAAAGGAAAACGACCAATGATGGCGGCGATTGCTGAACGCTTAGCTGACCACGTTATTCTTAGTGATGATAATCCTCGAAGTGAAGACCCTGCTGCTATTGTCGAAGATATGTTGGCCGGTATGAGCCAACCGCAAGCTGCTATTGTTGAACACAAACGGTTTGATGCGGCGCAGGTGGCGATGAACCAAGCTGGGGCATCGGACATTATTTTACTCGCTGGTAAAGGTCACGAAGACTATCAGGTTATTGGCACCGAAACGGTGCATTACTCGGACAGAGAATCGGCCGCAACATTATTGGGACTTACATTATGATTGCATTAACACTATCTGACATTGCCAATATTGTTGAAGGTACGCAGAGTGGCGGTGAGGTTCAAATCCAAGAAGTCACGACAGATACTCGTGCGATTCAGTCTGGAGCACTGTTTATTGCGTTAGTCGGTGAACGCTTTGATGCTCACGATTTTTGCCAGCAAGCTGCTGATAAAGGTGCTGCCGCACTGATTGTTGAACGTCAACTGGATATTGATATTCCGCAGGTTATCGTAGCAGATAGTAAAGTTGCACTTGGCTTATTAGGGGCTGAAGTGCATCGTCGTTGTGGGACAAAAACTCTTGCCATTACTGGTAGCTGTGGCAAAACCACAGTAAAAGAGATGGTGGCGAGTATCTTATCTGGCCTTGGACAAGTGCTATACACAGCTGGCAACTTCAATAATGATATTGGTGTTCCACTGACATTACTTCGCAGCACACCACAAGATGACTTTTCTGTTATCGAACTAGGTGCGAATCATATTGGCGAGATTGCTTACACCACGGCGCTGGTGAAACCTGATATTGCCATGGTTAATAATGTGGCAGAAGCGCACCTAGAGGGCTTTGGTTCTCTTTATGGCGTGAAAACTGCGAAAGGTGAAATTTACCAGGGTCTCACAGCCAACGGGACAGCGCTGATCAATCTCGATAGTCAAGGTGAGTCGATTTGGTCAGAAGTTTTACAAGATAAAAACCTTATAACGTTCTCTAAACAAAACACTAACGCCGATTTTTATGGCTCTGACATAGCGATGTCATCAGAGGGCTATCCGTTATTTACACTGCACACACCAATCGGCAATGTCGAACTGCAGTTGTCATTGCTAGGTGAGCATAATGTGGCGAATGCCGTTGCTGCGAGTGCTTTGGCGATTCAATGTGGTGCGACCTTAGAGCAAATCAAAATAGGTTTGCAATCGCTAAGTAAGGTTAAACGTCGTGTTGATGTCGAAAAACTTACTGAGCACATTACCTTAATTGATGACAGCTATAACGCCAGTGTGCCTGCGATGAAAGCGGCGGTTGACTTGCTTGCACAGTTTAAGCAAGGGCAGCGCTGGTTGATTCTGGGTAATATGGCAGAATTGGGGCATGAAAGTCTTGCACTTCACAAAGAAGTCGGACAACATGCTGCTCCTTTCGCATTTGAACATGTTTTGACCTATGGTGAAGATGCGAAGGTTATCAGTGACCTATGTGGTGGTATGCATTTTCAGAGTCACGACAGCATGCTTGAATATATCGAGCGCAATTTAACACAGCTAAACCAGACCTCTCATACCTTATTGGTGAAAGGGGCACTAAGTGCAGGCATGTACACCATTGCTAATGCACTGAAGGAGACTTACACATGATTATTTGGCTTGCGGAATTACTACAGCCATACTTTTCTTTTTTTCGACTGTTTGAATACCTGTCATTCAGAGCCATAGTCAGTGTGTTAACCGCTTTAGGGTTGTCCTTATGGATGGGACCTAAAATGATTGCTCGCCTGCAAATGTTGCAAATCGGTCAAGTTGTTCGTAACGAAGGTCCTGAATCGCACTTTAGTAAGCGCGGAACGCCAACCATGGGCGGCGTGATGATCTTGTTTGCGATTACATTAACAGTGTTGTTGTGGTCTGACCTAAGCAACCCTTATGTTTGGGCTGTATTGGTTGTTTTACTTGGCTACGGCGCAGTGGGTTTTGTCGACGATTATCGCAAAGTTGTCCGTAAGAACACTGATGGTTTGATTGCTCGTTGGAAGTATTTTTGGCAGTCAGTTATCGCTCTGTTCGTGGCTTTCGCTTTATATGCTCATGGACAAGATACGGCTGCAACTCAGCTGGTTGTGCCTTTCTTCAAAGACGTAATGCCGCAGATGGGGCTGTTTTATATCGTCTTCACCTATTTTGTTATTGTAGGCACAAGTAACGCTGTAAACCTGACGGATGGTTTGGATGGCTTGGCTATTATGCCGACAGTACTTGTAGCGGCGGGTTTTGCGGTTATTGCTTGGGCTACGGGCAACGTTAACTTCGCTAACTACCTACATATTCCTTATATCCCATATACCTCAGAGTTGGTCGTTGTATGTACCGCAATGGTTGGTGCTGGCCTTGGTTTCCTTTGGTTTAACACGTATCCAGCACAAGTGTTTATGGGTGATGTTGGCTCACTGGCACTTGGTGGTGCACTTGGTGTGATTGCGGTGTTGGTTCGCCAAGAGTTTGTGCTTGTTATTATGGGCGGTGTATTCGTAATGGAAACGCTGTCGGTTATTCTTCAGGTAGGTTCATACAAACTGCGTGGCCAGCGTATTTTCCGTATGGCGCCTATTCACCACCACTACGAGCTAAAAGGATGGCCGGAACCACGTGTTATTGTTCGTTTTTGGATTATTTCAATCGTACTAGTTCTTATTGGATTAGCCACTCTTAAAGTACGTTAGAAACGCAGTAGGACAATCAGTTCATGGATTCTTGGCAAGACATAAAGCAAGTCGTTGTAGTTGGGCTCGGTATTACCGGGCTCTCTGTCGTTAATCATGTTAGTAAAAACCATCCTGACGTGACTGTTCGTGTGATGGACAGTCGGGAGAACCCTCCCGGTGCTGAGCAGTTGCCAGAAGGTGCAGAACTGCATGCTGGAAGCTTTAATACTGAGTGGTTGAATCAAGCAGACCTGATTGTTTGCAACCCTGGTATTGCTTTGGCAACACCAGAAATTCAGCAGGCACTGGAAAAAGGTATTCGCGTTGTTGGCGATATTGAACTGTTTGCGTGGGCAACTACCAAGCCTGTTATTGCTATTACAGGCTCCAACGGTAAAAGTACAGTGACCGACCTAACAGGAGCAATGGCCAAAGCTGCGGGTATCAATGTCGGTGTTGGCGGTAATATTGGTGTTCCTGCTTTAGATTTGCTGGAACTGAATGCCGACTTGTATGTCCTAGAATTATCTAGCTTCCAACTCGAAACAACCTATTCTCTAAAAACCAAAGTATCGACATTTTTGAATCTGTCCGAAGATCATATGGATCGCTACCATGGGATGGAAGATTATGCACAAGCGAAACGACGTATTTTCTTCAATGCAGAACATGCTTTGGTGAATCGTGATGAGCCAGAGACTTCCCCTGAGCTGAGCGGGCTTCCTGTAGCAACGTTTGGTTTTAATGAGCAAGACTTCGGTATGCGTGAAATCGACGGACAAGTCTGGCTAGTCGATAACGATGAAACCATTATTTCCACCGACCAACTTCGTTTGGTTGGCAAGCACAATTGGTCCAATGCGCTGGTGGCCTGTGCATTGCTCAAACTGAGCGGTATCGACTACCGAAAAGGTTTGGCGTGTTTGGCTGCGTACACTGGTTTGAGTCATCGTTGCCAAGTGGTTGCAGATGAAAAGGGCGTCAAGTGGGTGAATGATTCCAAGGCTACTAACGTGGCGAGCACACTTGCGGCGTTATCTGGCTTAACCTTAGAGGGTAAACTGTATCTTTTGGTAGGTGGCGTTGGCAAAGGCGCTGACTTTTCTGAGTTAGCCAAACCACTGTCTGAGCTGAATGTGAAGTTGTGCTGTTTTGGGAGAGATGGTGAGGAGTTCATGGCCTTGCATCCATCGGCGGTTCGATATGACACGCTCAACAATGTCCTAACCGATATTACACCCGAACTGCAAAAGGGTGATATGGTTATGTTATCTCCAGCTTGTGCAAGCTTTGATCAGTTTGCCAATTTTATGGCTCGTGGAGATGACTTTACCCAGCTGGCTCAGCAATTTTCAAAACAAGTTAGTTAAACGGACTCGCTACTATGTTCCATCAATTTCGACAAAGGGTAACAGGTTGGTTTTCACATCCAGCTCCTGATGCCCTCTACGATAGACAGTTAGTGTGGTTAGCGTTTGCATTGATGATTACCGGCTTGGTTATGGTAACATCGGCTTCTTTTCCTATTAGTTCAAGACTCACTGACCAACCATTCCACTTCATGTTTCGACATGCGATTTTCTTGGTGCTAGCGCTTGGGACATCGTCCATTGTTCTCCAAGTTCCAACGGAAAAATGGTTTCGTTACAGTACTTATTTGCTTGCGCTGTCGATATTTCTTCTGGTCGTCGTATTGGCCGTCGGGAAGTCGGTTAATGGTGCTTCGCGCTGGATCCCTCTTGGGCTCTTTAACCTGCAGCCCGCTGAAGTCGCTAAATTGTCACTGTTCATTTTCATGTCGAGCTATCTAGTTCGCAAGCAAGATGAGGTAAGGCAATCCTTCTTTGGCGGCTTTATCAAACCTATCATGGTGTTTACTACCTTTGCTATTTTGTTGCTTGGTCAGCCTGACTTAGGAACCGTGGTGGTAATGTTGGTGACCCTATTTGGTATGCTGTTTATAGCGGGCGCAAAGCTGTCTCAGTTTATCGCGTTATTGGTAGCTGGTGTTGGTGCGGTTATTGCCCTGATCTTGGTGGAGCCCTATCGTGTTCGCCGAGTGACATCTTTCCTTGACCCATGGGAAGACCCTTTCGGAAGTGGCTACCAGCTAACACAATCATTGATGGCGTTCGGCCGCGGTAATTTGATGGGGCAAGGGTTAGGTAACTCGGTACAAAAATTGGAGTACCTGCCTGAAGCGCATACTGACTTCGTATTTGCGGTTTTAGCTGAAGAGTTAGGTTTTATTGGTGTGCTTCTCGTGTTGATGTTGGTGTTTGCTTTGGTGATTAAAGCTCTGTACATCGGCAAGCGTGCCTTTGAGAAGAAGCAACTGTTTGGGGGCTATCTCTCTTTTGCCATCGGAATTTGGTTTGCTTTTCAAACGTTAGTCAACGTTGGTGCTGCTGCTGGTATGGTTCCTACCAAAGGTTTGACATTGCCCTTAATCAGTTATGGTGGCTCCAGTCTTATAATTATGTCCGTTGCGGTGTCGATACTGCTACGTATCGACCACGAATGCCGTCTGTTACCAGACATAGATGAACCTACACCTCAGGAAGCGCCTCCTGAGAAAGACAAGAAAAAAGCCAAAGATGAAAAAGAATAAACGTTTGATGGTGATGGCTGGTGGTACTGGTGGTCACGTGTTTCCAGGGCTTGCTGTTGCGCATCGACTACAAGAACAAGGTTGGGAGATTCGCTGGTTAGGAACGGCTGATCGTATGGAAGCCGACTTGGTTCCCAAGCATGGTATTGAGATCGATTTCATTAAAGTGAAAGGTCTTCGAGGACAAGGCATTACCAAGCTTATGAAAGCGCCATTTCAGATATTTAGCGCTATATTACAGGCTAGAAAGCACCTAAAAAAATGGCAACCGGATGCCGTGCTAGGCATGGGTGGTTATGTGAGTGGCCCTGGTGGTATTGCGGCTTGGACCATGGGCATTCCAGTTGTATTACACGAACAAAATGGTGTAGCGGGATTAACCAATCAATGGTTGTCGAAAATTGCCAAGAAAGTATTCCAGGCGTTCCCTGGTGCATTCCCTAACGCTGAAGTAGTTGGGAACCCAGTAAGACAAGATTTAATTGATACTGAAGAACCGCAACAGCGACTTGAAGGCCGCGAAGGTGATATTCGTATTCTTGTCATGGGTGGCAGTCAAGGTGCACGTATTTTAAACCAGACGCTACCTCCCGTAATGGCAAAGCTTGGTTCAGGCTACACAATCCGTCATCAAGCGGGTAAAGGTAATAGCGAAGAAGTGGCTGAGCTATATCGCTCCAATGCAGTTGACAATGCAGACGTTACTGAGTTTATCGACGATGTTGCCCAAGCCTATCGTTGGGCTGACCTAGTAATTTGTCGCTCTGGTGCTTTGACTGTTTCTGAATTAGCTGCGGTCGGCGTAGGCGCAATATTTATTCCATTTATGCACAAAGATCGGCAGCAAGCACTTAATGGTGATCACCTAGTGCACAGTGGCGCTGCCTATATGATTGAACAGCCGGATTTAACGGTAGAAAAATTGGCGCAACAGGTAAAACAGCTCGATCGACTGCAACTACTAGAGCTTGCGAAGAATGCACGAAAAGCCGCTAAACTTGATGCAGATACACGCGTCGCCCAAGAAATTATCGAATTAACAAAATAGATTGACGAGATTTAATCCATGACACAGCAACATACTCAAGACCTAGCACAAATACGGGCCCTGATACCTGAAATGAGACGAGTGAAGTGTATTCACTTTGTCGGAATTGGTGGTGCTGGCATGAGTGGTATCGCAGAGGTACTGCTTAATGAAGGCTATCAGATTACCGGTTCAGATCTTGCTGAAAATGCTGTGACAGAGCGTCTGACTCAAAAAGGTGCCACTGTCTATATTGGCCATCAGGCGAGCAATATTGAAAATGCAAGTGTGGTAGTGGTGTCTACGGCTATCGATCCAGAAAACCAAGAATTAGTTGCTGCAAAAGAGCTGAGAATTCCTGTAGTTCGCCGTGCTGAAATGCTAGCGGAACTGATGCGTTTTAGACATGGGATCGCTGTGGCTGGTACGCACGGTAAAACCACGACGACTGCACTGGTTACTCAGATTTATTCGGAAGCTGGAATGGATCCGACGTTTGTTAACGGTGGCTTGGTAAAAAGTGCTGGTACTAATGCTCGATTAGGCTCAAGCCGAATATTGATCGCTGAAGCGGATGAAAGTGATGCGTCTTTCCTTCACCTGCAACCGATGGTGAGTATTGTGACTAATATTGAAGCTGACCATATGGATACCTATGGTGGAGACTTTGATACGCTAAAACAAACCTTTATCGATTTCTTACATAACCTGCCTTTCTACGGTCAGGCGGTGATGTGTGTTGACGATCCGGTAGTTCGTGAATTGATTCCAAGTGTTAGTCGTCAAGTGATTACTTATGGTTTTTCTGATGATGCAGATGTGCGAATTGAGAACTATCGTCAAGACGGCCAGCAAGGTAAATTCACGGTTGTCAGAAAAGGCCGAGAGAACTTAGAAATTACTCTAAATATTCCAGGTCAACATAATGCTCTTAATGCAGCGGCGGCGATTGCTGTTGCAACGGAAGATAATATTGCCGATGAAGCTATCGTTAACGCCATGTTAGGGACTGAAGGTACTGGCCGACGCTTTGAGCACCTTGGTGAGTTTGAAACAGGTAACGGTAAAGTGATGCTAGTGGATGACTACGGCCATCACCCAACAGAAGTGGATGTTACGATTAAAGCGGCGCGCAGTGGCTGGGCAGAAAAACGCTTAGTGATGATTTTCCAACCTCATCGATATAGTCGTACTCGCGATTTATATGATGACTTTGCCAATGTGCTGGAACAAGTTGATGTTTTAGTGATGTTGGATGTTTATTCGGCAGGAGAGGCTCCGATTGCTGGGGCTGATGGACGCTCACTATGTCGTACTATTCGTACAAGAGGTAAGTTGGATCCTGTTTTTGTTCCAGACGTGAATGCGTTACCATCTGTTTTATCGAATCTTTTGCAAGAAGGCGACCTTCTTCTGACGCAAGGTGCTGGTGATATCGGTAAAGTAGCCAGAAAGCTTGAGCAGATGAAGTTAGATATCCAGCTAATGCAGAATAGTTAGCAACGTCAGTTCAACTAGTAAAAAACTTAACTGTTCGACCGAGCTATCGAGAATTTTGATCGCTTAGTCGAACATTTTTGTTATTTCAATGTGTAAAAGCCGATATTTCTTAGGTTCAGTGTTTGATAGTTTGATATTCATTAGTATAATCCTAAGGTTAACAATATTAGATTAGACTCTTATTCCACTATCTTAAGGAAAGGCGAAGAGAAGTTAATAAAGGACCAAAGAGTTTGACTGAAACTTCAGAGAGCAGTGCAGAATCAACGCGTCGAATTACCTTGTTTTCTAAACATGGGGTCGGGGCTGTTTTTTTATTAGCTGTAATCACCGTAATAGGTTCAACACTTTATTCCACCATTAGCTGGATGTGGGACGACCAGCGCCTCCCTTTATCAAAGATAGTGTTGCAGGGCGATTTAACTCATGTAACTGCCAAGGATGTGCAACACGCATTTGCCAACCTTGAACACATTGGCACTTTTATGTCTCAAGACATCAATGTGCTGCAGCAAAGCGTCGAGCAAATCCCTTGGGTATCTCAGGCCTCCGTTCGCAAACAATGGCCAGATACAGTAAAAGTCTTTCTTACAGAGCATCAGGCTAGTGCCATCTGGAATGGTATTGATATGTTAGACACAAACGGTGTTGTGTTTAGCGGTGATGTGTCGGCAATTGAAGAGCAGAAAGTAAAACTTTATGGGCCAAAAGGCACTGAGTTACAAGTACTTCAAACTTATCGAGACAGCAACGGGCAATTAGCACCGCTTGGGTTATCCATATCATCATTGGTACTGAACGAACGCCGAGCTTGGCAAGTTATTTTGGACAACGGTATCCGTTTAGAGTTGGGTAAAGACTCGATGCAGGAGCGCTTGGAGCGCTTTATTTCGCTTTATCGAAAGTTGGGCGATCAAGTCTCTAAAATTAGTTATATCGACTTAAGATATGATACCGGCGCTGCGGTTGGCTGGTTCCCTGCGGAGGAGGCTGGAACCGCTCACGCAGAGAGCAAAAAAGTAGGATGACTGGTATTACGTATCGGTAGAGCAATTTATCGATACCTAAGTTCAGTTTGGACATTGAGCAACAAGATTGTTCGCTGGAAATTGAAATATCTATAACAAAGAGAGTACAGATGACGAAGACCACGGATGACAATATTATTGTCGGTCTTGATATAGGCACTGCAACTGTATCTGCGTTGGTCGGTGAAGTATTACCCGACGGTCAGGTCAATATCATTGGTGCTGGCTCCAGTCCTTCTCGAGGCATGGACAAAGGCGGTGTAAACGACCTAGAGTCAGTGGTTAAATCCGTGCAGCGTGCGATCGATCAAGCTGAGTTGATGGCAGAATGCCAGATTAGCAATGTATTTATTTCTCTTTCAGGCAAGCATATTGCGAGTCGAATTGAAAAAGGCATGGGAACCATTTCTGAGGAAGAAGTGTCACAGGATGATATGGACCGAGCGATTCATACCGCGAAATCCATTAAAATTGGTGATGAACAACGTATTCTTCATGTGATTCCTCAGGAATTTACCATAGACTATCAAGAAGGGATAAAAAATCCGCTTGGCTTGTCTGGTGTTCGAATGGAAGTGAGTGTTCATCTGATTTCTTGTCACAATGATATGGCAAGAAATATCATCAAGGCCGTTGAGCGTTGTGGATTAAAGGTAGAGCAGTTGGTTTTCTCTGGATTAGCTTCCAGTAACGCTGTTATTACTGAAGATGAACGAGAGCTGGGCGTTTGTGTCGTAGACATTGGCGCGGGAACCATGGATGTCTCTATTTGGACCGGTGGTGCACTTCGACATACAGAAGTGTTCTCTTATGCTGGTAATGCGGTGACCAGTGATATTGCATTTGCATTTGGTACACCTCTTAGTGATGCAGAAGAAATAAAAGTAAAGTATGGTTGTGCTCTAAGCGAACTAGTGAGCAAAGATGATACAGTTAACGTTCCAAGCGTTGGTGGTCGACCTTCTCGTAGTTTGCAACGCCAAACATTGGCAGAAGTGATAGAACCACGCTATACAGAGTTAATGGGACTAGTAAATCAAACCATTGATAATGTTCAAGCTAAACTAAGAGAGAATGGTGTAAAACATCATCTAGCAGCAGGCGTGGTCTTAACGGGCGGCGCAGCACAAATTGAAGGGGTTGTGGAGTGTGCAGAGCGCGTCTTCCGCAATCAGGTTCGTGTAGGCAAGCCTTTAGAGGTTAGCGGTCTCACGGACTATGTAAAGGAGCCGTATCATTCTACGGCCGTTGGATTACTTCATTACGCAAGAGACAGTCAGATCAATGACGACAATGATTATAACGAACCAAAACGTCAATCGGTGTCGACAATCTTTGGAAAGTTGCGTAATTGGATACAAAAAGAGTTTTAACCTGAGTTGCAGGAAAACGGAGATAACAAATGTTTGAACCGATGATGGAAATGTCTGACGAAGCAGTCATTAAAGTAGTTGGAGTCGGCGGTGGCGGTGGTAACGCTGTAGAACACATGGTTCGTGAGTCAATCGAAGGGGTTGATTTCATTAGTGTGAATACGGATGCTCAGGCACTTCGCAAAACGAGTATTAGTCACGTCATTCAAATCGGCGGCGATATTACAAAAGGCTTGGGTGCGGGTGCAAACCCACAAGTTGGACGTGATGCAGCTCTCGAAGATAAAGAAAGAATTAAAGAAAGCATTACTGGCGCCGATATGGTATTTATCGCAGCTGGTATGGGTGGTGGTACCGGAACCGGTGCAGCTCCCGTTATTGCTGAAGTAGCGAAAGAGCTTGGTATTCTTACTGTTGCGGTGGTGACTAAACCATTTAGCTTCGAGGGTAAAAAGCGTCTTGCATTTGCAGAACAGGGTATTGAAGAGCTATCAAAGCATGTTGACTCTTTAATCACTATTCCAAATGAAAAGCTACTTAAAGTACTAGGTCGTGGTGTTACGCTTTTAGAAGCCTTTGCAAGTGCGAACGATGTTCTTAAGAATGCCGTTCAAGGTATTGCAGAGCTAATTACTCGCCCAGGCATGATTAACGTCGACTTTGCGGACGTACGTACTGTGATGTCTGAGATGGGTCATGCGATGATGGGTAGCGGTGTTGCTAAAGGCGAAGACCGTGCAGAAGAAGCCGCTGAAATGGCGATTTCTAGCCCGCTTCTAGAAGATATCGATCTTGCTGGTGCTCGTGGTGTTCTAGTGAACATTACTGCTGGTCTGGATATGCGTTTAGACGAGTTTGAAACAGTCGGTAATACAGTGAAGGCTTTTGCTTCTGATAATGCAACAGTGGTAATTGGTACTTCGCTAGACCCTGACATGAGCGACGAAATTCGCGTGACTGTGGTTGCTACTGGTATCGGTAATGAGCGCAAACCTGACATCACGCTTGTTGCAGGTGGTAAAACACCAGTAACAGCAAGTCAGCCACAACAACAAACGCAAGCTCCAGCTGCGAAAGTTGAAGAGAAAGTGGCACAAACTTTGCCTGTAAATAGTCAGGACAAGGTTGAAGTGAACACACCGAGTCATTCGGGATCAAATGCACCTGCATCTGGCGCGAATACTAGTGCTGCACCTAAACCTGAAAAGGAAAGTGGCTACTTAGATATTCCAGCATTTTTGCGTCGTCAAGCAGACTAAGCTGTCTGCTTAAATTTGACACAGCTCAAAAATCTGGTAGGATTCGCGGTTGCTTACATAATCAACCGTGATTTGTAGCGTTGAAGAAGAGGTTTGTAGATGATCAGACAACGTACGCTTAAAGAAATAGTGACTACTGTAGGAGTGGGTCTCCACTCTGGCCGTAAAGTAACACTAACTTTGCGTCCAGCGGCTGCTAATACTGGTGTCGTTTACCGTCGTACTGACGTGAATCCGCCTGTGGATTTTCCTGCGGATCCTCTTTCTGTGCGCGACACAATGCTATGTACTGCGCTTGTTAATGATGACGGTGTTCGTATTTCAACAGTCGAGCACTTGAATGCAGCATTAGCGGGTATGGGCATTGATAACATCATCGTTGAAGTTGATGCGCCTGAAATCCCTATTATGGATGGCAGTGCAAGCCCGTTTGTATACTTGCTACAACAAGCAGGCATCGAAACTCAGAATGCACCAAAACGTTTCATCCGTATCAAGAAACCAGTGCGTTTCGAAGATGGTGATAAGTGGGCAGAGCTTCGTCCATACAACGGTTTCCGTATGGATTTCGAGATTGAGTTCAACCACCCTGCAATTGATGCTGACGAACAGCGTCTGCAGTTTGATTTCTCGTCGCAAGGCTTTATTAAAGATATCGCTCGCGCTCGTACTTTTGGTTTCATGCGTGACATCGAGTACCTACAATCACAAAATCTTGTGTTAGGTGGTAGCTTCGATAATGCTATCGTTCTTGATGAATACCGTATTCTTAACGAAGAGGGTCTTCGTTTCGATAATGAGTTTGTTACTCACAAAGTGTTGGATGCGATTGGCGATCTCTATATGGCTGGTCACGCGATTGTTGGTGAGTTCTCTGCGTATAAGTCAGGTCATGGTCTAAATAACCAACTACTGCGTGCGGTATTGGCAGACCAAGAAGCGTGGGAATGGGCTACATTCGAAGAGCAAGCTGGTTCTCCAGTTGCTTTTGCAGAACCAAACATGGTCCTCGCTTAAAAAACTACTAGTGTTTAAAAAAAAACCAGACCTTGAGTCTGGTTTTTTTATGCCTATTAAACAGTGAAGTGGCAGTTTGTTGCCTGTTGCACTTTACTTAATAGTGGCAAAGATCTGCAGTGGATCTTCGTGATCTTGCAGTTTGGTTGCTTTAAATGATACTCGCTGTGCAGTTTAAGTTTTCACTTTTGATGTATGCTGCCGCTATCTCCGTTTAGAAATATCCGCCACAATGCTGCGCTGAATACGGCTTTATATGACAAAACTTCCAAACACATCAAACTAATTACGGTTAGTTTGTATTGAAGCTTGGTTGTTAGGGCAAAAATTCCTTAAACTATGTGCCATTAATTGGTATATCTGCCTTGAAATTTAACAGCTTGAACTCAATATCAGTTGGTATAGATTTTATCTCAGTTAGGTCAGTAGACCCTAGTCGAGACGGAAGGCAATTTTAATAGGTCGATATGATCTAATGGTAGAGAGAATAAAAACACAATGATTACTAACCTACTGACAAAGGTCATCGGTAGTCGTAACGACAGAACACTGCGTCGACTAAGAAAAATCGTAAAGCAGATCAATAACTACGAGCCACAGTTCGAAGCATTGTCTGACGAAGAACTGAAAGCAAAAACAGTAGAGTTTCGTGAGCGATTGGATAAAGGTGAAAACCTAGACCAACTTCTGCCAGAAGCATTTGCTACAGTTCGTGAAGCGTCTAAACGTGTCTTCGGGATGCGCCATTTCGACGTTCAGCTTATCGGTGGCATGGTGTTGAACTCTGGTCAAATTGCAGAGATGCGCACTGGTGAAGGTAAAACGCTAACAGCAACTTTGCCTGCTTATCTAAATGCTCTACCGGGCAAAGGCGTTCACATCGTAACCGTGAATGACTACTTAGCAAAACGCGATGCTGAAACAAACCGCGCTCTATTTGAATTCCTAGGCATGAGTGTTGGCGTGAACGTGCCAAACATGCACCCACAAGAAAAGAAAGAAGCTTATCAAGCGGACATTCTATACGGTACCAACAACGAATTTGGTTTTGACTACCTACGTGACAACATGGCTTTCCGTGTGGAAGACCGAGTTCAGCGTGAGCGATTCTTTGCTGTTGTCGATGAAGTGGACTCAATCTTAATTGATGAAGCTCGTACTCCACTTATTATTTCAGGTCCTGCTGAAGACAGTTCAGAGCTATATACACGTATTAACACGTTAATTCCTCAGCTTGAACAACAAGATCAAGAAGACTCAGAAGAGTACCGTGGTGATGGTCACTACACGGTTGATGAAAAATCAAAACAGGTTCACTTAACCGAAACAGGTCAGGAGTTTGTTGAAGAACTATTGATCAAAAATGGTTTGATGGAAGAGGGTGACACACTTTACTCGCCAACCAATATTAGCCTATTGCATCACGTGAACGCCGCCCTTCGTGCTCATGTTTTATTTGAGAAAAACGTTGACTATATCGTTAACGAGCAAGGCGAAGTAGTTATCGTTGATGAGCATACTGGTCGTACTATGCCAGGCCGTCGTTGGTCTGAAGGTCTTCACCAAGCTGTTGAAGCGAAAGAAGGGGTGAAGATTCAAAACGAAAACCAAACACTTGCTTCTATTACGTTCCAGAACTACTTCCGTCTTTATGAAAAACTGTCGGGTATGACAGGTACGGCAGATACTGAAGCGTTTGAGTTCCAGTCTATCTATGGTTTAGAAACAGTTGTTATCCCAACCAATAAACCAATGGTTCGTGATGACATGGCTGATGTGGTTTATCGTACTGAAGTTGAAAAATTCAACGCGATTATCGAGGACATTAAAGAGCGCAGTGCAAAAGGTCAGCCTATTCTGGTTGGTACGGTTTCGATTGAGAAGTCAGAGCTGTTATCTAATGCGTTGAAGCAAGCTAAGATCAAGCACAACGTTCTTAACGCGAAGTTCCACGAACGCGAAGCTGAAATCGTTGCTGAAGCGGGTACGCCAGGTGCGGTAACTATCGCAACTAACATGGCGGGTCGTGGTACCGATATCGTGTTAGGTGGTAGCTGGCAGTCTAAAGTTGAACAGATTTCTGAGCCTACGCAAGAGCAAATCGATGCCATTAAAGCAGAATGGAAAGTGATTCATGATCAAGTTCTTGCTGCTGGTGGTCTACATATCATTGGTACAGAGCGTCATGAATCTCGCCGTATCGATAACCAGTTACGTGGTCGTTCTGGTCGTCAAGGTGATGCTGGTTCGTCTCGTTTCTATCTATCAATGGAAGATCAACTACTCCGTATTTTCACTTCTGATCGTATGGCTAGCCTTATCCAAAGTGGTATGGACGAAGGTGAAGCGATTGAAAGTAAGATGTTATCGCGATCTATTGAGAAAGCTCAGCGTAAAGTGGAAGGTCGTAACTTCGATATCCGTAAGCAATTGCTTGAGTTTGACGACGTAGCCAATGACCAGCGTAAAGTAGTCTACGAGCTTCGTGATGAATTAATGACGGCAGAAGACATTAGTGAAATGCTTGAGCAAAACCGTGCTGATGTGTTCACTTCTGTTATCGATGAGTACATCCCACCTCAATCTCTAGAAGATATGTGGGATATCGAGGGTCTAGAAGAACGTCTGAAGAACGACTTCGATTTAGAGCTTCCAATCAAAACTTGGCTTGATGAAGATGACAAGCTCTATGAAGAAGCACTTCGTGAGAAAATCCTTGATACAGCAGTAACGATTTATCAACAGAAAGAAGAAACTGTTGGTGCACAAGTACTTCGTAACTTTGAAAAATCGGTCATGCTGCAGACTCTAGATACGCTATGGAAAGAGCATCTAGCGGCTATGGATCATCTACGTCAAGGTATTCACCTTCGTGGTTATGCTCAGAAGAACCCGAAACAAGAATACAAGCGTGAGTCGTTTGAGTTGTTTGAGCAACTGTTGGATTCTCTGAAATTTGACGTGATCACTATACTTTCAAAAGTACGTGTGCAACAGCAAGAAGAAGTTGAGCGTATGGAAGCTCAGCGTCAAGCGCAAGCAGAGGCGGCAGCAGCAAAAGCACATGCTCAACACGCGGATGCTGAGAACCAACTTGCTGATCACTCAGAAGAGTCTGGTGATGGTTCACAACAGCCTATGGTTCGTGAAGAACGTAAGGTTGGGCGCAATGAACCATGTCCTTGTGGATCTGGTAAGAAATACAAACAATGCCATGGTAAGATTAACTAAACCATGATGTAAAAATGAAGAGTCGCATTATGCGGCTCTTTTTTTAATCTGAATTTACGAGAAACACAGAAATAGGTGGGGAAAAACGTGAAGCGAGTTCATATCGTTGCCGCAATCATCTTTAACCAAGATAAGTCGCAAATCTATATCACTAAACGTCCTGATAACCTTCATAAAGGCGGCTTCTGGGAGTTTCCTGGGGGTAAAGTCGAGGTAGGAGAATCAGTCGGCGAGGCGATAACTCGTGAGCTGTTCGAAGAGATCGACATAAAAGTTAAAGAGTTTGAGTTGTTCGAGCACCTACTTCATGACTACCCAGAAAAATCGTTGGAGTTTGATTTTATCTCGGTGACGTCGTTTGACAATGAACCATACGGAAAAGAGGGACAGGAAGGCTGTTGGGTAAATATTGCCGATTTACCGAATTATGTATTCCCCGAAGCGAATGTACCCATCCTAAATAAAGTGGTCGAAAAATACCGTTAAAATCTGTAACGACTCTGGTAGCCCTAGTGTCTTTGCGTTACATTGGTAACAACATAAACAACGGAGAATAACGCAATGGTAAGAATTGCGATTGCAGGAGCAGCGGGCCGCATGGGTCGCAACCTAGTGAAAGCAACGTTTCACAACAATCAGGCTGAAGTAGGCGCAGGTTCTGAACGCCCAGAGTCATCTTTAGTTGGTGTTGATGTTGGTGAATTGTGTGGTGAAGGGCGATTTGACGTCGCTTTGGTGGATGATCTTAATAAGTCTATTGATGACTTTGACGTTATCATCGATTTCACTGCGCCAAAAAGTACCCTTGCGAATCTAGAGCTATGCAAACAGCATGGCAAAAAAATGGTGATTGGTACAACTGGCTTTAGCGAAGAAGAGAAAGCGATCATCGATGAGGCTGCTCAATCTGTGCCAGTGGTTATGGCGCCGAACTACAGCGTTGGGGTTAACCTAGTCTTTAAGCTTCTTGAGAAAGCAGCGAAAGTTATGGGCGATTACTGCGACATCGAAATTGTTGAAGCGCACCACCGCCATAAAGTAGATGCTCCATCTGGTACTGCTATAGGTATGGGAGAAGCGATTGCAGGCGCAATGGGTAATGAACTCAACGATGTAGCCGTCTATGCTCGTGAAGGCATCACTGGTGAGCGCACTCGTGACGAAATTGGCTTTGCTACGATTCGAGCTGGCGATATTGTTGGTGAACATACCGCTATGTTTGCTGATATTGGTGAGCGCGTCGAGATTACCCACAAAGCGACCGATCGCATGACGTTTGCCAATGGGGCCGTTAAAGCTGCAGTATGGCTCAATGATAAGCCTGCGGGCTTTTATACCATGACTGAAGTTCTCGGTCTCGATAGCATTTAACGAAAAGCGCCAGTCGGCGCTTTTTTTATATCTCATGGCGTCGAATCTCAAAGCTCAATTGTTTTACATAATTATTCTCAAGGTCAGTATTGTTCTAGGGTATGAATAGCCATCTCGCTAAATCGACCAAAAACACAATAACTGTACAAAATAAATGGATTTATGTGTGAGTTTTGTAGCTTTGAGATAAAAATCGTCTCTTATGTCTTATTTTTATATGTTAACTTGTTTCGGTTAACGTTTGCGTAGTTATGAGGTAAAAATTGCGGGGTTGTTATTAACTTTGCTAGCACGAAAAACTATGCGGAATCATAACTGATTGATTTTTGCTCTTGAAATGTGTTTTTTTTGAGGGTTTAGAGTAAAAAAATGGTCAATGGCGATAAAATTTAATTTTATTTTTCGGCAGTTGTTGACACTTGTCACGGGCATCATTAGAATACCGCCAATTTGTCTGAACTACCTAAAAGCGCTTATTTATAGCGAAGAGGAAGGCAAATCTGCAATTTAATTTAAAATTTATGCATTTTTATTCTGGAGGTTGTCTTGAGTAAATCAGCACTGTTAGTCCTAGAAGATGGGACAGTGTTCCACGGTGTTTCCATTGGAGCAGATGGTTTATCCGTTGGTGAAGTTGTTTTTAATACCTCGATGACGGGGTACCAAGAAATCCTCACTGATCCTTCCTATTCTCAACAGATCGTAACTCTTACTTATCCTCACATTGGCAATACTGGTACTAATAAAGAAGACGAAGAGTCTTCAGCAATCCACGCACAAGGTCTTGTGATTCGCGATCTTCCTCTTATCGCATCAAACTTCCGTAACGAACAATCCCTTTCAGACTATCTCAAGTCTCAGAACATCGTTGGTATCGCTGATATCGATACACGTAAGCTGACTCGCCTTCTTCGTGAAAAAGGTGCGCAGAACGGTTGTATCGTAGCGGGCGATAACCTAGATGAAGCTCTAGCACTTGCTAAAGCAAAAGAATTCCCAGGCTTGAAAGGTATGGATCTTGCGAAAGAGGTTACAACAAAAGAAACGTATCAATGGAAACAAGGTTCGTGGACGCTCGAGGGTGGACTTCCTGAAGCGAAAGACGACAGTGAATTGCCATATCACGTTGTTGCCTACGACTTCGGTGCCAAGCGTAACATCTTGCGCATGCTTGTTGACCGCGGCTGCCGCCTAACGGTGGTTCCAGCGCAAACTTCAGCAGAAGAAGTGCTCGCGCTTAACCCAGATGGCGTGTTCCTATCGAACGGCCCTGGAGACCCAGCACCTTGTACTTACGCTATTGAGGCAACTAAGACTTTCCTAGATAACGGACTGCCTATCTTCGGTATCTGTCTGGGTCACCAAATTTTGGCGCTAGCATCAGGTGCACAAACTGTGAAAATGAAGTTTGGCCACCACGGTGCCAACCATCCGGTAAAAGATCTCGATCGCAATGTAGTGATGATTACCTCTCAGAACCATGGTTTTGCTGCTGATGAAGAGACGTTACCTGAAAACCTGCGTGCGACGCACAAGTCTCTATTTGACGGTACGCTTCAAGGTATCCATCGCACTGATAAGCCGGCATTTAGCTTCCAAGGTCACCCTGAAGCAAGCCCAGGTCCACACGATGCTGCACCATTGTTTGACCACTTCATTGAACTGATTAAAAAACACAAAGCGTAATTCGGAGTAGTTGAGAATGCCAAAACGTACTGACATTAAAAGTATTCTAATTCTTGGTGCTGGCCCGATTGTTATCGGTCAGGCTTGTGAGTTTGACTATTCTGGCGCACAAGCGTGTAAAGCGCTACGTGAAGAAGGTTATCGAGTTATCCTAGTGAACTCGAACCCTGCAACAATCATGACTGACCCGGACATGGCGGATGCGACGTACATCGAACCTATTCAGTGGGAAGTTGTTCGTAATATCATCGCTAAAGAACGTCCTGACGCGGTTCTACCTACAATGGGTGGTCAAACCGCGCTGAACTGTGCACTTGACCTAGAGAAGCACGGCGTACTTGAAGAGTTCGGTGTGGAAATGATTGGTGCAACGGCCGACGCTATCGATAAAGCAGAAGACCGTTCTCGCTTCGATAAAGCGATGAAATCAATTGGCCTAGAATGTCCACGCGCTGATACTGCGAAAACTATGGAAGAAGCGTACGCGGTTCTTGATATGGTTGGCTTCCCTTGTATCATTCGTCCTTCTTTCACTATGGGTGGTACTGGTGGCGGTATCGCATATAACAAAGAAGAATTCGAAGAAATCTGTCGCCGTGGTTTAGACCTTTCCCCAACGAACGAACTTCTTATCGATGAATCACTTATCGGTTGGAAAGAATACGAAATGGAAGTGGTTCGTGACAAAGCGGACAACTGCATTATCGTTTGTGCGATTGAAAACTTCGACCCAATGGGCATCCACACGGGTGACTCAATCACAGTCGCACCAGCGCAAACGCTGACAGATAAAGAATATCAATTAATGCGTAACGCTTCTCTAGCGGTACTGCGTGAGATTGGTGTTGAAACAGGTGGTTCAAACGTTCAGTTTGGTATCAACCCGAAAGATGGCCGTATGGTTATCATCGAGATGAACCCACGTGTATCTCGCTCTTCTGCTCTAGCGTCTAAAGCAACGGGTTTCCCTATCGCCAAGATTGCAGCGAAACTAGCGGTTGGCTTCACACTAGATGAACTGATGAACGATATCACGGGTGGTGCAACACCAGCATCGTTTGAACCAACTATCGACTACGTAGTGACCAAGATTCCTCGTTTCAACTTCGAGAAGTTTGCTGGCGCTAACGACCGTCTAACAACACAGATGAAGTCAGTTGGTGAGGTAATGGCGATTGGTCGTAACCAACAAGAGTCGCTACAAAAAGCGCTTCGTGGCCTAGAAGTTGGCGCGACTGGCTTTGACGAAATGGTTGACCTTGATGCTCCAGATGCATTGTCTAAAATCCGCCACGAGCTGAAAGAAGCTGGTGCTGAGCGTATTTGGTATATCGCTGACGCATTCCGTGCTGGTCTATCTGTAGATGGTGTCTTCAACCTGACACAAATCGACCGTTGGTTCCTAGTTCAAATCGAAGAGATTGTGAAACTAGAGCAAGAGTTGCGATCGAAAGGTTTTGCAGGTCTTGATAAGCAAGAGCTAAACAAGCTTAAGCGTAAAGGTTTTGCTGATGCGCGCCTATCTAAGATTCTAGGTGTAGCGGAAAGTGAAATTCGTCGCCTACGTGACCAATACGATATCCATCCAGTTTACAAGCGCGTTGATACTTGTGCGGCTGAGTTCTCTTCTGATACCGCTTACATGTACTCCTCTTATGATGACGAATGTGAGGCGAATCCAACAGATAAAGACAAAATAATGATCCTAGGTGGCGGTCCAAACCGTATCGGCCAAGGTATCGAATTTGATTACTGTTGTGTACACGCGTCTCTAGCACTACGCGAAGACGGTTACGAGACCATCATGGTTAACTGTAACCCAGAAACGGTTTCTACTGACTACGATACGTCTGACCGTTTGTACTTCGAACCAGTTACACTGGAAGATGTATTGGCTATCGCTCGAGTAGAGAAACCGAAGGGCGTAATCGTTCAGTACGGTGGTCAAACGCCTCTGAAACTGGCTCGTGCTTTAGAAGCTGCTGGTGTGCCAATCATTGGTACTAGCCCTGACGCTATCGACCGTGCAGAAGACCGTGAGCGTTTCCAAGTAGCGGTAGACCGTCTTGGCCTTCTACAACCAGAAAACGCAACAGTAACGACAATGGAGCAAGCGGTAGAGAAATCTCGTGAAATCGGCTTCCCATTGGTTGTTCGTCCATCGTATGTACTAGGTGGTCGCGCAATGGAAATCGTTTATGACGAGCAAGACCTACGTCGTTACTTCAACGAAGCTGTGAGTGTTTCGAACGAGTCTCCTGTGCTACTAGATAGCTTCCTAGACGATGCCGTTGAAGTTGACATCGATGCACTATGTGACGGTGAGCGAGTGGTTATCGGCGGTATTATGGAGCATATCGAACAAGCAGGTGTTCACTCTGGTGACTCAGCATGTTCACTTCCTGCATACACGCTAAGCCAAGAAATCCAAGATACAATGCGTGAGCAAGTTGAAAAGCTAGCGTTTGAGTTGGGTGTTCGTGGTCTAATGAACACTCAGTTTGCGGTTAAGAACAACAAGGTTTACTTGATTGAGGTTAACCCACGTGCAGCGCGTACCGTTCCGTTTGTATCGAAAGCAACAGGTGCACCTATTGCTAAGATTGCTGCTCGTGTTATGGCGGGTCAATCTCTAGAGTCGCAAGGCTTCACTAAAGAGATTATTCCTCCTTACTACTCAGTGAAAGAAGTGGTACTGCCATTCAACAAGTTCCCTGGCGTTGACCCACTATTAGGCCCAGAAATGCGTTCCACTGGTGAGGTAATGGGTGTCGGTGCGACATTTGCTGAAGCTTATGCGAAAGCAGAGCTAGGTTGCGGCAATGTTTACCCTGAAGGTGGTCGTGCGCTACTGTCTGTTCGTGAAGGTGATAAAGAGCGCGTAGTTGACCTAGCTTCTAAGCTAACTAAGCTTGGCTACCAACTAGATGCAACACACGGTACAGCAGTAATCTTAGGTGAAGCTGGAATCAACCCTCGTCTTGTAAACAAGGTACACGAAGGTCGTCCACATATCCTAGACCGTATCAAGAACAACGAGTACACCTACATCGTTAACACGGCAGCAGGTCGTCAAGCGATTGAGGACTCAAAAGTTCTACGTCGTGGCGCGCTTGCGGAGAAAGTGAACTACACTACAACGCTAAATGCGGCGTTTGCAACCTGTATGTCTCATACCGCAGATGCGAAGTCGACAGTGACATCGGTTCAAGAGCTTCACGCACAAGTAAAAAGTGCTTAATAGATAAAAACTAAGAAGCAGGTCTAGCGCCTGCCTTTTAGACAACCTCATTGCCCGCTCATTTGAGCGGGCTTTTTTTGTGTCGCATTCTTTATTCAGAGAGTGTTTTTTAATCAATTATTTTAGTCGTTATATTCCTACCCCTAATTAAAACGTAGGAAATTAGCAGTGAAAATTAAACATACTTTATCCATCTTAACGGCGGCAATGACATTGTCTTTTTCAGCTTTGGCTGACGATAGTTTTTACCTAGGTACCATATATAGTACGGTGCGAGCAGCGGATGAGAGCGTTGACAAATCGACTTCCAATATTAGTAATTTAGGACTTCAGGCCGGGTACTCACTCAATCAGCATTTTGCCCTTGAGGGGCGATATTTCTATGCACTCAATCGTACAAGTTCTTTGCCTCAACACCAGTCGCAAATTTATGCCAAAGCAAGCTATCCACTCAGTGACACTTTTTCGATCTACGCCTTAGCTGGGGTCAACTTTGCGAAAGAATATTCCGCAAGTAGTCAAACGAAAGGGTATTTTTCGGGAGGTGCCGGTGTCTCTTATACCTTTACGGATAAACTTAAAGGGTCATTAGAATATGTCTCTTTAGCTCAAAGCAAGTCCTATAAAGGTAATGCAGTCAATATCGGCTTAAGTTACTACTTCTAATTGATTCCTTAAGGGAATAGGTTTGTATCCATGATTTCGCTAGTGTTGATATTTGTCGCGAGTAAAATGAGACGATATTTAACGTTGAGTTAGCATAATGGAAGTTACAATAGAAATTCTTGGACTCCTTTTCCTGGTCGCAGGATTAGCGGGCTTTATTGATGCGATGGCTGGTGGTGGAGGGTTGCTTACTCTTCCTGCTCTCCTGTCTGTCGGTGTTCCCCCAACCCAAGCATTGGCAACTAACAAGCTGCAAAGCTCATTTGGTAGTTTTTCGGCAACTTGGTATTTTGTGCGCAATGGTATTGTTGACCTCAAGGAAATGCGACTTGCGATTCTATGTACTTTTATAGGATCTGCAGTTGGTGCTGAATTAGTACAGCATATTGATGCAGGGGTGCTGACGAGCTTGATTCCAGTTTTACTGCTGGGGATTTCTCTGTACTTTTTGCTGGCTCCACAAGCAGGAGAGGGCGGTGGCAAACCTAAAATGTCAGAAACCCTATTTGCCTTTTCCGTAGGTACTGGTGTCGGATTTTACGACGGCTTCTTTGGACCGGGTACCGGTTCTATCTTTACCATTTGTTTTGTCGCCATCGCACAACTGTCGATTGTTCACGCTACAGCAAAAACCAAAGTACTAAATTTTACTTCCAATCTAGCCGCATTAATCTTTTTCATTATTGCAGGCTTACCGGTTTGGGAAATCGGCTTAGTTATGGCAGTTGGCGGTTTTTTGGGTGCCAGAATGGGAGCTAAGGTCGTTGTATCTAAGGGGAAAAAATTCATCCGCCCATTGGTTGTGATCATGTCAATGGTCATGGCATTGAAGCTACTTTGGGAACAGCATCCTCAATGGTTTCAATCACTGTTCTAACTCGTTCTAATTTCAGTGCTGAAGGACGATAAACAAGGTGCACGGGACGTGTCAACGTAGCAAGAAAATCGAAGTCAAAGCAAAGCCCTTCATCAATGTGAAGGGTTTTTATAATTGATAAAGGAACCAAAGCGGCAGAGACACCTTTGATTGCCAACTGGGCTGCTGCAGTATAGGAGTCCATCTGCATGCTTGGAATAATACCCGCTTGTTGAAGTAAGCCCGCTTGATAGGTATTGGCCGGATTGTTGAGGTCGTTAGTGATGAGTTTAGCGGGCGGTGCGGTAAGCGGTTGATGGCTCACGACTCGAAACGGTTCGTTGAATAGATGGGTAGCATGCAGGCCAAGACGACTATTAAGATGCCCTGCACAGAGTCCAATCGCCGCGTCCCCTGCTTTAACGTGTTCAATGATTCGGGGCGTATGGTTGGTGGTAATGGTGAGGAATGGGTCTTTAAGCAGCAACGTGGGAAATACTTCACTGAGATAACCTGCCACTAAGGTTTCCGAACAATCTACGCGAATAATCGTTTGATCATCAAGGGTCTGCTCTTCAGCAATTAATCCGCGAAGCTCATGCAGACTTGGACCAACACGATCGATAAGAGAGAGGGCGTCAGGAGTCAATTTTATTTGCCTCCCTTCTGGCTCGATTAACTTTTTACCAAGTTTTCTCTCTAGATTGGCTATTCGCTTACTGACTGCCGACTGGCTGATATATAGCCTGCTGCCAGTACGGCTCATGGTTTTTTCTTGTGAGAGCACAAGTAAGGTCTCAATGCCTTCTAATAGCATGCGCTTTGATGAAAATTGGGAATAGATTTTATTATTCTAACATAACCTGATGACGACGTTGGTGGGTTAAGTCAGCAATTCGGCTACCAAAGTAATGTGCAGTTTCTAAGTCATTAGGATGAACTTGCTTATTGTCATAGTAGCTTGCCACTAAGCCAATTGAGGAACCTGTGCGGTTCAAAGCTTTGTTATCTGTGTGTTTTGAAACATCTAACCCTGCCCAGATCATACCGTGCTGGCAGGCTAAGGCAAAGAAACCAAGCAGCGTTTGTTGCTGCTCACCATTGAGACTACCGCCCATGGTAAATCCTGCGGCGAGCTTATTACGCCAATTGAGTTGGACATACTCATCGCTACTTGCATCCATAAACGCCTTAAATTGAGCGCTGGCCGAGCCCATGTAAGTAGGACTTCCGAAAACAATAGCATCGAAGTGCTTTAGTGATGAAAGTAAATGATTATTGACGTAACGACCCTCTTCAATATCACGGCTCTCAATCTCAAACAGAGTGGCATTACAGAGCGCACACTCGATGCCACTTTGAATGGCTTTTGCGAGTGCTCGTGTCGCTCCACTCATAGAGAAGTAAACAATAGCGATGTTTGACATATCAATCTCCTACATAGGCTGTGTGAGTTCAACGCGATAGTATTCATCGTCTTCATCTTTAATAAAATCGACAAAATGGTGAATGCTGTCTAGTTCATCTTCCACATAATGGGAGACATAGAGCAACTGGCTTAAGTTTTCTTTGGCTATCATATCGAGGGCATTCATCACCAGCTTACGGCCTAGAAAATCAAGCCCTTGATAAGGCTCATCCAAGATAAGGATAGTAGGCTGTTTGATAATAGCTCGAGCAATTAAAAGGAGTCTTTGTTGACTATATTCGAGGGACTTAAAAGAACGGTCGTGCAAGTGCTCCATATGAAGCAGCGTTAACCACTCTTTCGCCGCATCTATCTGATTTTGGCTAGGCTTATCATAAAGTCCGATAGAGTCGAAAAAGCCCGATAGCAAGACTTCCAAGGCGCTGCAACTGACACGATATTGCAAGTGAAGTGCAGAAGAGACCATGCCAGTATGCTGTTTGATGTCCCAAACGGTTTCTCCGCTGCCGCGCTTCAAACCATAAATCAGAATGTCATTGCTATAACATTGTGGATGATCGCCAAAGATCATGCCGAGCAATGTACTTTTTCCACAACCGTTTGGTCCACGAACTTGCCAGTGCTCTCCATTGTTAATCTGCCAGTTTACGCCGGAGAATATTTTTTGGTCGACGTATTCTACGTGTCCATCGGTAATTTTAACCAAGGGGTCTGGAAACTTCGATTGATGTTGATGCTTACGAATTAGCGCAAGCCATTGTTCGCTTTGAGCTGAAGATTGAGCCAGTAGCTGTGAAATGACAGGGTGAGCGCGCCATTGCTGGTAGCTTAGTTGCTCGGTCAATGTACCATCTTCAAACATCGCGACATGATTAACCCAAACCGGGATTTCATCTTCCCTTGAGGTGATCACCACCAATTGAATATGCAGTGATAGGTCGCGAAGGTAGTCGGCGAGCATTTTGCGATGCAACGTATCTAAGCCGACAAATGGCTCATCCAAAATAAGCAGTTTAGGTGAGGTTGCTAATGCTCTAGCTAACATAACGCGACGTGTTTCGCCGGTTGATAGTTGCTTAAAGCCTCGCTCTCTTAAGTGCAAAAGATCCAGCTCTTGAATCAACTGCTCTGCTACAGTTTCGTTGCTGGCAAACTCGGATACCAGTTGAGCCACGGTACGACCAAAATCGATTCGATCCATAAAGTCGGTATCGTCATTGGCATTTTCCAGTTCAAGTAACCGCTGCTGTTCTGCTAAAGAAACTTGTGCGATGCCGGTTTGTAAACCAAGAATCTCCCCTTTTTTAGGAAGGATTTCTTGGCACAATAAGTCGCCTAATAAGGAGCCTACATTGCCTTGGGTTTCAAATACTGCCCAATGCTCACCAGATTGAATGCGCCAATCTGGAATAGAGATAGAACCAGATCGGTCAAAAGAAACGTGATTGAAGATGACATCCATAGACTTTCCCTGTCATTGGTCTGAGATAAGATGAATTAACCAACATACTAAAGCGAAAGGGAAAAATGAAGAGTAAAAGCTAGAGATTGTTATCTCTAGCTTTTGGTAATCAGGTTACTTATCTAAAGCAAACGTAGGTAAGGATAAGTGCCAGCGAATAGCGCCTAAGCGAATAACCAGCGTTGCAACAATACAACACAAGAAGGCTACTTCTGAAGAAGCACCAAGTAACAGAGCTGAGGTATGGAAAACACCACCTATGATACAGGCTGTTGCGTATACCTCACGGCGCAGTACCATAGGAACCTCGCGAGCCAGTACATCCCGAATAATACCGCCACCGCATCCGGTAATTACCCCCATAATGACTGCAACCATATAGGAGTCTTGGAATAACATTGACTTCTCAACCCCGATACCGACAAAAACCGCAAGACCAACGGCATCGCACACTGGTAACACATACCAAGGAAGTCGACGTGGATGGCGAATCAATAGCATGGTCACAATACAGGTGATGAAAATGACCCAAAGGTAAGTGTTGTCGGTGATCCAGAAAACTGGCGTTGCACCGAGTGCCATGTCTCGAATCGTGCCGCCACCTATCGCAGTGACGCTACCGAGTACCATTACACCAAAAGGATCCATCCTGAGTCTTCCTGCAAGTATCACTCCTGATATCGCAAACACTGCCGTACCAAATAAGTCGACCAAATAGAGCATGGAGTCCACAGCTAGTTTCTCACTGAAGCATTAAAAGGAAAGTTCGCCAATTTTACGGGATTTAACGATTGCGCCTAGTGGTTCGTAGCTGAATGTGATCCATCTCTCAATTATTATTGAGTTCTTACCTGATCCAGATACTTGCAAACCTGTTGTATGGCTAGAAGTGTTCTTGGTGTTGGTCTGTTTAGCCAGTCAGACGTCAATGACCACACATGATGTTGGCTAACTGCTGGTAACTCCTGCTGCCACTTGTGCCACATGGTGCCGTTTTTAATGGCATGTTCTGAAGTAAAAATGGCTTGGGGCTGGCGAACGATTACTTGTTCAGGGCTGACTTGTGGATAGGGGGCTTTGCTATCGGCAAAAATATTTTCACCACCACAAAACTCAAACACTTCGCTCGGCCAACTGCCTTGCGCTAAGGTGATAATGGGCTTTTCACTTAGCTGGTAAAAGTAGCGAACGGGTGTTTCTGTGTCATATTTTTGCTTTAACTGCGCTAAACCTCGACGAAACTCTTTGGCTGCGTTTAAGCCAATGGAAGGGTCATCGGCATATTGGCTTAATTTCTCGATGTTGATAGCGATATCATCGAGAGTTTTGGTTTGTGAGTAAAATAGGTTAAATCCCAGCTTTTCTAGTTTCTCCAATTCACGTGCAGGGTTTCCCGCTGGCCAGACAAGAATGAGGTCAGGTTGCATAGCCACGATTCGTTCCAATTTGATACCTTGGTAATTGGCCACTCGCTCCAACTCTTTCGCTTGCTCTGGATAGTCACTGTATTCACTTACTGCGATAAGCTTATCGCCAAGTCCTGCGGCATACGCCAGTTCCGTAGCATGAGGAGCTAAACTGATAATACGTTGTGTGTCTGCTAGAGCATGTTGAGTTGCCAAAAAAGTAATGACAAGTATGAGCCAATTCTTCATGAAATTAGAAACCTCTGTGAATGATAAACATGACTAGGCTCTGCATCACTAGCCAAAAATAGATACGCCAAGCAATGTGTTTCTGCAACAAGGCCAAGTGATAAGCTGATGGTGCTACTTTTCCGCCGATACGTGCTCGCTGAAGTTTTTCACCTTGATAGATAGCTGGCCCACCAAGAGCAAGCTCAAAACGGTGTGCACAGCCACTGATGAGCCAAGCCGTGACTGGGTTATGCCACGATTTAGCTTGCATTATGGCGTGTTTAATAGAGGTAATGGGCAGACCAGCAAACATGAGTATTGAAAACAGCTTCTGGGGTGCGAAATCCAACAGTGAAAATAGCCAAGCAATAGGTTTACCGAAACTAGCAAAGCCTTTTTGGCTAGGACTCCAATTGCGAGCGAGCTCTAAAGTCAGTCGATACAGCAAAGCGCCAACACCACCACTAACGCCGTACCAAAATAGCACGCCGACTACGTTTCTAGCATAACTCAGAAGTAGAGTTTCAGAGCCTGCCTTGCCTATGCCCAGAAGCGATAGGTTGTTGGTCTCTCGGTTTACTTTGGTTGACAGCAGTCTACGCGCATTGGCTTTATCTTCTTGAGCGAGGGCATTAATAAGTTTGTGGGCGTACTGTTCGTTGTTGCGCCAATCAATGGCCAAGAGAAGCAAGGCTAATTGATAGAATTCTGGCTTCCAAACTAATGGCTCAAGAGCCCAAAGTACTAGGCTAGTGGGGACTAACATTAGTAACAGGGCAAGCCAACCCGCAAGGCGTTGTTGCTCGTTTGTTGACGATGGGGAATTGACTTTACCTGCTACTAGCGCAGCAATCTGCTGCCAAAATAGAACAGGATGAGCGGCGGAGGGGATTGGAATTAGCAGATGAAATAACAGCGCACTCCACATTACCAGTAGTGCGCCATTTCCATATAAACTCTCTAGAAAAGAGCTCATTCAGCAGTCCTTGCGTTTTATTTCCCTTAGGAGGCTTAAGTTGAAGGGTTACTTAAGCAAATCCACCATATTTACTACCATTTCAGACGAGCTTTGCGCTGCCAAAGGTAGGAATTCTTCGAAGCTCATTGGTGACTCTTTGTCTGCCACGTCAGAGATAGCACGTACCACTACGAAAGGTGTATTGAACTGGTGGCAAACTTGCGCGATAGCTGATGCTTCCATCTCGACAGCGATAACACCAGGGAAGTTCTTACGGATAGTTTCTTGACGCTCTGGACGACATACAAACTCATCACCAGTACAAATTAGACCACGTACTGCGTGCTTATCTTTCATCTGTGCAAGCGCTTGTTCTGCTGTTTCCATCAATTTAGCGTCGGCAGCGAAGGCCGCTGGTTGACCCGCCATCTGACCAATTTCATAGCCAAATGCCGTCACATCAGCGTCGTGATGACGAACTTCAGTGGAGATGACGACATCTCCTAGGTTGAGTGAAGACTCAAAGCCACCTGCAGAACCTGTGTTAATAACCACATCAGGTTGGTAATCGCTAAGAAGAATCGTTGTTCCTACAGCTGCCGCTACCTTGCCAATACCTGACTGTAGCAAGACAATGTCTGCACCGTTAAGTTGACCAGTAAAGAAGGTGCAACCGCCTTTTTTAGTTTCAACAAGGTTTGTTAATGCTGATTTTAGGATGGAAACTTCTTGTTCCATTGCGCCAATTACGCCGATTTTCATAGAGATTCTCTCAGGTTGGAAAACGTATTTGGCGTGCAGTATAGCAATAGTCTTTGCACAGCCCAACCATTGCTATAGCAATTACTCAAGGGTTTGCTTCAATCAGTCCTGATTCGATCAACTTGAGGCGAAATGCTTCAACTCTTTCACGGTTCACGTCAAAGTCGTAATAGCCAATTCTAGCTTCGGAGCGAACCAATAATTGGTCTCCTTCAATTTTTAGCTCCATATCATCGACATAGCGAAAAACACTGGAGGTGTATTCGACTCGCAGATAATTGCCTTCTTTGGCCGCAACTTCGGCATTCGGAAGGGTTAAGGCGACTTGTTCTATCTGATTGATATTGGTGTTTGGCGTCAATGTGAATGGGGCAAGTGTAAACTCTTCTCGGCTATCTTGAGTTGAAACACACCGAGGACTATCGCCACAGGGTTGCTCTGTCCGGTCCGTTGTTGTTTTATAACCTGCACCGCATGCGGTTAGGATCATCACTGAAGAAAGTGTAAGCCACTTGGGTAATGTCATAATCATCCCTTAAACAAAAGCCCAGCTAGGCTGGGCTAAGAAAACAATGGTCATTCTGATTGATGAAGATCGGAATGGCGTGTCTGGTGTTAGACCTCTAAGAAGTCTAGTATGCCTTCTGCCGCTTTGCGCCCTTCGTCAATGGCAGTAACCACGAGATCTGAACCACGAACTGCATCACCACCAGCGAAGATCTTCTCATTGGTCGTCTGATACATAAATTCTTGAGAGGCTGGAGCTTTGATCCGTCCCCATTGATCGAGTTCTACACCGTGAGGTTCAAGCCATGACATCTGGTGCGGTTGAAAACCGAACGCCATGATAACAGCATCAGCGGCAAGAACGTGTTCACTGCCTTCTACTGGTTCTGGACGCCGACGACCAGCCTCATCGGGCTCACCTAGTGCCGTTTTCACTACTTTAACGCCGCATGTGTTGCCATTGGCATCCACCTCTATGCCTAGAGGCTGCAAGTTGAACATAAAGTTCACGCCTTCTTCACGAGCATTTTTTACCTCGCGTCGGGAGCCCGGCATGTTAGCCTCATCTCGTCGATAAGCACAGACAACGCTACTAGCTCCTTGGCGAATAGACGTTCTGACACAGTCCATAGCTGTGTCACCACCACCAAGAACGACCACTTTTTTACCTTTCATATCAATGAAAGGATCAGAGGCTTCCAACTCCATAACTTTGTAGGTGTTGGAAATCAAAAATGGTAGGGCATCAAATACACCAGATGCCTCTTCATTTGTCAGACCTGCCCGCATGTTTTTATAAGTGCCGACACCTAAAAACACCGCATCATAGTCTTTAACTAGTGTTGCCATGTCGATATCTTTACCCACTTCAGTATTGAGCTGAAACTCGACGCCCATTTCGCTAAAGATTCGACGTCGGTTTAACATGACATCCTTTTCCAACTTGAACGATGGGATACCAAAGGTCAGCAGTCCGCCGATTTCTGGGTAGCGGTCAAAGACAACAGGCTTAACACCATTACGAACTAGGATATCGGCAGCGGCTAGTCCCGCCGGGCCAGCACCTATGATAGCCACCTTCTTGTCCGTCCACTCCACATGGGACATATCCGGCTTCCAGCCCATTTCAAAGGCTTTGTCGGTAATGTATTTCTCGACATTACCTATAGTAACGGCACCAAAATCTTCGTTGAGTGTACACGAGCCTTCACAAAGGCGATCTTGTGGACAAACTCGTCCGCAGACTTCAGGTAGACTGTTGGTTTGATGTGATAGCTCGACAGCTTCAATGATTCGTCCTTCATTCGCCAGCTTAAGCCATTGAGGGATATAGTTGTGAACGGGGCATTTCCACTCACAATAAGGGTTACCACAGTCAAGACATCGGTCTGCTTGAGCGGTTGCTTGTTGTTTCGTAAAGGGTTCGTAAATCTCTACAAACTCAATTTTGCGAACCTTGAGCGGCTTTTTAGCCGGGTCGACGCGGTTCACATCAATAAATTGGTATACGTTCTGGCTCATAATTCTGGCTCCTTCCAATTATTGTGCTTGAACGCGCAGCTCAGCGGCGCTTCTGCTTTGATGACCAAGTAGTGTGCGTAAATCCGCAGCTTTTGGTTTGACTAGGTAGAACTTTGGAATCCATTCATCAAAGTTCGCCAGAATATTCTCAGCATGCACAGAGCCGGTTTCTTCTAAATGCTCGGCAATCAGTCCACGAAGGTGTTCTTGGTGAATATAGAGATCGGATAAAGAGATAGCTTCGACAGATTCGGTGTTCACACGCCCTTCAAAGTCCTCGTTAGTATCCATCACATAGGCAAAGCCGCCCGTCATACCGGCACCGAAGTTCACGCCTGTTGCACCTAGAATCGCCACGATGCCACCAGTCATATACTCACAAGCGTTGTCGCCTGCCCCTTCGATAACTGCAATCGTGCCTGAGTTACGAACACCAAAACGCTCGCCAGCGGTCCCTGCGGCGAACAACTTACCGCCAGTGGCGCCATATAAACAGGTGTTACCAATGATAGTGGCCTCATTACAAGTGAATGTTGTACCGACATGCGGCTTCACGACCAGCTTACCGCCAGCCATGCCTTTGCCTACATAGTCGTTAGCATCACCGGTTAGATAGATTTCAACACCACCCGCGTTCCATACCCCAAGAGACTGACCCGCTGTACCATCGAGGTAAAGCTTAATAGGGCGACTCGCCATCCCCTGGTTGCCATAACGTTTGGCGACTTCACCTGAGAGTCTCGCTCCTGCAGAGCGATCGGTATTACGGATATCAAAGTAGAAGCTACCACCTGATTTAGCCTCGACCGCAGCTTGCGTTTCTTCGACAATCTTTTGGTTTAGCAGTGCTTTATCGAACGGCTGATTTGGCTCTGTCCAGTACAAAGGCAGCGAAAGAGGTGAGATAGGGGCCTCCAAGATATTCGACAGGTCAAGCTTGGCTTGTTTCGCGGTCATACCTTCGAGACTCTCGAGCAGATCAGTACGACCGATAAGGTCAGTAAGCTTTTCTACTCCTAACTGAGCGAGTAACTCTCTTACTTCATCAGCAAGACCTGTGAAGTAGTTGACCACCATTTCAGGTAAGCCCTTAAAGTACTCTTTTCGTAAGGTCTCATCCTGAGTGGCTACGCCCGTGGCACAGTTATTCAAGTGACAAATACGTAAGAACTTACAGCCCATAGCCACCATTGGTGCAGTACCAAAGCCAAAGCTTTCCGCACCTAAAATTGCAGCTTTGACTACATCAAGCCCTGTTTTAAGACCGCCATCAACTTGAAGACGAATCTTGTGTCTTAAGTTGTTGGCAACAAGAGCTTGTTGAGTTTCAGCCAGACCGAGTTCCCAAGGACAACCTGCGTATTTGACCGACGTTAGTGGACTAGCCGCAGTGCCGCCATCGTAGCCGGAAATAGTGATAAGATCGGCATAGGCTTTTGCTACTCCTGTTGCGATAGTGCCAACTCCCGGCTCAGACACCAACTTAACTGACACGAGCGCATTTGGGTTGACTTGTTTAAGGTCGAAAATCAGCTGTGCTAAATCCTCAATAGAATAGATATCGTGGTGAGGAGGTGGGGAAATCAAGGTAACACCTTGTACTGAATGGCGCAGTTTGGCAATTTCCGCTGTCACTTTATGGCCAGGAAGCTGTCCGCCTTCACCGGGTTTAGCACCCTGAGCAACTTTGATTTGCAATACATCGGCATTAGTCAAATAGTGCGGCGTGACACCAAAGCGTCCAGAGGCAATTTGTTTAATGCGAGAGTTACGATTAGTGCCAAATCGACGCGGATCTTCGCCACCTTCACCTGAATTAGAATATCCGCCAAGCTTATTCATCGCCATAGCTAGTGCTTCATGAGCTTCTGGGCTTAAAGCACCAATGGACATTGCAGCAGAGTCGAAACGTTTATACAGCTCTGAATTCGGCTCGACTTTGTCTAGTGCCAGTGGTGAGTCTGACTTTTTAAGCGCCATCATATCGCGCAGCATAGACACAGGACGTTCATTTACTTGTTTGGCAAACGTCTGATAATCAGATGATTCACCACTTTTCACTGCTTTTTGCAGCGTACCAACAACATCTGGGTTGTAGGCGTGGTATTCGCCGTCATGAACATATTTTAGTAGTCCACCGTGCTCGACAGGCTTGCGTTTAGCCCATGCTTTTCTAGAAAGGTTAAACAGGTCTTGTTGGAAGTCTTCGAAGTTTGCACCTTGAATACGAGTAGTCACTCCCTTGAAGCAAAGATCGACGATATTGGTGTGCAGACCAACGGCTTCGAACAGCTGAGAGCAGCGATAGGAGGCAACGGTGGAAATGCCCATCTTGGACATAATTTTATACAGACCTTTATTGATACCGTATTGATAGTTTTGCATCACGTCTCGGTAGCACTTATCAATAGCACCATCATCGATCAGTTTACCAAGTGCTTCGTAGGCCAAATAAGGGTAGATAGCCGTAGCGCCGAAACCAAGCAATACAGCAAATTGGTGAGGGTCTCGGGCCGTTGCAGTTTCAACGATAATATTGGCGTCACAACGTAAGTTGGCTTCGATTAAACGAGTTTGCACCGCGCCGACGGCCATCGCTGCCGGAATAGGTAGTTTTCCTTTGACTAGAGCTCGATCTGAGAGAACCAATAAAACGGTTCCTTGCTTGATGACGCTCTCGGCACTATCGCAAAGGTCAAGCAGAGCTTGCTTGAGATCTTTCTCATTTGGGTCGTAATTAATGTCCAAAATAGTATTGCGATAGTGCTTATCACTCAGCTCTAAGAGTTGCTGCATATCAGAGTAAAGGAGTACTGGAGAGTCGAATGTGACTCGATAAGCGTGACCATCGGTCTCACAAAATACATTCATCTCTTGACCAACACTGGTCGCCAATGACATCACATGCTTTTCGCGCAGTGGATCAATTGGTGGGTTGGTGACCTGAGCAAATTTCTGACGGAAATAGTCGGTGACCAAGCGCTCTTTAGAAGAGAGGACTGCCATTGGGGTATCATCCCCCATAGAGCCGACGGCTTCTTGGCCCATATCACCTAAAACACGTAATACCTGATCCGTCTCTTCGTTCGTCATAGCGAACTGCTTTTGATAGGTTTTCAGCAGGGGTTCATCAAAACTGCGAGCTCCGACTTGGTCGTCCGGTAATTCACTAAAGGAGGTCAGTTTGTGGACGTTGTTTTCCATCCACTCTCGGTAAGGATGACGGCTCTTTAGATCGTTATCTATGTCTTCTGAATGCCATAGCTCACCTTGTTGAGTATCGACAACAAGCAGCTCGCCGGGGCCAACACGACCTTTCTCTGCAACTTCATCAGGCGCGTAGTCCCAGATACCCACTTCAGACGCTAAGGTAATCAAATTGTCTTTGGTAATCACGTAACGCGCTGGACGTAGGCCGTTTCTATCTAGGTTACATGCGGCATAGCGACCATCTGATAATACGATCCCAGCGGGTCCATCCCATGGCTCCATGTGTTTGGAGTTGAAGTCATAGAAGGCACGCAAATCAGGATCCATATCTGGGTGATTTTGCCATGCTGGTGGCACAAGCATACGCATGGCACGGAAGATATCCATACCTCCAGACAGGAACAGATCCAGCATGTTATCTAAGCTGGATGAATCTGAGCCAGTCTCATTCACGAATGGTGCAGCGGTTTGTAAGTCAGGCAGGAGCGGTGATGCGAACTTGTAGGCACGCGCTTTTGCCCATTGTCTATTCCCCTCAATAGTATTGATCTCACCATTGTGCGCCAAATATCTGAATGGCTGTGCTAATGGCCAGCGAGGTTGAGTATTCGTTGAGAAACGTTGGTGGAATAGGCAGATCGATGACTCCATGCGGAGATCAGCAAGATCGAGATAGAAGCGTGGAAGATCAGCTGGCATGCACAGCCCTTTGTAGACGATCACTTGCGTCGATAAGCTACAAATATAGAAATCTTCATCATCGATGATGCGCTTTTCAATGCGACGTTTGGCTATATATAAGCGTCGTTCAACATCTTGTTCACGCCAACCTGCGGGTGCAGAAATAAAGACTTGAACGATGTCGGGTACCGAGTTCAGTGCGATTGGACCAAGTACGTCATCATTGGTGGGAACGTCTCGCCAACCGGAAACAGTGAGTGTTTCCTGTGACAATTCTTGGTTGATGATATCTTTCGCTGACTGCGCTTTTACCGGGTCTTTGGAAAGAAATAGCATGCCTACGGCGTATTGTTTGCCGAGGTTCCAACCATTTTCTTCTGCGATGAGTTTAAAATAAGAATCCGGTTTTTGGAGTAGTAGGCCACATCCGTCGCCTGTTTTTCCATCTGAGTTGATACCGCCACGGTGAGTCATGCGGTCTAATGCTGAGATTGCGGTGCGAACCAGTTTGTGGCTGGGCTGACCTTGCATATGCGCAATAAGACCAAATCCACAGTTGTCTTTTACAAGACTTGGATCGTAAAGAGCCATTGCCTTTCTCCCTTTGAGCTTGCTGTCATCCTGACAGTAAATTAATGCTTTTTAATGACTTTTTGTTGTTATTTGCGTCAAATTTTTAGAATTTATAAACTTAACAAATTGTATCTATTCTATTTTCACGAACTTCACAACGTATAGCTTATGGCGATAAAGGTCAAGTTTTCAGAAATTTGTTGTGTATGATTCAGAAATTCAAACGATTTATCTGCGATAGCTGACAAGTCATTGCTGTGAAATAGTGAGAAGGTTAACAGTTTGTTGGGGTTGCAATGAAGACGGACACAAAAAAGGCCAGCAAACTGCTGGCCAAATTAGGAAGGAATACTGTTAGTTACTTATTGGTGTAACCAGACAGACAACCTTTAGGCTGAAAGCATTAATGAATCTGCTTTCGCTTCAAGGTTGGTGTTGCCCATAAGGTATTCATCGATGGCACGTGCACACTCACGTCCCTCGTTGATGCAACGCACGACCAGAGACTGACCAGTACGCATATCACCTGCGGCAAAAACACCTTGCTGGTTGGTTTGGAAACCTTGTGACGCTACGTTTCCTCGCTCATCCAGTTTGATATCAAGTTGTGCTAATACGCCCGTTGGTTCTGGGTGTAAGAAGCCCATTGCTAGGAATGCCATATCACAAGGAATGACACGCTCAGAGTTAGCCACTTCTTCAAAACTTGGGCGTTCACCTGGCGCAGCGTCTTTCCATACGATGTCAGCAATACGAAGACCTGTTACTTGACCTTCATCGTTACCGATGAATTCTTTTGTCAGGATATTCCAATGACGGTCACAGCCTTCTTCATGAGAAGTGGTTGTTTTCATAATCATTGGGTATTGAGGCCAAGGCATATTCGCAGGGCGTTTTTCTGGTGGAATCGGCATGATTTCGACCTGAGTAACACTCGCCGCTTTGTGACGGTTTGATGTACCCACACAGTCAGAACCTGTATCGCCACCACCGATAACCACAACGTGCTTATCTTTAGCGTGGATTTCTTCGCCTTTCAGATCCATATCGTTAGCACGACGGTTATTCTGAGCAAGGAACTCCATAGCGAAATGTACGCCTTTAAGTTCACGTCCAGGAACAGGTAAGTCACGAGGAACGGTAGAGCCACCTGTTAACAGCACCACATCAAACTCTTGGCGCAGTTGCTGAGCATTAACGTCAACGCCCACATGTTGGTTTACTTTAAACTCAACGCCAGCTTCTGCCATCAGATTGATCTTACGGTCAATGATGTCCATACCCAGTTTGAAATCTGGGATGCCGAAGCGAAGTAGGCCACCCACTTTCTCATCGCGTTCAAATACAGTCACAGAGTGACCTGCACTGTTGAGCTGTTCAGCGGCAGAGAGACCAGCAGGGCCAGAACCGATGATAGCAACAGTTTTACCAGAACGAGAACGTGGCGTTTTCGGTTTTGCATAACCTTCGCGGTATGCTGTTTCAACGATAGTTTTCTCGATATTACAGATGGTGATAGGGTCTTGGTTAATACCCAGTACACAAGCACTCTCACAAGGAGACGGACAGACGCGACCTGTAAACTCAGGGAAGTTGTTAGTAGAACTTAGGATGTTCCAAGCTTCTTCCCAGCTATCACGATATACGGCATCGTTGAACTCTGGGATGATATTGCCGATTGGGCAACCACTGTGGCAGAACGGCACGCCACAATCCATACAACGAGAAGCCTGAGTATTGATTTTGTCGCCAAACTCTTCGTTTAGTACGAACTCTTTGTTGTCTTCAATACGAACGGCTGGGTCGAGCTTCTTTGGAAGCTCGCGACCATGTTCTAAAAATCCAGTAGGCTTACCCATTATACTGCCTCCACTTCTTCCGTTTGAGCTTGCTCAGCTTCTGCTTTGCGCTTTTGAAGTACCGCTTTGTAATCACGCGGCATAACCTTAACGAGTGACGCTAGGCTTACTTCAAAGTTATCTAAGAACGACTGAGCGACTTCACTTCCTGTGAACTCTACATGCTTAGTCAGCATATCTTTAAGTAGTTCGCGATCTTCTTGTTCGATTGGGTCTAGGTCGACCAATTCAGGGTTTAGCTTGGTTTCAAAATCACCCGCTGTATCCCAAACGTAGGCAACACCGCCACTCATACCAGCCGCAAAGTTACGTCCTGTCGAACCAAGGATGATGGCCGCACCGCCAGTCATGTATTCACAACCGTGGTCACCGACACCTTCAACAACGACTTTAGCACCAGAGTTACGTACACAGAAACGCTCACCAGCCATACCGCGAATGAAGGATTCACCAGACGTTGCACCGTAGAAACATACGTTACCAACCACGATGTTATCTTCAGCGACAATCGTTGATTTCGCATCAGGGTAGAGTACTAACGTACCGCCTGACAGACCTTTACCCCAGTAGTCGTTCGCATCGCCTTCCACTTCAAACTTAACGCCTTTAGCAAGGAAAGCGCCGAATGATTGACCTGCGCTGCCAGTGAACTTCACGTTCATTGGTTGAGGTAGACCTTGGTCCTTGTAGACTTTAGAAATCTCATTCGACAGCATGGTACCAGCTGAACGGTCGGTGTTGATGATAGGGAACTCAGCATTTACGGCTTCGCCCTTCTCAAGTGCTGGAATCGCTGCTTGAATTAACTTACGGTCCAGAACCTGTTCTAGGTTGTGGTTTTGTTCCGTTTGGTTGTAAACGCCATCTTGCTCACGAGCCTGTTCAATATGTAGTACAGGTGTTAGGTCGAGGTTCTTATATTTCCAGTGACCAATATCTTCACGAACTTTTAGTTTGTGAGATTGACCCACCATCTCATCGATAGTGCGGAAACCAAGTTCAGCCATCACTTCACGTAATCCTTCAGCCATGTATTGGAAGAAGGTAACAACATCTTCTACGCGACCATCGAAGCGCTCACGTAGTGTTTTGTTTTGCGTTGCGATACCCACAGGGCAGGTGTTCTTATGACACTTACGCATCATGATACAGCCTTCAACCACAAGCGCTGCGGTTGCGACGCCCCATTCTTCAGCACCAAGTAGAGTTGCTACCGCAAGGTCACGTGGCGTTTTCATCTGACCATCAGATTGAACCACGATACGGTTACGTAGACCGTTCTTCAGAAGCGTTTGGTGTGTTTCTGCCAAACCAAGCTCCCAAGGAAGACCTGTATGGCGAATTGAAGACATTGGTGAAGCACCAGTACCACCGTCGAAGCCCGCAATCAGGACAACGTCAGCTTTCGCTTTTGCAACACCTGAGGCGATAGTACCTACACCCGCTTCTGATACTAGCTTCACGTTAACGCGACCCGCGCGGTTAGCGTTTTTCAAGTCGTAGATCAGCTGTGCCAAATCTTCGATTGAGTAGATATCGTGGTGTGGCGGTGGAGAAATTAGACCAACCCCTGGAGTTGAGTGACGAGTCGCACCGATCCAGTCATCGACTTTATCACCAGGAAGCTGACCACCTTCGCCTGGCTTCGCACCTTGAGCCATCTTGATTTGTAGCTCATCAGCGTTAGTTAAGTAGTAAGACGTGACACCGAAACGACCGGATGCTACCTGCTTAATTGCTGAGCGTTCCCAGTCACCGTTTTCTTTACGTTCGAAACGAGTTGGATCTTCACCGCCTTCGCCTGAGTTAGACTTAGCACCGATACGGTTCATGGCTACAGCAAGTGTTGAGTGAGCCTCGTAAGAGATAGAACCGAATGACATCGCACCTGTAGCAAAGCGCTTCAGAATGTTTTCAATTGGCTCAACTTCTTCCAGCGGGATGGAGCCTGCTGGGTTCTTAACGAAGTCTAATTGGCTACGCAGAGTCGCAGCGTTATCGCCTTGGTCATCGACGGCTTTCGCATACTTCTTAAACTGAGAGTAATCTTTGTTGCGAGTTGACTCTTGCAGTAGAGAAATAGTTTCTGGGTTAAACAGGTGCTTTTCACCACGCTGTTTCCACTGATAAACCCCACCCACATCAAGAACTTGAACTGGAATTTCACGTGTTGGGAAACCAATACGGTGACGAACCAAAACTTCTTTGGCGATATCATCGATGGTAAGGCCTTGAATACGTGAAACCGTACCCGTGAAATACTTCTCAACTACAGACTTACTGATACCTAACGCTTCGAAGATTTGTGCACCATGGTAAGACTGAAGTGTGGAGATACCCATTTTCGAGAAAATCTTTAATAGGCCGCCGTTGATCGACTTACGGTAGTTCTCGAACAGCTCAGAGATGCTGGTTTCTGGATCCAGTTTTTTAGTGCGTTGTAGCTCAACCATGGTCTCGATAACGAGGTATGGGTTAACCGCGTTTGCACCATAGCCAACAAGCGTTGCAAAGTGGTGCGTTTCACGTGCATCGCCAGTTTCTACTACGATGTCACACTTAGCACGCAAGCCTTTGCGGATTAGGTGGTGGTGAACCGCGCCTACCGCCAGCATCGCTGGGATAGCGGCATGGTTAGAGTTGATAGCTCGGTCAGTTAACAGAATGATTGAGTAACCATCGATAACCGCATCTTCTGCGTATTGACAGATACGTTTTAGTGCGCGCTCTAGCTTACCTTCGTCTTCACTTGCTTGGAAAACGATATCCAGAGTTTTCGCTTGCAGGTGCTCATTATCGATAGCACGCAGCTTCTCAAGTTCAGAGTTAGATAGAACTGGGGACTCTAGCTCAACTTTTTGGCAGTGCTCCGGAGATTCCGATAGCAGGTTCTGATCTTTACCAAGGTAAGTGTTCAGAGACATCACCATACGTTCACGAATCGGGTCGATTGGTGGGTTGGTAACCTGAGCGAATAGCTGCTTAAAGTAGTTAGATAGATGTTGTGACTGGTGCGAAAGGATCGCTAGTGGCCAGTCAGCACCCATTGCAGACAATGGCTCTTTGCCATCTTTTGCCATAGGTACAATGATTTCGTTCACTTCTTCTGAGCTAACACCAAACGCTTGCTGTTTGTGGAGTAGCTTTTCAGGAGAAGGTTGGCTGAACTCGTTGCTCGCATCTGGAAGCTTCTTCAGGCTAAGTAGGTTCTCTTCCACCCATTTCTGGTATGGCTGAGCACTTGCAATGCCATCTTTCACTTCTTCATCAGAGATGATGCGACCTTGCTCTAGGTCAGCAACGAAGATACGACCTGGCTGTAGACGGCCACGGAACTCAACGTTCTCTGGCTCAATATCTACAACACCAGATTCTGATGCCATAACGAGGAAGTCATCTTTGGTCACGGTATAACGTGATGGACGCAGACCGTTACGGTCAAGCGTTGCACCTACCTGAACACCGTCAGTGAAACATACCGATGCTGGGCCATCCCATGGTTCCATAACGTTCGCGTGGTACTGGTAGAACGCACGACGGGTTGGATCCATGTTTTTGTTTTCTTGCCATGCTTCAGGAATCATCATCATTAGCGCATGTGGCAGGCTACGACCAGACAGAACTAGGAGCTCAAGTGCCATATCGAAGTTTGATGAATCCGAGCTGCCTTCTTGACAGATAGGGAGCAGCATGTCGATTTCTGCCTGTGTGAACAAGTCAGATTCGATGATAGCTTCACGCGCCTTCATCCAGTTCAAGTTACCGCGAACCGTGTTGATTTCACCGTTGTGGGCAATGTAACGGAAAGGCTGCGCTAGGCGCCATTTCGGGAAAGTATTGGTAGAGAAACGAGAGTGAACCAGTGCAAGCGCTGTCACCATCGTTGGATTTTGTAGATCTAGGAAGTACTGAGGTACTTGCTCAGTAGTGAGCTGGCCCTTGTAAACCAGTGTCTTGTACGACATTGAATTGATGTAGAAGTCATCACCAATGTTAGACACACTTTCTAAGCAAACGCGTACTGTGTAGTTACGTAATACGTAAAGCTTACGTTCTAGCTCTTCAGGCGTACAGCCCGGACCACCAGAAACGAATACGTGTTCGAATTGTGGCTCAGTGCTCAATGGATCAGCACCAATCATTGAGTTGTCAGTTGGTAAGACACGATATCCAATTACTTCCAACTCTAAACGTTGTGCATTGCGCTCTAGAATGTCACGACATTGTGCGCGTTTGTGCTCGTCTTTCGGGAAAAGAACAACACCGACACCGTATTTCTCAAAAGAAGGCAGTTTAATACCAAGCTTAACAGCTTCTTCCAAAAGAAATTCATGGGGCTTCTGAAGTAGGATACCTGCGCCATCGCCACTGCATGGATCGCAGCCTTGACCGCCACGGTGTTCCATGCGTGCTAGCATATCCAGGGCTTGGGTCACTACTTCGTGTGATTTACGGTTTTTTAGGTGAGCAACAAAACCGATACCACAAGCGTCATGCTCCAACTCTGGAGTATACAGACCTTGTGTATTCTGCTCTCTATCTACCATAGATACTTCCTTCCAGTTTAATCTAGGCACAACTTGAGTGTGTGATTGTGCCTTGTCCTTTGTAATTTTGATTCTTGACTGCCAGAGGGGGCAGTTTTCGAGTCCATTCTGCATCTCGCAGGAAAAGTGTTGCGAGAAAAACATTCCGTGGTGATATTCAATGTCATCTTTCCACAATCCAGTGGAATATGTTGGTGGGAGTAGAATATCAACCTTCAATCTACTAATTCGTACTGTAATAAAAACGGCAAAAACAGCAGAATTGTGTAAGTATCCTACAATTTTGCGCTGTGTAATTCCAACGAAAGTTACGTCTGTTCCACATTTTTTTTATCTACTTTTGAATATATCTAATAACATACATGCAACATTTGCCGTTTTTCTGTTGTTTTTATGAATATTTATTGATTTTGGTTAAGCATGCTTTTCCCGCTCGTTGATACGATGCATGGTTTTCTTTTGCAGGGATGTAATTTAGTTTCACTAATTAGAGTGAGATTCATTCTTATTAATAGGTTTTTCGAACATGCAATTACATGAGTTGGTGAATACCATCGGCCAAGATCTCCAGCGTCGATACGGTGAAAAAGTTCACAAACTGACCCTGCACGGTGGTTTTAGCTGCCCTAACCGAGACGGCACGATAGGTCGTGGTGGTTGTACATTTTGTAATGTTGCCTCCTTTGCAAGTGAAGAGACACAGATTCAATCCATTCATGAACAGCTCACGGATCGTGCTGGTGAAGTGAAGCGCGCAAAGAAGTATCTCGCTTATTTTCAGGCTTATACCAGCACTTATGCAGAAGTACAGGTGTTGAAAAACATGTACGAAGAGGCACTTAAGTATGCTGACATCGTTGGATTATGTGTCGGAACGCGTCCTGATTGTGTTCCTGAATCCGTACTTGAACTTTTGGCTGGGTACGTTGAACAAGGCTATGAAATTTGGCTGGAGTTAGGGCTGCAAACGGCTCACGATCACACACTTAAACGCATAAATCGAGGCCATGATTTTGCTGTGTACGATAAGATCACCCGACGCGCTCGTGCACTTGGAATCAAGGTATGTACACATCTTATCGTCGGTCTGCCAAATGAATCAAAGCAAGACAATCTTGTTACTCTAGACAAGGTGCTGGCCACCGGAACGGATGGCATTAAATTGCACGGTTTACATATTGTTGAAGGCAGTACGATGGCTAAGGCGTGGCGTGCTGGGAGATTAGAAGCGCCAACGCTAGAGTTTTACTTAGACGTGGCCAGTGAAATGATTCGTCGTACGCCAGCAGAGATCATTTTTCACCGCGTCTCCTCTTCCGCGAGAAGGCCGACCTTGTTGTCGCCACTTTGGTGTGAGAACCGTTGGTTAGCGATGACAGAACTAGGCCGAGTGTTAACCAAACAAGGCCAACAGGGCTCATTGACTCTGAATCCGTTTATTTATCACAAACCTGTTCTCAAATAATTCTACTACCGTGTGAAGCTACTGGCTTAATGATAGACTTAGGCCAGTTGTAACGCACGGAGTGCTGAATGAAACCTATCAAAAACCTCGCTCAATATTATGTCGACTTGTTAGTAAAGCTCGGCATTGTTCGTTTTTCTATTCTTCTCGCATTGGCTTTGGTGGCATTAGCCGTTGTGGTTCAGGTGGGTATTACCCTTGTTTTGAATGGGCGTGTAGATGACATTGATATTGTCCGTTCGGTATTTTTCGGTCTGCTTATTACTCCGTGGGCTGTGTATTTTCTCTCTGTTGTTGTCGACCAGTTGGAAGAATCACGTCAGCGTCTCTCTAAGATGGTTTCTAAACTAAAAGACATGCGTTCGCGTGACCAAGATTTGAACCACAAGCTGCAACAAAATATCCGCAAACTCAATCAAGAGATTGAAGAGAGACAAAAAGCGGAGGAAGCGCGTGAAGAGGCGATGAAGGATCTAGAAAATGAGGTGTTTCAACGTGAACGTACTCAACTAGAGCTGGCTGAACGAACCGCTTTACTGCGTTCATTTATTGATGCTTCTCCCGATTTGATCTATTACCGCAATGCGGAAGGTGTCTTCTCTGGTTGTAACCGGGCGATGGAAGAGTTGACTGGTCGAAAAGAAAAAGAGCTAGTGGGTTTGACGCCATGGGACGTTTACTCTGAAGAGATCGCTAAACAAGTTGTTGAAACCGACCATAAAGTGATGGGTGATAACCAAGCACTGACGTATGAGCAGTGGTTAGAGTACCCAGATGGCAAGAAATGTTTCTATGAACTGCGTAAGGTGCCGTTCTATAGCAAAGATGGTAAGCACCTTGGGCTGGTTGGTTTTGGTCGTGATATCACCGAGCGTAAGCGTCATCAAGAGTCATTAGAGAAAGCGAGTCGAGACAAAACAACGTTTATTTCGACCATTAGTCATGAGCTGCGTACACCGTTAAATGGCATCGTCGGTTTGAGCCGAATGTTACTTGATAGCCATCTAAATACTGAACAGCGTAAGCACATGCAAACTATTAACGTCAGTGCCATCACGCTAGGCCATATCTTTAATGACATAATTGATATGGATAAGTTTGATAGACGTAAGCTTGAGCTTTTCCCTGAACCACTGAACTTTGAAGACTTTGTCACTGAACTTGAGAGCATTTCGGCTCTTATGGCGGAGCAGAAAGGGTTACGATTTGATCTTGAGCGTTTAACGGATCTCCCAGAAGGCGTGGTAGTCGATGCGACGAGACTGCGTCAGGTGATTTGGAATCTGGTTAGCAACGCCATGAAGTTCACCAAGCAGGGTGGCGTTGTGATGACCATCAGTGCTGATATTGAAGATAATTATGCTCATATCATTATCGAAGTTGAAGATACTGGAATAGGTATTCCTCAGCACGAACTTGATAAGATCTTCGCTATGTATTATCAGGTGAAGTCAGGGAAAGACAATTTACATGCTGTGGGTACCGGAATTGGTCTTGCGGTTTCTAAGCAACTGATAAAGATGATGGATGGTGACATCACGGTAGACAGTGAAGAAGGGTTTGGAAGTACATTTACGGTATCCATCAATGTCCCTTGTGCTGATAAACAACAATTGGCTCCAGTAGAAGTGAAGCAACAAGGTAGTCTCAATATTTTCTTACTGGAAGATATAGAGTTGAACATTACGGTCGCACGTTCGCTGTTGGAAAGCTTAGGACATACAGTCAGTGTTGCAATGACGGGCGAAGAAGCCATCGCGACGTTTAAGCCAGAAGAGTATGACCTCGCGTTGCTCGATATTCAGTTACCTGATATGACGGGCTTTGATGTTGCACAGAACTTTAGAGAGCACTACACACAATTGCCTCCTTTGGTCGCTTTAACGGCGAATGTGCTAAAGGATAAGCAAGAGTACCTAACAAAAGGCATGGATGACGCTATCAGTAAGCCACTGAGTGTTAAAGCACTCACGGAAGTCATTAACAAGTTTGCTGGCGATGAAGAGTCTACTGACGTTGAAGAAGCAACCGTAGTCGAGAAAACAGATATCAATGACGAACTGTTTAATCGACTATTAGATTTCGATATGTTGGACTCTTATGTTGATATTGTCGGCACCAAACCTGTGTACGATAGCATCACTATGTTCGAGCAAATGATGCCAGACTATCTCGAGATACTGGATTCGAACATGACTGCGAAAGATCAATCCGGCATTGCCTCTGAAGCACATAAGATTAAAGGTGCTGCGGGGTCTATTGGCTTAAAACGCATTCAATCAGTTACCCAGAAGGCTCAGTCTCCGGATATGCCAGCATGGTGGGAGAACATTGAAGATTGGGTTGAAGAGATTAAAAACGAATATCACAATGATATTCAAGTACTTAAAATGTGGTTGGAAAGTAAGGAATCAAAATGAAGAAAATACTCACAGCACTAGCACTTTCTGCAGCTTTAGCCGGTTGTGCAACCTCTCCAGCGACAGACTCAAAAGTATGGATGACGGGAAATACTGCTATGGTTGAACAGCAGACTGTTCGTCTAGAGTCGAACCTTTGGATCGATATGATGCCAAAAATTGGTGAAACGACTGCACTGGTAAAAGAACAAACTCTTCACGGTGCATTAAACCTAGTGACTGACACGCAGCTACCAGCTGATATGGATGTAGCTATGGTGGTATTGAAACAAGGCGATCTGTCTTGGGAGTTTGAAGGTGACGACTTTGAACTGCGAAATCACTCTGAGAATCAGTGGGAAGTGGCGTTTAACTGGCAGTTAGAAGTCAACATTACTAAGCCAGTAGATGTGGCTGTGCAGCTGGTTGGTGGCGACAAACAAACTTGGGTCGTCAACAAACAAGTGAATGTGGATGCGGTGTATTGATTGAGGCTGAATCGCTTTCATTAAAAAGGGACGCACAGTGCGTCCCTTTTGCATTCGTTAGAAGATGATTACTCTTCTAGATCGCCACAGAAGCGGTAGCCTTCACCGTGGATAGTTGCGATGATTTCTGGAGTACCAGAAACTGACTCAAAGTGCTTACGGATACGACGAATCGTTACATCTACAGTGCGATCGTGAGGCTTAAGCTCACGACCAGTCATCTTCTTAAGAAGATCGGCGCGAGTTTGAATCTTACCTGGGTTCTCACAGAAGTGCAGTAGAGCACGGAACTCTGAACGAGGTAGCTTGTAGCCGTCGCCACTTGGGCTAACCAGTGAGCGACTATTGATATCAAGAACCCAACCGTTGAACTCATATTTCTCAACGCTGCGTTTTTCTTCAGTAGCGGCACTTGTGCTCATTGAACGAGTTAGCAGGTTACGTGCACGGATAGTTAATTCACGAGGGTTGAATGGCTTAGTGATGTAATCATCAGCGCCAATCTCTAAACCTAGAATTTTATCAACTTCGTTGTCACGACCAGTCAAGAACATTAATGCTACATTAGCTTGCTCACGAAGTTCACGAGCTAGTAGTAAACCGTTTTTACCAGGAAGGTTGATATCCATGATAACAAGGTTTACAGAGTTCTCAGACATGACTTGGTGCATTTCCTGACCGTCGCTGGCCTCGAATACAGCATATCCTTCTGCTTCAAAAATGCTTTTAAGGGTGTTACGGGTTACTTGCTCATCTTCAACAATAAGAATCTGCGGGCTTTGCATCGGCGGTACCTAATTTAAACTTGTGATAATTCTGTCGCTAGTAGAATAAATTCTAGGCAAAAAGTTAACATATAGGTAATGTTTCTTAGATGTTTACTCAAAATCGTAGAAACAGTTACAGGTTAAGTCGCCTTCCGTGATGTTGCCAAAAAAACGAGAAATCCCTTAAATCTCTTATTATTCTGCTATGTCATTGAGGCGAATTCTATAATGTTAACAGCATGCTAACAATGGTCAAATGTTAATTCCATGCACTTTGTTGATTTAAATCAATAGCGCCTTTGTAACAAATATTAATAGTATTGGGCAAATACAACAATTTAGATAATATGAGTATTGATGCACACTTGTGGCGTGCCTATTCAGAAATTTGCATAGAATTTATCACTGAGTGGGACAGCGAAAATTACGTGATCATAACGGCTTGGAACCCGCAGAGTCGTAAACTGTCTAACGAACTAAATTGCATAAAAAACCTTGACTTAGAGCAAAGACTCAAAATTTATAACTACCAAAATGTTAAGGTGGGAAACCCGAGTTTTAGCTGGGTTGAAGACAGCTTTGCGGTAGAAATGACTTTAACGCAAGGCTGTGAGTTAGCGCAAAAATACCAGCAAAATGCCATTTATTGGGTAGAAAATGGTGTACTGTTTTTGGTTTCCTGTGATGAGAGTCAAACGCAAAAAAAATTAGGCCGATTGGGTGATTTCTTACGTTAGCAGAAAAAATTACCGGATAGGCGATAAAGGATTTTAATTTAATGCTCTTCTAAAGACTTGCTACTAGCATGGCTATTGAGCAAAAAATCACGGAGGAAAAATGAGAGATATCACACCTGATATTTGTGACCAACACGAAGATAAAGTCATGTTGCTGAATTTGCCACTGCAAAATTTCGGGCAACGTGCCGCGTTCTGGGGAGAGATTGTAACGGTACGCTGTTACCACGATAACTCAATGGTGCGAGAAGTGTTAGGGCAAAATGGTACAGGCAAAGTACTCTTTGTTGACGGTAATGGTTCTTGTGCCAAAGCACTGCTTGGGGACCAACTCGCGATTATGGCAATAGAAAACGGATGGGAAGGCGTGATTGTGAATGGCGCAGTTCGGGACGTGGCGGCTATGGCGGAAATGGATCTGGGAGTGAAAGCGCTAGCGGCATGTCCTTTCAAAACAGAAAAACGTGGAGCAGGTCAAATCAACGTTACATTAACGATGAACAACCAAATCGTTCAACCTGGGCATTACGTTTATTCTGATTGGAATGGGGTATTGATCGCTAAAGAAGCATTAGAGTTTTAAGTCATGCTTGAACTGATGCTCAGTTAAAAACGAAAGCCTAGACCCACTTCAACGCCTTGTTGTATCTTCTCAAAATCGAAGGTGGCGTGAACGTCTAGGTTTTCGGTTAATCTCATCCTACTTGATATTTCCGCAGCCATTGCGCCTTGCTTTTCGTTATTCTCTTCATATTGGTAGCCACGAAGTGTACTTTTTACCGAGATACGGTCAGAAACATTGTAGCTAACACCACTCAAAAATCCTTGGTCTATCGACTCGTGAGAATTATTCAATCGAGCCCCGATGTAAACATCTAATGAGTCAAAGATTGAATAGGAATAGCCACTATCAATATTCCAAGTATCAAAAGAATCACTGCTACCCAGCTTAGTGCCTGAAGAAAGAAAGAAGTTATGAGGGGAGGCGTCATGCTGCGAAGGCAGCGTAGGTAGGTCTACCGCGAGGGATATTCCTGAGAACAATAACAAGGGTAAAGCGTAAAAAGACACTGCTTTCATAGCACCACTCCTTGGTTATTGTTTTTATAGTTTATTGACTTCTAATTAAAGCACATAAACTAAGCAAAAAGTTGTAAATCTATATAGCAATTGGTTATTAATAAAGATCCTAACTGAATAAGTTATCTGCAATTATCAATTTCTATGCGTTTAAGAAAAAAACGCCGCTAAAGCAATAAAAGTACATTTTTTAATTGACTCAGCTACAACAAATAGGTTAAACGTATGGGTAAGCACTTAAGAGATTTTTAAGAAGACCCTATGTTTAGTTGCCAGCACGTAGTAATGACCACCACGATTATTATTACCGACATTACCAATGTTGGGGCGGGCTGGTAGACGGAAGAAATTCAAAAACAAGGCCTGTATCCCCAAGATACGGGCCTTTTTTTTACCTGTTTTGAGTATTTCGGGAGGAAAGGATGCGAGTACTAAAATTTGGAGGTTCATCATTAGCTGATGCAGACCGCTTTTTAAGAGCAGCGGACATCATCGCTAATAATGCCCAGCAAGAAGATTTGGCAGTGGTGCTATCGGCACCGGGTAAAACGACAAACAAACTTGTCGCCGTTATTGAAACTGCCCTAAAAAACAATGAAGTTGAGTTGCAGATTTCAGAGCTTGAAACATCATTCAACGAACTATTTTCTAATATTGCTGCTGTACTCCCGAATATTGAGCGCACAGATTTTGACAACCAAGTCAAAACATCTTTATTCCAATTGCATCAATTTGTCCACGGTATCCGATTACTCGGAACTTGCCCAGATCACGTGAATGCTCGCATTATCTCAAAAGGTGAGCGAATCTCGATTCAACTTATGAAAGCTGTACTGCAAGCTAAAGGTCAAGCTGCGGATCTTATTGATCCAGTTAAGTACCTTTTTGCTCAAGGTGATCATTTAGAAGCGATGGTGGATGTGGAAGTATCAACCCAAAACTTCCAAGCTAACCCACTGGCAGAAGGTGTCGTGCACATTATGCCGGGCTTTACTGCTGGCAACGCTAAGGGTGAATTGGTTACGCTTGGTCGTAACGGCTCTGACTATTCTGCGGCGGTATTAGCAGCGTGCTTGCGTGCTGATTGTTGTGAAATTTGGACGGATGTTGATGGGGTTTACAACTGTGACCCTCGCCTGGTTGATGATGCTCGCCTTCTCAAGTCACTGAGCTATCAAGAAGCGATGGAACTTTCTTATTTTGGCGCTTCGGTTCTTCACCCAAAAACTATTGCACCTATCGCTCAGTTCCATATTCCATGTCTCATCAAGAACTCGTTTAACCCACAAGGGGCTGGTACCTTGATTGGTCAAGATACTGGTGAAGATAACTTACCAATCAAAGGTATCACGACGCTGTCTAACCTTATCATGGTAAACGTATCTGGACCTGGTATGAAAGGCATGGTGGGCATGGCGAGTCGCGTTTTTGGCGCTATGTCATCAGCGGGTGTGTCCATCGTTCTTATTACTCAATCATCTTCAGAATACAGCATCAGTTTCTGTATTGAAGAAGAAGACAAGCTCGATGCAGAGCGAGCATTGCGCGAAGCTTTTGAGCTGGAGCTCAAAAACGGCTTGCTAGAGCCTGTTGAGTTTATGGATGATGTCGCGATCGTGACACTAGTGGGCGATGGCATGCGCACGTCTCGCGGTGTCGCTTCTCAGTTCTTCTCATCACTGGCAGAAGTTAACGTCAACATTGTCGCAATCGCACAGGGCTCCTCCGAGCGCGCTATCTCAGCGGTAATCCCAGAAGACAAAATTTCTGAGGCCATCAAAGCGTGTCATGAAAATCTTTTCAATTCCAAGCATTTCCTAGATGTGTTTGTCGTTGGTGTTGGCGGTGTTGGTGGTGAGCTGGTGGACCAAATTCAGCGCCAGCAAGCCAAACTGGCAGAGAAAGGCATCATTATCCGCGTATGTGGTCTGGCAAACAGTAAAGGTGTCTTGCTAGATGGTAAGGGACTTCCTCTCGACCAATGGCGCGATCGTATGGGCGATGTAAGTGAGAAGTTCTCGGTGGCAGGTTTAGCCGCATTGGTTCAGCGTAATCACATTATTAACCCTGTTTTGGTTGATTGTACTTCTAGTGAAGACATTGCCAATCAATATACGGAGTTTTTAGCGGCAGGCTTCCATGTAGTCACGCCAAATAAAAAGGCAAACACTGCGAGCATGTCTTACTATCATCAACTGCGTGATGTCGCTCGTAACTCTCGTCGTAAGCTAATGTATGAGACAACGGTAGGGGCAGGTCTGCCAGTTATTGAGAACCTACAGAACCTGATCGCAGCGGGTGATGAGCTAGAGAAATTCAACGGTATTCTATCGGGTTCGTTATCTTTCATTTTCGGTAAGTTAGATGAAGGGTTAACGCTAAGCCAAGCAACTAATGTCGCAAAAGATAAAGGTTTCACTGAGCCAGATCCACGTGATGATCTATCAGGCATGGACGTAGCACGTAAACTGCTCATCTTAGCTCGCGAAGCGGGGATGGCGCTTGAACTTGAAGATGTCGAAGTTGACCAAGCGTTGCCACCAGGTTTTGATGATTCAGGTTCAGTAGATGAGTTTATGGCCCGTCTGCCTGAAGCGGATGCTTACTTCAGCCAACTGTCAGCGGACGCTGCCAAAGAAGGCAAAGTGCTGCGCTACGTGGGCGAAATCGCAGATGGTAAGTGTCGCGTACGCATTGCTGCCGTGGATGAAAACGACCCTATGTTCAAGATTAAAGATGGTGAAAACGCACTGGCATTTTATAGTCGCTATTATCAGCCAATTCCACTGGTATTACGTGGTTACGGTGCGGGTACAGAAGTGACCGCAGCAGGCGTGTTCTCTGATGTGATGCGTACATTAGGCTGGAAACTAGGAGTGTAAGATGAGTGATAGCGTTGTCGTTTATGCTCCGGCCTCTATTGGTAACGTGAGTGTTGGTTTTGATGTATTGGGTGCTGCAGTCTCTCCTATAGATGGCACTCTACTTGGCGATTGCGTTGAGGTTAAGCTAGGTGATAAACCTTTTGACCTAGCAACGAAAGGCAGCTTTGTTGATAAGCTGCCCGCTAACCCGCAAGAGAATATTGTTTATGATTGTTGGAAAGTGTACGCCCGTGAATTAGATAAGAAAGGGCTAGCCCTTAAACCTGTATTTATGACACTTGAGAAGAACATGCCGATCGGTTCTGGCTTAGGATCGAGCGCTTGCTCTATCGTCGCGGCGCTAGACGCTTTGAACCAATTTCATAGCAATCCATTAAATGAGACCGAGTTACTGGCTCTTATGGGAGAAATGGAAGGGCAAATTTCTGGTGGCATCCATTACGACAATGTGGCACCTTGCTATCTAGGCGGTGTGCAACTGATGCTGGAAGAGCTTGGTATTATTAGCCAAGAAGTGCCTTGTTTTGATGATTGGTATTGGGTGATGGCGTATCCAGGCATTAAAGTGTCAACGGCAGAAGCGCGCGAAATTTTACCTTCTCAATATCGTCGTCAAGACATCATTGCTCATGGTCGTCATCTGGCAGGGTTTATCCACGCATGTCATTCTAATCAGCCTGAATTGGCAGCAAAGATGATCAAAGATGTCATTGCCGAACCATACCGTGCTAAGTTGCTACCCGGCTTTAGTCAAGCGCGTGAATACGCGGCAACAGCGGGGGCTTTGGCAACTGGAATTTCAGGTAGTGGCCCAACGCTGTTCAGCATCTGTAAAGAAAAAGATGTGGCAGAGCGAGTGGCTCGCTGGCTAGAAGAAAATTACGTACAAAATAACGAAGGATTCGTGCACGTTTGTCGTTTAGACAAGCAGGGTTCGAAAGTAACAGGAAGTGAGCTATGAAGCTTTACAACATCAAAGAAAATGACGAGCAAGTCTCGTTTGGCCAAGCTGTCCGTCAAGGCTTAGGTCGCAACCAAGGTCTATTTTTTCCATCTGAACTGCCTAAGTTCGATGACGTAGATGCTTTATTGGCTGAAGATTTTGTGTCGCGCAGCGCAAAGATTCTCTCTGCGCTAATTGGCGAGGAGTTGCCAGCAGAGAAAGTCGGCGAATTAGTGGACAATGCGTTCCAATTTCCGGCTCCAATCAACCAAGTGAAAGATGGTGTGTACGCACTAGAGCTTTTCCATGGCCCAACGTTGGCATTTAAAGACTTTGGAGGCCGTTTTATGGCTCAGTCTTTAGCTGCGGTTTCTGATGGTGGCAAAATCACTATTTTGACAGCAACATCAGGTGATACTGGTGCGGCAGTCGCTCACGCTTTCTATGGTATGGAAGACATCAATGTCGTGATTCTTTACCCGAAAGGTAAAATCAGTCCACTTCAGGAAAAGCTGTTCTGTACGCTAGGCAAAAACATTCACACAGTGGCCATCGATGGTGACTTTGATGCCTGCCAAGCGCTCGTGAAACAGGCATTTGATGATGCGGCATTGCGTGAAGAAATTGGATTAAACTCAGCAAACTCGATCAACATCAGTCGCTTGATGGCGCAAATTTGCTACTACTTCGAAGCGGCGGCTCAACTAAGTAAAGAGCAGCGCGAAAACCTGGTAGTATCGGTGCCAAGCGGTAACTTCGGTAACTTAACGGCTGGCCTGCTTGCGAAAGCGCTTGGATTGCCTATTAAGCGCTTTATCGCGGCAACCAATGCGAATGATACTGTGCCACGTTACCTAGAAACAGGTGAGTGGGCTCCAAAACCGACGGTGGCAACAACGTCAAATGCGATGGATGTTAGTCAGCCAAACAACTGGCCGCGTATCGAAGAACTCTGCCGCCTTAAAGGTTGGGGTTTGGACACGTTAGGCAAAGGGGCGGTCTCTGATGAGCAAAGTGCGGAGTCGGTTCGTGATCTTAATGCTCTAGGCTACTTATGTGAACCTCATGGTGCGATTGCTTATCGAGTACTTGAAGAGCAGTTGCAACCGGGTGAAACAGGCTTGTTCTTGTGTACCGCGCATCCTGCTAAGTTTAAAGAAGTGGTCGATGATATCTTAGGTTCTGACATTGAGTTACCTGGGCCATTGGCTAAACACGCGGCAATGGAGCTGTTATCTGAAGATTTAGCCAATGACTTTGAGGCACTAAAAGCGGTGTTACGCCGAGTCCAATAGGTCTAGATGACACTAATCGCAACGCCTTGAAATTTAAGTGTAGCTGAGTAAGCACATTTAGGTTTCGGGCGTTTTTTTGTATCTGTTGTTTGCGGATTACCTAAAACAATAAACACTGCCACTATTAAAGGAGTACAGGATGACCCCTGTTCAAATGCGTGATTATTTCGATAAGCTTGGCATTAAGAATGAGCTTGAGCCTACGGTGGCCGATATGATATCGCTTCATCATGCTCAGCATCGGACGTTGCCATTTGAAAACTTTGACGTCTACGTTGGCCAAGGAATTAAACTTGATATTGATGCGATCTTCGAAAAACTGATACGTCATCAGCGTGGCGGCTATTGCTTTGAAGTCAACGGGTTACTGCTTCGAGTTATGGAGAGCTTAGGTTTTACCGTTAGGCCACTATTAGCACGAGTACATCTTAGCGGCGAGCCTTCGGGACGGAGCCATCAAGTGACATTGGCTACGATTGATGATCAGCAGTGGATTGTTGATGCAGGGTTCGGTGCGAATACGCCAAGAGCACCTCTGGAGCTGACATTGCATCGCGAGCAGTGTATTGACCACCAATGTTTTCGATTTATCGAAGATGAACGCTGTGGTTATTTGCTTCAAGTGAAACAGCAAGATTGGGTGAGTTTATACAGCTTGGATATGACCTATGTATGTCGTGGCGATATTTTGTATGGCAATCATTTTACCTCGACCAGCCCAGAGACTCACTTTACCAACAGTTTGATTGCAGCAAAGCCAATTGAAGGCGGCATCATTACACTACTCGATAGCACGTTAAAAATCAGAATGGGTAACGAAGAGGCGCAAGAAGTAGAACTGACTAAAGCGGACTTGGCGGAGAACGTTGAACGCCACTTTGGTATTCAACTAGAGGCATCACAGCTTGGTAGTATCATCGCAAAACTTGGATGGTAATAACTGACAATGTTACACCGTATGATACTTGAGTAATCATATGACTTAGGTATGGTTGGCAAAAAACGTAATGGTGAAGGGGAGAGGATGTTGGAGAAAGCTCGCTGGGGTATTGCAGGTTTAGGGAAAATAGCACGTCGGTTTGCTATCGACTTAACTCAACATTCGCAATGTGGCGAATTAGTTGCGGTGGCAGCACGTGATGAAGCTAGAGCGTCGAAGTTTGCCGAAGAATTTGAGTGTAGCCGCTCGTATGGTTCCTACCAAGCATTAGCGGATGATGCCGACGTAGATGTGGTCTATATTGCGACATTACACCCCTATCACCGAGATTTGGTCGAGCTTTTTTTAAACGCTGGCAAGCATGTGCTGGTAGAAAAACCCGCATTTACCAATGTAAAAGATTGGGATGAAATGGCTGCGCTAGCGATACGACATGGTGTCATCTTGGCGGAAGCCATGAAGTCTGTTGTGTTTCCTGCCTACCAAGAGTTAAAACAGTTTATTGCCAACAACAATATCAAGCTAACCTCAGTACAGGCAGCATTTGGTAATTGGCATGAGTATGATGAGAACTACCAGATCTTCAATGCTCAGCAAGCCGGTGGTGCGACACTGGATGTGGGAGTGTATGCGCTGTGGTTGTACGCGGATTTATGTACATTGTGTGGCGTAACTATTGGTAAGCCCGACGTGGTCTTTTCTCAAGATAACCCTCAAGCAAAGGTGGATGAAACCGCAGAGTTTCATTTTAAATCTGATCTTCAAGGTCAGTTAGCTGCCTCAATAACACGCAATTTAGTGCGTAGTGCTGTCATTCAGGGTGAGGACTTTGAAGCGACTATTGCTGAAAAGTGGTGGAACCCGAAATCAATTCAAGTGGTGTATCGAGGTGAGACCGTATTGATAGCACCGCAAACTATCGGCACTGGCTTTGAACATGAAATTGATCATCTAAGTGGGCTGATTTTGCGGGGTGCTAAGGCCTCATCAATCCTAAAGCATGAAACCAGTCGAGCCGTCATTGAGGTGATGGAGCAAAGCCTGATTGCTGGTGGTTTGGGTTATCTTAGCGAATAATCAGATAACAAATAAAAAGCGCCTTCAATGTGAAGGCGCTTTTTTAGCTCTAAGAGCGGATAACGGGATAATCAGTTAAGCAGTTTCTGCTTTGCCTTGTGGCTTCTCTTCATCTGCAAGGTCTGTTTCACCTTTACCTTTCGACTTCTTAATCACGTAGCCAGTGATAGACAGTGAGGCAACAATACCTAGAATTGTTGACAGCTGCATTGGCAGACCGAAGCCTAGGGTTGCGTTATTCAAGATGAAGGTAATAACAACCGTAGTCATAAAGATGGCCGGAACAGTCGTTACCCAGTGCATCTTGTTGTGACGTAGTAGGTAAGCTGAGGCTGTCCATAACATCATTACTGCAGTTGTTTGGTTAGCGAAACCGAAGTAGCGCCAGATAACACCAAAGTCTACTTGAGTTAAGATGCCACCGATAACGAATAGTGGTAGAGCCATCAGTAGGCGGTTACGTAGTGTTTTCTGCTCCATGTTGAAGTATTCAGCAAGGATTAGACGGCTAGAGCGGAATGCAGTATCACCTGAAGTGATTGGCAGAATAACCACACCTAGGAAAGCAAGCACACCACCAAATACACCCAATAGGCCAAATGAAGCGCTGTACACTACGTTACCTGGACCACCATTTTTTACTGCTTCAGCTAGCGAGTCGATAGAGCCGAAGAAAGACAGAGCAAGAGCACACCAGATAAGAGCGATAACACCTTCACCGATCATTGCACCGTAGAAGACGAAGCGACCATTCTTTTCGTTTTCCATACAGCGCGCCATCAGTGGAGACTGTGTTGCGTGGAAGCCAGAGATAGCGCCGCAAGCAATAGTGATGAATAGAGCTGGCCATAATGGTAAGTCATTTGGGTTCATGTTGGTGAACATATCGCTGACTTCAAAGCCACCCATAACTTGGTGCTCGCTTGATAGTGCCACTGCTGTGATAAGACCAACAGACATGAAGATGAGCAGTGCGCCAAATAGTGGGTAGAAGCGACCAATAATTTTGTCGACAGGTACGATTGTCGCGATGATGTAATAAGCGAAGATAACCACAACCATGGTTGTCATGCTCATTGACATGCCCATTTGGTCATTCACTAGGTTAGTGATCATGCCTGCAGGTGCAGAAACGAATACTACACCAACAAGTAGCAACAAGACGATGGCAAAAATGTTCATAAAGTGTTTGGCGCCATTGCCTAAGTAACGACCGGTAATAGTAGGAACAGAAGCACCACCGTTACGTACTGAAAGCATACCTGAGAAGTAATCATGCACTGCACCAGCAAAGATACAACCAATGACAATCCAAAGCATAGCGGCAGGACCGTATAGCGCACCCATGATTGGGCCGAAGATTGGACCAACACCAGCGATATTTAACAATTGAACCAAGTATACTTTCTTGGTCGACATTGGCACGTAGTCAACACCATCAGCTTTAGTGTGAGCTGGTGTTTGACGTTTTGTATTAATACCAAAGACCTTCTCAATGAAAGCCCCGTAGATAAAGTAGCCGCCGATCAAGGCTGCAACACAAGTTAAAAACCACAACATAACTGTTATCCCTAGTTTGTGATGACATTAAATTCTGGTAACCATTATAAAAATGATGAATTGGCTACACATCGGCTTATTCGGTTAGTGGTGGAATAGATGATTAAGTGGTCAATAACCAACTTAAGTGGTTTTATCGAAGAGTAAGTGGTCGTTTTTCCGAGTTAAGTGGCGGTAGAAAAGCGTGAAGCTCATCACTTAGTCAAGGATTGAGTGGTAAAAAACACTTAAAACTGGCATTGTGACGGCAGAGAGAGTTGGATGAAAAGGAATCTCATGAAAGCGTTTTTAGTGGCAGCATCCGCTTTGTTAATATTTGGATGCGCCAAAGGAGTGGATGACCTCGCTAAAGAGGGAAGTTGGGAACAGATTGGCTATCAAGATGGTGTGCGTGGGCAATTGTCTCGCAGTTACTCTGAGCTTAATAAACTCGGCGCTGCCGTTCATTCAGAGTACGACTCGGGCTATCAAAGAGGCATTCTAGAGTTTTGTGATGCTGATTTTGCCTATCAAATCGGGTTGTCTGGGCAGTATTACACTGGGGCGTGTGAAGGCTTACCCGATGGACAGCGTTTTAGAATGGAATGGCAACGCGGTTGGAATGACTATTCTCATTAAAAAATGATTTAGGAAGCTAGGGCATGACACCCTAGCTTTTTTATTCACTTTCTTGGCTCTTGCTTATTACCGCTTTTCTTAGGAAACCGTCTTGTTGATGTAACTGCTGATGTGCTTGCTGCTTATCTAATCCAGTTAGAATCATGAGAATCGACAGCTTCACGTCATATTGAGTTTCTTTTAACGTGACTTCTGCCTGTTGTTTGTTGCAATCCGTAGCCTGCATCACAATGCGCGTCGCTCTGGCGACTAACTTTGCATTGGTCGCTTTTACATCCACCATCAGGTTCTCATAGCTTTTACCTAAACGGATCATACTTGCTGTCGTGAGCATGTTGAGAACTAACTTCTGTGCGGTCCCCGATTTCAGTCTAGTGGAACCTGTCAGAGCTTCCGGACCTACCACAGGACTAATAGCTATTTGAGCGATGTTAGCAATATCAGAAGCGGGATTGCATGACAGTGCGACTGTCGTGGCACCCAATTGATTGGCGTATTCTAATGCGCCAACGACGTAAGGCGTGCGCCCACTAGCGGCGATGCCAACAACCACATCTTTTGAAGTCAGTTTATGGTCAATAAGGTCTTGTTCACCAAGAGCTGGGTCATCTTCTGCACCTTCTTTGGCTCGGAACATCGCGTCATTACCGCCAGCGATGATACCGACGACCATATCAGGGTCGGTGCCAAAGGTTGGTGGGCATTCTGATGCATCGAGTACGCCTAATCGGCCGCTGGTGCCAGCACCCAAATACAATAATCGCCCACCTTGTTTAAAGGCCTTAGTGATGGCGTCTACCGCCAGCGCAATGTCTGGAATGACCTTTTCTACCGCAAGAGGCACTAGGGCATCTTGTTGATTCATGCGCGCTAGAATCTGTTGCGATGAGAGTAAATCTATATCCATGGTCTCAGGGTTTCTTCCCTCGGAGACAAGTTGAGAAAGCGCATTGAGAAGTGCGTCGTTAGTCATAGTGGTTCCTAGTCAGCTGAATAGAGTACGCCTAAAGGGACGGCTTTACTGGCGCCAGTTACTGAGGGCAAATTGCTCGGTATCTTGTTGAGATAGCAATGTGCAAGCCAAGCGAAGGCCATGGATTCCATATAATCTCCACTAATGGCTTCGCTATCGGTTGGTGCCACATTCCAGCCTTTAAGCAGTTCACTCAGGCGTTTCATTATTATTGGGTTATTTGCGCCACCGCCACACACTAAAAGCTTCGGCGCAGTACCGATGGGATAGTTCTCAATGGCATTAGTGATAGTCAGGGCGGTAAATTCGGTCAGTGTTCTGAGCACATCATGCTCGTTCATCGGCGTTGAGACGGCAGCAAGGCATTGTTTCAACCACTGTTCATGATAATGCTCGCGTCCGGTACTTTTTGGTGCAGGACGTTTTAGGTAGTCATCTTTGAGCATTTCATCTAACAAATGGGTGAGCACATTGCCTTTTGCAGCAAGCTGTGCATCTTTGTCAAAAGGTTGGCAAAAAGCGTGAGAGCACCAATGATCCAAAAGCACATTTCCAGGTCCTGTATCAAAGCCAATCACCTCGCCGTTGGGCTGCAAGATGGAAACATTGGAAATACCACCAATGTTTAAAATCACCTGTGTTGAGTCACTATCGGCAAATAAGTAACGATGGAATGCGGGTACTAAGGGTGCACCCTGTCCACCGAGTGCCATATCTTTACGTCGAAAGTCTCCGATCGTATCAATACCTGTTAGTGTTGCTAGGAGGTTATTGTCTCCCAACTGAGTGGTAAAGCGTATTGCACCATCTGGTTGGTGAAAGACGGTTTGGCCGTGATTACCGATGGCTGCGATATCGTGCTCCGTATAGGTGGTTTTACTAAGCAAAGAACTGACGGCCTCAGCATAAAGTAGCCCTAGCTTGTGGTCGAGCTCACCGATATGTTTAAGGTTGGTTTCTTGACCATGACAGATAGCAAGCACTTGAGTTTTCAGTGATTCAGGGTAGCTAAGGAAATCGCTGGCGAGTAAGTTAATTTCACGGTCTTTTATCGATACCAGTGCAGTATCGACACCATCCAAACTGGTACCCGACATTATGCCTATGTAAAGCGCTTCCTTAGTCATCATAAACTTACTCCGTTTTTACCTAGCAATATTGTAAATCAAAAATAATAAGAATAATCTCTGGAGACGCCCATTTGATAATAAATTTGCAGAGGAGCAATTATGGGACCGCTATGGCTTGATGTGGAAGGTTATGAACTGAGTGCTGAAGATAAAGAGATTCTTGAGCATCCTACCGTTGGGGGCTTGATTTTGTTTGCGCGTAACTATCATGATTCCGAGCAGCTTATTGAACTGAACCGCCAAATCCGTCAAGCGGCGAAGAAGCCCATTGTTATCGGTGTGGACCAAGAAGGGGGGCGCGTACAACGTTTTCGAGATGGTTTTACATTACTACCGCCAGCCGCTCGATACGCGCAATTACGTGATGAAGCGCTCGCGAACCAAGCTGGTTGGCTTATGGCAGCAGAATTGATTGCTCACGATATTGATTTGAGCTTCGCTCCTGTTCTCGACCAAGGACACCAATCTAAAGCCATCGGCAATCGTGCTTTTGGTGATAACTTTCAAACTATCGTCCAGTACAGCACAGCGTTTATGGCCGGCATGAAAGCTGCGGGTATGGCGACTACTGGCAAGCACTTCCCTGGTCACGGTGGAGTAACGGCAGATTCTCATTTCGAAACGCCAATGGACAGTCGAGACACTATCTTTGAAGATGATATGCGAATCTTCAAGGCTCACATCAAAGCGGGTGTGTTGGATGCAATGATGCCAGCTCACGTAGTGTTCCCACATTATGATGACAAGCCTGCCAGTGGTTCGAGCTATTGGTTAAAAGAGGTACTTCGTAATCAGCTAGGCTTTCGAGGCATAGTGTTCTCTGATGATCTTTCTATGGAAGGCGCGGCGATCATGGGAGGACCCGCAGAGCGTGCTCAACAAGCGCTGGACGCAGGCTGTGATACGTTGCTCATGTGTAATAATCGTCAATACTCTATCGAGGTACTAGATAACTTACCAATTACTAAGGTGAAGCAGGCTAGTCGGATGTTGAGGAAAAAAGAGTTTAATTTAGAAGACCTTAAGAAGAGTGCTCAATGGAAAGCGGCGAATCACAAAATTCTGTCGTCGTTGGAAGGTTAAGAGTCGCCATTGCTATCCCCTTGTCGGTGCAGGGGGATAGGAATTGAGAAATGCCTAGCCTCAGCTGATCGAGATAGGTGGTAATACTTCCGTTAATGAAAGCCTAACGTCTCTTTTAATGATTTCAGGTAGCGGCGACTTACAGGTATTGGATGGTCACTTTGAGTAATGATCTCGGCTAACCCATTGTCTAACAACTTAATTTCTTTAATAGCCTTGACGTTCACTAAAAACTGGCGGTGGCAACGGATCAACGGCGTTTTATCTTCGAGTACTTTAAGCGTTAGCTGCGATGTGGCCTTTTGTTCGGCAGTTTGAACATGTACACCGGAAAGGTCGCTGTAGGCAAACTCAACATCGGTAGTTGGAATAATGACGATACGGTTGTGGCCGACACAAGGGATTTGGTCGAGTGTTTGTGGTGCGAGAGTATCGATCGCTTCCAGCGTTTGTTGCTCACGTTTTTTTAGTCGCTTAACGGTTTTTTCAAGACGACACGGATCAACAGGTTTTAGTAAGTAATCGAACGCATTATCTTCAAACGCTTGGATGGCATATTGATCGTAAGCGGTGACAAAGACGACTTTCGGCATGGTATCAGGGTCGAGCATGCCAAGTAGTTCAATACCGGTGACTTGTGGCATTTGAATATCAAGAAAGACCACATCTGGTTTGAGTTGGTTAATTTTCTTGAGACCTTCAATGGCATTACTTGCCTCACCAATGATGTCAATTTGCTCGGTTTCCTCCAAAAGCTCTATTAGCTCTTCACGAGCAAATAACTCATCATCAATTACTAAAGCTGTTAACTGTGTCATGACGCAATAGCCGTCCTTTTATCTTTGCGTGTAGAAGGCGAGGGGATGATAAAGCTCATTCGCGTAAAGTGGTCTTTTTCCACTTCAATTTTTAGCGCTCCGTCACGACCAAATTGATTTGTTAGGCGTTTACCGACAATTTGCATACCTAGCCCTTCATGTCCCTCCTTGGGCGCAATAAAGGTTCCGGCATTATCCTCGACGACTATCTCGCTCCCTGACTGAGTGGTGTGACTATAGATTCGAATGATCCCACCTTCAATTAAATTGGAAATACCATGCTTAATCGCGTTTTCAACCAGAGGCTGTAAAGTGAAGCTCGGTACTTCTTGTTCTAACAGTTCTGAAGCAATATCAATATCCACTTCTAAACGGTCGGTAAAACGCGCTTTTTCGATAGTGAGGTAGGCGTTAACGTGGGCTAATTCCTCTTTTAAGGTGACCGTTTCGATATTCTGTTTCAGGTTGCTACGGAAAAACTGAGAAAGATGCTGTATTAGGCTGCGTGCTTTATCAGGGTCGCGTCTAGTGATAGCACTAATGGTATTCAACGCATTAAACAGAAAATGTGGGTTAACTTGTGCGTGAAGTAGCTTGATTTCGGCCTGTTTAAGTAAGGTCTGTTTGTTTATGTAGTCACCATGAAGGATCTGGCTAGAGAGCAGCTGAGCAATACCTTCAGCCATGGACATATTAATGGTTGAGAATAGCTTACGCTTGGGCTCGTATAGCTTGATAGTGCCAATTACTTCGTCCCCCGTGCGCAGTGGAATGATAAGCGCAGATCCCAATTTACAGTCTTCAGATATTGAGCACTGGTAAGGATTCTCTTTGCCATCGAGGTAAATGATCTCGTTGTTGTTCATCGAATCGAGCGTACTTTGAGAGGAGATAGGTCGGTTAAGGTGATGATGGTCAGCGCCTATACCGACAAAAGCCAGTATCTTGTCATGATCGGTAATGGCGACGGCACCGACATTGGTTTCTTCGTAGATAATTCGTGCAATCTTGCTGGCGTTATTGGAGTTAAAACCATGGACTAAAATGCCCACGGAGCGTTCTGCAATGTTTAATGCGCGACGAGAGAAGGTCGCTGAGTATTCCTCGAAAATGGTCTTACGGTCTTGAAGAATGCTCATGAATAGCGCGGCACCGACAGAGTTGGCGATGATCATCGGAGCGGCAATATCAGAAACCAACGCATAAGCTTGATCAAAAGGTTTAGCTACAATGAGGATGATTAGCATCTGAACCAGTTCCGCCACAAAAGTAATGTAGAAGACAACCAGGGGGTTAAATAGCTCTTCTTTTTTATCCTTTCTGAGAAAATACAGATGCATTAAACCACCGATGACCCCTTCTGCCGTGGTGGAAATCGCGCAGGCTAAATCGGTAAATCCTCCTAATGTGTAGCGGTGTAGACCACCGGTTAACCCAACGGCAAACCCTACGATGGGGCCGCCGAATAGCCCACCCATCACCGCACCAATGGCTCGAGTATTGGCGATAGCATCGTTGATTTGTAATCCGAAGTAGGTACCCAAAATACAAAACGATGAAAACAGTACATAAATGCTGAGTTTATGACTTAAACGATTGGAGACACTAAACAGTGGAATAAAAAGCGGTGTCTTGCTCAGCATATAAGCGAGCATTAGATACACGCACATCTGCTGTAAAAGGGAGATGATTAAGTCCATAGATTACAACCAACAATGAAGTTGTATTTTATTGTATACGTAACTGACCAATCGTGGCAGTTTGTTATCATCGAACTGTTATCAAGAACTGAAGCGCCAGTAATTCTTGGTGTAAAATTAAATTTACATTTAATGTTTTTCAAAGTTTACGCTTGCATGTGTTTTTTATCTAGGTATATTACCAGTTAAAGCTTAGCCGAACGGTTTTAATTATAAAGTTCGGTGTAATATAATATTTACAGGTGAGGCCATGAAGAAGAGTGAACTAAGTAATATTAATATCAGTGACGAACAGGTACTGATTACACCAGAACAACTAAAAGAAAAATTACCGCTGAGTGAAAAAGCTAGAAAGTTCATTCAAGATTCCCGTGAGACTATCGCCAACATTATTCATAAGAAAGATCATCGTCTACTTGTCGTATGTGGGCCTTGCTCTATTCATGATGTAGAAGCGGCGAAAGAGTACGCAAAGCGTTTGAAAGCGTTGTCGGAGCAGCTTAACGACCAGCTATACATTGTTATGCGTGTTTACTTTGAAAAGCCGCGTACAACGGTAGGCTGGAAAGGCTTGATTAATGACCCTCAACTGGATGGTACCTTCGATATCGAGCACGGACTGCACGTAGGGCGCGAACTCTTGGTAGAGCTTGCGGAAATGGATATTCCATTGGCAACAGAAGCGCTTGACCCGATCAGTCCGCAATACTTGGCGGATACTTTCTCATGGGCGGCAATTGGTGCACGTACAACAGAGTCACAAACTCACCGCGAAATGGCCAGTGGTCTTTCGATGCCAATCGGCTTTAAAAATGGAACCGATGGTAGTTTGGCGACAGCAATTAATGCGATGCAAGCTGCTTCATCAAGTCACCGCTTTATGGGAATTAACCGTGAAGGTCAAGTCGCCCTATTAACGACTCAAGGTAACGAAAATGGCCATGTTATCTTACGTGGTGGTAAGCAGACCAATTATGACTCAGTATCGGTCACCGAATGTGAGCAAGAGTTAGCGAAATCGAATCTTGATGCGTCATTGATGGTGGATTGTAGTCATGCTAACTCTCGTAAAGATTACCGTCGTCAACCACTAGTAGCTGAAGATGTCATTCACCAAATCCGAGAAGGCAACAAATCTATTATTGGTCTAATGATTGAGAGTCATATCAATGAAGGAAACCAAAGTTCAGATATTCCTCTAGATCAAATGAAATATGGGGTGTCGATCACCGACGCATGTATCAATTGGGATACAACTGAGGCACTATTACGTCATGCTCATAAAGAGCTTGTCCCATTCTTGGAAAATCGTATTAAGGAATAATCACGTCCATGGCTGCTGAATTGAACGCATTGCGCGACCAAATTGATGAAGTCGATAAGCAAATGCTCGAGCTTCTTGCGAAGCGTCTATCCCTAGTAGAACAAGTTGGTGAAGTGAAAAGCCGTCATGGTTTGCCTATCTATGCTCCGGATAGAGAAGCTGCCATGCTAGCGTCTCGTCGTGAAGAGGCGGCGAAGAAGGGCATACCACCACAGCTAATTGAAGACATTCTGCGCCGTACGATGCGCGAGTCTTACGCGAGCGAAAAAGACTCTGGATTCAAATGTCTAAATCCAGAGTTACGTTCAGTAGTTATCGTTGGTGGTAACGGTCAACTCGGAGGCCTATTTGGTAGAATGTTCAAACTGTCTGGCTACGAAGTCAAAGTACTAGGCAGCCAAGATTGGGATCGTGCAGATGAGATTCTCGATAACGCTGGTTTGGTTGTTGTCACTGTGCCGATTCACCTCACTGAGGGTGTGATTGAAAAGCTAAATGCGTTACCGAAAGATTGTATCCTTTGTGATTTAACATCGATCAAATCTAAACCTTTGAACTCAATGCTTGATATTCACAAAGGTCCCGTTGTTGGTCTTCACCCGATGTTTGGTCCTGATGTACCAAGCCTTGCGAAACAGGTGATAGTTTACTGTGATGGTAGAGGTGAGAGCGAATACCAGTGGCTGTTGGAGCAGTTCAAGATTTGGGGCGCAAGTTTGTGTCAGATTTCTGCAGAGCAGCATGATAAAGGCATGACGCTTATCCAAGCGCTTCGTCACTTTACCTCGTTTGCTTACGGTCGCCACTTAAGTCAGCAGAACCCTGATTTAGATACGTTAGTTAAACTCAGTTCACCTATCTACCGACTCGAGTTGGCGATGGTGGGTCGATTATTTGCTCAAGACCCAAGCTTATACGGTGACATTATTATGTCTTCAGAAGAGAACATTGAGATGATCAAGTGCTTCCATAAACAGTTTGGAGAAGCATTAGCACTGCTTGATAGCAAAGATAAAGATAAGTTCATCTCTGAGTTTAATGAAGTTAGCGAGTGGTTTGGTGATTATTCACAGCAGTTTATGTCTGAGAGTCAGAACCTACTGAAGCAGGCTAACGATGCCATACATCGCGGTTAAACGCGGGCGATGAAAGAACCAATTAAAAAACGCAGCGAAGTCGCTGCGTTTTTTTAGTTTGTCTGTTCACTTGTTTCGTTGGTGGTGTCTTCGGTAACGGCAGTTTTAATCGAAGAATCCACATAGGGTGCATTAGTTAGGTTTATTTGTAGCTTAACCACGCTACCGACAAGATCAATCAGCGGTGCCCATTGCACTTTCTTTTCTTTCTCGAACACGTAATCGAAGTTCTCAGGGCTCCAATCGATGAAGTATTGAGGGTTAAGTGTGCGCCCTAAAAAGCGTACTTCATAGTGAAGGTGTGGTCCGGTTGAATTACCGCTATTTCCACACGTAGCGATGACGTCTCCTTTGCTGACGAACTGCCCACTCTTAGCTTTAAACTTGTGTAAGTGAGCGTAAGAGCTCATAAAACCAAATGAATGGCGCACCGTCATATAGTTACCATAACCTTGACGGCTTGGTCTTACTGTTTCAATAACGCCATCGGCTGGCGCTAAGATTTGTTCACCTGTTTTACAGGTTAGGTCGATACCAGTATGTAACTGGCGTTTACCAGATATAGGGTTAGTACGTCGTCCATAAGACGAGGAAACGCGCTGATAAGTAACCGGGCTATCATTGGGAATTAAGCGCAGCATTGTGGCACGAACCGCGGAGTCAATGGCGGCCGCATCAATACGCTCCGCTAATGGCATTTCAGCATCGTAGAGCTCTTCATCGGTGAGACCAAGAACTGTTTCCACGTCATTAACTCGTTTGCTCAGGAGTTGGAGCTCATCACGTTTCTCTTCAAGTTCTTGAGAAAGATCGTGAGTGACATTGACTTGTTCTTCCAGTTTAGCTTCAAGTAGCGCTTTTTCTTGCTGTAGATCCGTCAGAGACACTTCAGTAGATGACAGCTGTGTTTGAGATTGGTTATAGGAATAACCGACTAAGCCCAAGGCAACAGGAAAGGCTGCAGCGAAGAGGATGGCAGTGTAAGTACGCTTTCGTCCTAAACGCAGAGTTCGTTTCTTTCCTTGTTCATTCGGTATTACTACCTTGATTCTATTCGGCATAGTGATTATCGCTACACCACATTTGTCTATGAAATGTGGTGATTTTTCAGTTAATTTCGTTATTTTGTGGGTGAAAATCACAAAAAAGAGGGCGCTATTATTAGCGCCCTCTTGAAAAAAAACAAGTTTATCTCAAATTCAAACGGTTATTTTGAGATGCGTTTGTATTTAATACGGTGTGGTTCAGCAGCTTCTGGACCCAAAGTCTTCTTCAGCCATTCCATGTACTCAGTGTAGTTACCTTCATAGAAGTTAACTTGACCTTCATCGCGATAGTCGATGATGTGAGTAGCGATACGGTCTAGGAACCAACGGTCGTGCGAGATAACCATGGCACAGCCTGGGAACTCTAGTAGTGCTTCTTCAAGTGCACGTAGAGTTTCAACGTCTAGGTCGTTGGTAGGCTCATCGAGTAGTAACATGTTGCCACCCGCTTTAAGAAGCTTAGCTAGGTGAACACGGTTGCGCTCACCACCGGAAAGTTCACCGATGATCTTCTGTTGGTCGCTACCTTTGAAATTAAAGCGTGAGCAGTACGCGCGCGCAGGAATTTCAAAGTTGTTGATCTTAATGATGTCAGCGCCTTCTGAGATCTCTTGGAAAACCGTATTGCTATCGTTCATTGAATCACGGAACTGTTCTACAGAAGCCAGTTTCACGGTATCACCAAGTTCAATCGTGCCGGCATCTGGTTGCTCTGTGCCACTTAGCATTTTGAATAATGTCGATTTACCCGCACCGTTAGCACCGATGATACCTACGATAGCACCTTTTGGAATGCTGAAAGAAAGGTCATCAATCAGTACACGGCCATCGAATGACTTAGTCAGGTTGTTCACTTCTAGAACTTTATCACCTAAACGCTCACCTGGTGGAATGAATAGCTCGTTCGTTTCGTTACGTTTTTGATGATCGCCACTTTGTAGCTCTTCAAAACGTGCCATACGTGCTTTTGACTTCGCTTGACGGCCTTTAGGGTTTTGACGAACCCATTCCAGCTCTTTCTCAATGGTTTTCTGACGAGCTTTCTCTTGAGACGCTTCTTGTTGTAGACGTGCATCTTTTTGCTCTAGCCATGAAGTGTAGTTACCTTCCCATGGAATACCTTCACCACGGTCAAGCTCAAGAATCCAACCTGCTGCGTTATCTAAGAAGTAACGGTCGTGGGTAATCGCAACAACAGTGCCATTGTAGTCCACTAGGAAGCGTTCAAGCCAAGCAACAGATTCGGCATCTAGGTGGTTGGTTGGTTCGTCAAGAAGCAGCATGTCTGGCTTCTCAAGCAATAGGCGACAGATAGCGACACGGCGACGCTCACCACCGGATAGGTGTTGAATCTTCGCATCCCACTCAGGTAGACGAAGAGCGTCAGCGGCACGCTCTAGGGCGTTCTCTAGGTTATGACCATCTTTCGCTTGGATAAGAGCTTCTAACTCACCTTGTTCTTTAGCCAATGCGTCGAAGTCTGCATCTGGTTCAGCGTAAGCCGCATACACTTCGTCTAGACGCTTCATTGCACCAGCAACATCGGATACTGCTTCTTCAACGATTTCACGAACCGTTTTTGATTCATCAAGAACAGGTTCTTGCGGCAAGTAACCTACGTTTAGACCAGGTTGCGGACGCGCTTCACCATCGATATCAGTATCAATACCCGCCATGATACGTAGAAGGGTAGATTTACCAGCACCATTTAGGCCTAGAACACCGATTTTTGCACCAGGGAAGAAGCTAAGAGAGATATCTTTAAGGATTTGTCGCTTTGGTGGCACTACTTTGCTCACGCGCGACATGGTATAGACGTATTCAGCCATTGCCGATCGTTCCTACTTTTGAAGTCAATAAAGTTGTTATTTTACACTACGCAGTCAGAACGTTTCAATTTTCGTTGTGCGATCTTAAGCCTCAATATCATTCAAAATGCGCGGTTTCGCCAAGAGTCAGGGAATTCTCAACAATGGAAACAAATTCTTAATGACAAACCCATTGGCAAGAAGGAGTAATTGGTCTTAAATTGAAGATTGACCATGTATTCAAATGAAGCTGACAAGGCTCAATAAAAAACGACAACAATAAGCTCACTGGTCATTCTTCACAGCATCTAAGGAAATCGGTACATGCTTTTATACGGACGGTATAAGCAACGACTGCTAGCAGTTACTTCGGTCATAGTAGCCTCACTGGCATGGCCTGCATTTGCGGCAGAAACAAAACTAGAACAACAACGCTCAGATTATGATAGGGCGCAAAAGCTCATTGATAAAAAAGATATCAGTGGTTATCAAAAACTTCGGCCTAAAATTGAAGATTACGCTTTGACTCCTTATGTCGATTATCGAGTGTTTTCTTTGCAACTAGCAGATAAGTCGATTGAGGACGTCAATACATTTATTGAGCAGCATAAGGGTTTCCCTTTCTCCTATCGTATTAGAGCGCCGTATTTGGATCAATTGGCCCGTCAAAACAAATGGCAAGACATTCTAACCTTTCAAACCTCTTACCCAAATGGCGAGCGATATCAATGTCACTACCACTATGCTCAGCTTAAAACTGGGAATAAACAGGAGGCGTACAAAGGCGCTCAAAACTTATGGTTGAGTGGAAATAGTGTTGATAGTGCTTGTGATAAGTTATTCAAGGAATGGGATAAGTCAGGAGCGCTGACCGACCAACTGATTGTCGAGCGAATGATCCTTGCTTTTGAAAAGCGTAATGGGTCATTAATTAACTATCTAAATAAGAAGCTGGCAACATCGACAGGTAAACAGCATGGGAAACAAATTAAAGACCTGTTCAAATCACCTAATAAGGTGGTGTCTTTTGCTGACAGTAAATTCCCACAACCGTATAAAAACCAGCTAACTGAACTGTCACTCCGAAAGTTAGCTCGTAGTGACAGAGATAAAGCAAGAACCGCACTAACTCAACTGAGTAAAAATGCCTCGCTAGACGATGAGTTGCAACAGTCGATGCAAGATTATGTGGCGATGCGTTACATCACGACGGATTCCGAAACCGAAGCTAACTGGCGTGATAAAGTGCTTAGCCAATCAAGCAATGATGGTTACTTGGAACGTAGAGCGCGTCTTGCAGTGCAACAAGCCGATTGGAAAGACTTGAACCGTTGGATTAGTAAAATGTCGCCAGAGAAACAAGAAACCAGTCGTTGGCAATATTGGTTGGCGCGTTCTGAGTTGGTAACAGGTAACAAAGAGCAAGGACAACAACGCCTAGAAGGGATTGTAGGTCAGCGTAACTTTTACAGCGCCGCTGCCGCGACATACCTAGAGCACTCTATTGTTTATCCTATTTCCACGACAGTGTTAGACCCAAAAGTCGTAGCGCCGTATCAAGCTAGCTTAGATCGAATCGAAGAGTTGATTGAGCGAGACAAAATAGCCGCAGCTAAATCAGAGTGGCGTTTCTTGTTGTCTAACGTAACTGCGAATGAGAAGCAGATGTTAGCGGCTTATGCTGGTAAGAAACGTTGGCATCACTTCACCGTCGTTGCGACAATTTCTGCCAAAATGTGGGACAACATGTCATTGCGCTTCCCAACGGCTCATCGCTGGTGGTTTGATTTCTACAGTGACAAGCTCGACCTTGATAGCGTGTTACTCATGTCGCTAGCACGTCAAGAAAGCGCGATGGATGTGGAAGCGCGCTCTCCTGTTGGTGCTCGCGGCGTGATGCAGATTATGCCAGCTACGGCAAAGTATACTGCGAAAAAGCACAAGATACGCTACGGCAGTACTAGTGACTTGTATCAGGTGGGTAAGAACATTGAGATAGGCTCGCACTACCTTAATGAGTTGCTTGATAACTACGATGATAACCGTATCTATGCATTAGCTGCCTACAATGCAGGGCCTAACCGCGTAAAACGTTGGCGTGAAGCTTCTGATGGCAAGTTAGATGCCATCGCCTTTATTGAAGCGATACCTTTTAGAGAGACTCGTGGTTACGTTCAGAATATTCTAATGTTTCAAGTCTACTATCGAGATTTACTTGGTGTTCAGGGAAGTTTCCTCACTGAAGCGGAAGCGAAAAAACGTTACTAGTGGAGATGGGCTACCAATTCATGTGGGCTTGGAGTTAGAATGGGTAACTGGATGTTTCTGATGGAATATTAAATGGAACCACACTATCAAGACTGGCAACAGGTACTCGACCTTATTCAGCGTTCGCAAAGCAGTGAGCAGCAAGCAATGCTGATGACGATGTTGCTAACACCAGATGAACGTGAAGCAGTGACGGCGCGGGTGAACATTCTCTGTGAGTTGTTAAAGGGAGACATGTCCCAACGCCAAATTAGTCAGATGTTAGGCGTAGGTGTGGCAACCATTACTCGCGGCTCTGCGGAAGTAAAGCGCTTGGCCGACAAAGATAAGAACGCGCTTAGCGACTTATTGCTTAAGTAAGCGAAACCTATGGGTTTCGCTTACCTTGTCAGAGAAAACGTCTTTAGAAGTGTTCAGGATTGGTAAATGGGATCAGCGCCAGTATTAACGCTTGGTGATACACAGAGCTGCGTGTGAGCTGATGCTGGGTTAGTAAACCAATTGCCCCGCCTTTTTGTTTGATATTATCGGTACCAAAGGTCTTATCCATCACATCGCCTAGTTCAACGCTTGGCGACAGCTGGTCTACGACTGCGGGTGGAAGCATTAGACTCGCGCTTCTTGATTCGCCCGTCTGTGTCTCTGTTTCAATAATCATCCATGCAAACGTGGAATGCCCATCTAAACCAGCTTCAATCCCAACATAGAAATCACCGTCTTTGATGGTTTTCTTGGCATTGTGAACTCGTGTTTTAGCACCAAGATGAGTTTCATCATTGCTCATAGGTTGCTCGGCCACGCCACTTGGCACGTTTACCCCTTGAAAAGTGAACGTTTGGCTAGGAAAAGCGGATTCAAAGGCGCTTTTTACGGCATTGATTTTGGCTGGGTTAAGCGACGCGATAACCACTTTGTTCATTATTACTTATCCTGTCTATACGTTTGGGCTTAATTCTAACGTAAATCTACCTTAGATTTGTCATTTAATAACGATGTGTTTTTTATCATTAGTGTGAGTGCTAAATGCCTCCATTAGGAATAATTAGAATTTATATGGTACGATATTCTGTATTTGATGGTAATGTTGTACGCATAAGAGATAATAGAAATGAGATTAAAAAAAGTAGTGGTTGCCTTAGGGCTTATTTCTCTTGTTGGTTGCCAAGCGACGCAGCGACAAAACGCGACAACAGGAGAGTATGAGACAAACTCAGCAACCAAAGGAGCTGTGATTGGCGCAATTGCTGGCACAGCTGTTGGTATTGCTTCAGGTGGTGATAGCCGTGGGATTCTTATTGGTGCGGCGAGTGGCGCAGCGTTGGGTGGTGGTGTCGGATATTATTTCGACCAACAAGAAAAAGCGCTGAGACAAGAGTTGTTAAATTCAGGTGTGCAAGTTGAGCGTGTTGGTGACAATCAACTTTTATTACGTTTAGAGAACGGTATTGGTTTTGACAGTAATTCTCACGCTCTTAACAGTAGTATTCACAACACACTGAGAGGTGTAGCGCGTATTTTGGTTGAGTATCCTGATACCAGTTTAGTTATCGAAGGCTATACAGATAGTACGGGTAGTGCTCAATACAACCAAGAGCTATCAGAAAAGCGCGCTGAGCAAGTACGTTCGTTCTTGATTAGTCAGAATGTAGCGGCAGGTCGTGCGGTCGCCCGTGGTAATGGTGAGCGATTCCCAATTTGCAGCAACTCTACACCAGAGGGGCGTCAATGTAATCGTCGAGTGGAGATTAAGATTCTGCCGCTCAAGTAGCTTTGAAGACAGGCCACAGCTCGTAAAATAGAAATAGCCCCAGCTCATGATGACTGGGGCTATTTGTTTTTATTCACCTAAATCGGGCATCACTGGTTTTACGTTATCGATAGGGTAGCAACCCAGTACTTTAAGGTATTTAGTGATTTTTATAAGCTCATGAATGGCTTGTTGCATTGATTCTGAGTCTTTATGGGCTTCCACATCCACATAAAACATCTCTTCCCAAGGATTACCCATAATAGGGCGTGACTCGAGCTTGGTCATATTGATTCCATAGCGCTGGAGTACTAAGAGGGTTTCAACCAACGAACCTGCTTGTTGAGACGTCGCCATGATAAAGGTAGTTTTTGCTGGAATTTGCGCTGACACTTCAACAGGCTTTCTTGCAACGACGATGAATCGAGTATGGTTTTCTGTCTGATTAGCAATGTTGCTTTGAATCGATTGCAAGCCATACAGTTTGCCGCTGGCTGCGTGGCCGATTGCAGCCACATCGTCTCTATTAAGCTGCTGAACTTTCTGCATTGCATCCGCTGTGCTTGCACAAGACTCTAGTTGAACGCCAGATAGTCTGCCCAAGAACTCACTGCATTGCTGATGAGGTTGTGGGTGAGAGTACAGCGTTTTGATGTTTTCCAGACGAATTTCTTTGGTCGCAACCAAGCAGTGCTCAATAGGTTGGGTGATTTCACCAACGATATGTAAAGTCGTATGTTGCAGTAAGTCGAATACTTCATTAATTGAGCCAGAGCTGGTGTTTTCAATAGGCAATACACCGAAATCAGCATGACCTGACTCAACCGTTTTTGTGACTTCTTTAAATTGGTCACAATTGAGTTCAATGAGCTCCGTGTTCTTGCGAGAGAAATAATCTCGGCTTGCTAGGTGTGAATAAGAACCCTTAGCGCCTAGAAAGGCCACTCTAGCAACAGGTTTTCTGCTTTGTTGCGGGTTGGCTAGGTTTTGCAGGTAAACCTGTTGCAGCAGAACAGAATCTTCAATGATGGTGTGGAAGATCTTTGTGATGTAAGACGCATCCAGCTCGTACTTGTCTTTACCGTTATTAATGAGCTTAACCAAAAGCTGTTGCTCACGAGCGGCATCACGAACCGGTTTTGAGGTTTCTACTTTGCTTTTTGCTACTTCAATGCTGAGCTTGCGACGTTCAGAAAGAAGCTGCAACAAGTTGTCGTCTAGCTCGTTCAGACGTAAGCGAATTTCTTCAAGTGAGTAGTTTGTGTCTGTCATCAAATAATCCTTATAAAAAAACCTCCCATTGGGAGGCTTTCCGTTCGTTTTTGACTTTTCTTTCGAAAACGAAGAAGCCTCCAAGCCTAGTGGAGAAAAAAGAAGTCAAAAAAGAACAGATTAATCGGGTACATAGAAAATGTAGTCTTAAGTTTTTTTGGGCTAAGCCACACAATAAGCAAGGGAGTGGGGAGCGTCAAGCAAAAAAATAGCGCCTTACGGCGCTATTCTACAATCGTTTTATTTACGAGCCTTTATTCGGTTTCTTCTACTAACTCAGGCTTATCCGTGCGTCTCGCTTCTGGCTTATGTCTGAGTTTGTTTAGCTGACGTTCTAACTTCTGTTCTACCTCGTTAACGGCAGCGTATAAATCTTCATGAGTAGCGGAAGCGACAAGTTTGCCTTTGGGTACCGTAATGGACGCTTCGAATTTCATTTGTTTGTTTGGCTCTTCGCTGAAAGCAGTCTGGCAACTAATGATATCCACTTGCCATTTTTCTAACTTCTTAAACTTGCTTTCGATATGCTCACGGATTGCAGAGGTGATCTCAATGTTTTTACCAGTGATGTTTACTCTCATATGTTTTTTCCTCTGTTGCATCCCTCATGGGTTAACTCCAGATTACTTATCCATGGAGAAAAGAATGTGATATAGATCACTAAAATGATAGGGTTTTTCGCATCGAAATTTAAATGTGATCTAACGCAAAACTTTTTACTGTTAACACATGAAAAGACTTTCTTTTCCGTCAAAAGTCATTAATTTGGAAAGAGTAGCGCACTGAAAATCCTCCATTTTTGGCGCGTTTTTACGACCCAAGAAATCTCCTGCTTAAAATTCACTCGACTTTAAAGTGTGATCACTATCACTCAGTAATGGTTTCTTCTTTTGACCCCAAAACTCGATAAAATTCAATGTCACTATTTAGTGCTTGTTGCTCCTGCCTGATCTGCTGTAGAGACTCTAGCTGTTTGTAGATAACATAGTATCGGTTGATATTGGCCACGTAAGTAACGGGTTCAGAGCTAATATTTCTTCGTGCCATCAGCTCCACATTGCCAAACCATTTATTGGGGTCGTAACCGTGCTTGGTAGCTAAGCGCCGCATTTTAGCGATGTTTCCCGGACCTGCATTGTAGGCCGCCAACGATAAATAAACTTTGTCATCATTACTTATCGCGTCATCGCTAAAGTATCTATCTCGGATAAAGCGCATATATTTCACGCCAGCATGTACGTTATTCTCAATTTTATTGATGTTTTTGATGTTTACATTGCGATCACGAGCAGTACTTGGAAGGACCTGCATGATGCCAACAGCGCCTTTGGGTGAGACTTTGTTTTGGTTTAGCTTAGATTCTTGAAAAGCCTGTGCGGCAATCATAAGGAAGTCAAAGTCGTATTTGTCGCCATATTTCTTGAACAATGAAATCAGCCTATCCAATTGTTGGACATTCTTAGGATCAAGGGCCTTTGAAAACCAGCCTGTGTTATCCAAATATTTGTTATAAATAACATTACCGAGCAATGTTCCTTGCTTGGCCGTTTTAATATAGGCGTTTACTTGTTTCTCTAATTTTGGTGAGTCTTTGCGCATGGCCCACGCGATTTGACCATCTTTACTCAATGGTATTGAGTCATGGATATTCAAATCGTCAAACGTCTTGTTCCAAAAGAATGCTTTATGGCTATCGAGGACGGTCGCTCCAATATAGCCTTGCTTGACCATTTCGACCAATTCGTAGTCTTGAAGCGTTTCTTCTAAATACTGAACGTAGACAGGAGGCATATCATTGCTGGTTAGTTCTTGATTCAGTGCCTGTAAGTTTTCGAAATAACTAGAGCTGCCACGAACCCAAACTTCTTGACCACTTAAATCTTCGACACTTTCTAAAGACGGATAATCGTCAGTTGTCACAATCAGCTCGCTGATGTCAGAGAGAATCGGGGTACTGAACTGAATGATTTCTTGTCGTTTGGGTGTAATTGTGAGGTTTGCGACAACGAGATCGCCATAGCCATTAACTAAAGCCGGAATGAGGTCGTCTCGTGGTACAGGAATTACCTGTACTTTCATCTTTGAGTATTTCTTTTTGAGATTTTTCTCGAAGTGATAGAGCTGTTCCGCTCCAATTCCTTTGGGTTGTCCTTTTTCTATGTAATAGAAACCAAGATCAGCCGAGACCAAAACGCGAATAACACGCTTCTCTACTAAACTATCCAAATCGCCAGTATAGGGTTCATTACTTAGAGGAGTTAACTCTAAAGCCCTTACTGGAAGTGTCATGATCCCTATGACAAAACATAATAAAATCGCCTTCACAACTATCCCTTTTTGCTACTTAGCTAAAGATAAATATATAAATAAAAAAGGAATTTTGCCAACTTATGGGCACAAAAAAGCGCTGCATGGCAGCGCTTTTGAAAGGTGGATTTGTCTATAACCCTAAAGTGGGTTTAGTTCCATTAGTTTCTCAGTACGTTCAACTTGCTCTTGCATTCCTAGTTCTTCGTACGCTTTCTTTTGCAGTACTAAAGATTGGCGAGCTGCTTCTGTATCAGGATAGGTTTTTTGAATTTCTTGAGCTCTATTGATAGCGGCAATCCAAGCTTCACGTCGGATATAGAAATCAGCGGTAGCAAGGTCATATTTAGCCAAACGGTTTTTCAACGCAACCATACGTTTCTGCGCGTCTTCGGCGTAAGCACTATTCGGGTAACGTTTTAGTAGGCGATCGAAATCAGCAAATGCAGCTTTTACTGGCTCAGGGTCGCGGTCTGAGCGATCGATCCTGAGAATGTCATGCATGAAGTTTCTGTCTTGTGCCATATGTGTTAGACCTCGCATGTACAACACCCAGTCAGAACGTTCGTGAGTTGGATTCAATCGAGAAAAACGCTCTATCGTAGCCAGACCCAGCGCTAAGTCATCGTTCTTGTAGTAAGCGTAAATCAAATCAAGTTGTACTTGTTCAGTGTAAGCACCAAATGGGTAGCGAGAATCCAGCGCTTCAAGGCGCTCAATGGCTGATGTCCAGTTACCACCTTGTAACGATTCTTGAGCTTCAGCGTAGAGTTGGGAAGGCGGAACATCTGGGACGGTGACTTCTTTGTCAGCACAACCAAACAACAAAGCTAGAGAAAGCAAGCTTGTTAGTTTAAGTAGTTTCATACGAGAACGAGTTTCCTTGACGTAAATATTTTTCCGTGTCCATTACTTTTCTTCTCAGTAACGGATACAATGATGGGCTATATTATCCACACTCGTGGTATTAGTCCCAAGGTTTTTTAAAAAGTTCGATATGGCTCAGCAGATTGAATTAACAAATACAGTAAAAGACAGCCAGTTAGGTCAACGTTTAGACCAAGCTGTAGCTGAATTGTTCGCAGATTTTTCCCGTTCGCGCCTGAAAGAGTGGCTTCTGGACGGAAAAATTGCCGTTAACGGTGAGGTAATCACTAAACCGCGTACCAAAGTTATGGGCGGTGAGTTGATAACCGTTCAAGCTGAACTAGAAGATGAAGAGCGCTTTGAAGCTCAAGACATTCCTCTTAATATCGTCTACGAAGATGATGACATTATTGTGATCAATAAGCCAAGAGATTTCGTTGTTCATCCTGGAGCAGGGACACCAGATGGCACGGTTCTTAATGCGTTGTTACATCATTTCCCAGCGATCGCAGAAGTACCACGCGCAGGTATTGTTCACCGCCTCGATAAAGATACGACAGGTTTGATGGTTGTCGCTAAGACGGTTCCTGCTCAAACTCGATTAGTGCGTGCTCTACAAAAGCGTAACATCACCCGTGAATACGAAGCTATTGCTATCGGTAAAATGACGGCGGGTGGTATGGTAGATAAAGCGATCGGTCGTCATTCGACTAAACGTACACTGATGGCTGTGAACGAACTTGGTAAACCTGCGGTAACTCATTACCGAGTTGCAGAACATTTCCGAGAGCACACTCGTATTCGTTTACGTCTAGAAACGGGTCGAACTCACCAAATCCGTGTTCATATGTCTTATCTTCAGCATCCACTGTTAGGTGATAGCGCTTATGGTGGCCGCGCTCGTATTCCACGCGGAGCGAGCGAAGAACTGACTCAGATGATTCGTAGCTTTGATCGTCAAGCACTGCACGCGGTAATGCTTAAGTTTGCGCATCCAGTTACTGGAGAAGAGATGACTTTCCATGCTCCTATTCCAGATGACATGGTAGTCATGACGGAAGCGTTGCGTGAAGACGCTAAGTTAAACAAAGAAGAAGATTATTAATGTCGCTTCTGACGCCAAACTGGAGCAAACCTAATAATGTTGAAGCGGTAAGCTCAACACGTGAGAATGGAGTCTCAAAGGCTCCATTTTCCAGTTTTAATTTAGGGATGCATGTTGGTGATGAACCTTCCGATGTATTGGCAAACCGTCGAGCACTGGAAATCAGTGCGAATATGCCGTCTTCTCCTGTTTGGCTTAATCAAACTCATTCGACTAGAGTCGCTATCGTTCAAGCTCCAACTGAACTGGTATTGGACGCGGATGCGAGTTTTACACGAACGCCCGGTGTCGTCCTTAGTGCCATGACGGCAGATTGCTTACCAATTCTAATATGTGCAAAGGATGGAACAGCAGTTGCTGCGGTCCATGCAGGATGGCGTGGATTGGCCGACGGGATTGTCGAAAAGGCCGCTGGCCTGTTCGATAGTGAAGCACAGGCTTGGATTGGACCAGCAATTGGCTTTGAGTCTTTTGAAGTTGGGCTGGATGTGAAACACGCATTTTGTCAGATGAATCCTGAATATGGAATTGCGTTTAAAGAAAGCGTGAATCCAGAGAAATGGCTTGCTGATCTGGCACTCATTGCACAGATGAAATTACAAGCTTCAGCGATCAGTGATGTAACGCTGAGTAACTTGTGCACGTTTAGCGATGAAAAGCGTTTCTTTTCTTATCGACGTGATGGACAGACAGGTCGTATGGCAAGCTTTATCTGGATCAATCACTGATTTTCACTCCTTTGTCTTGAAATCCGTTTTGCTAGCAACCATCTTAATTGCATAACAAGCTGTATGTAATTTAAACGGGGGTTGCTATGCGCCTAGATCGATTTACTAGCAAATTCCAAATTGCTATTTCTGATGCTCAGTCATTGGCATTGGGTCGAGATCATCAATATATTGAACCTGTTCACCTTATGGTTGCTTTGCTTAACCAAGAGGGCAGTTCTATTCGTCCACTATTAACCATGCTGAACGTCGATGTGGTTCAATTACGTTCCAAGCTGTCTGAGTTAATGGACAAACTTCCTAAAGTCACAGGTGTCGGTGGCGATGTTCAGCTGTCTAGTGCTATGGGGCAAATATTTAATCTCTGTGACAAAATTGCTCAAAAACGTCAAGACGCCTATATCTCTTCTGAGATCTTTTTGCTTGCAGCAATAGAAGATAAAGGCCCTTTAGGTGCGCTTTTGAAACAGCAAGGATTAACAGAAGCAAAAGTAAACCAAGCAATTGAGCAAATTCGTGGTGGTCAGAAAGTCGATGATCCCAATGCGGAAGAAAAGCGCCAAGCTTTGGAGAAATTTACCATCGATCTTACCGAGCGAGCGGAACAAGGCAAGCTTGATCCGGTCATTGGTCGTGACGATGAGATTCGCCGCACCATTCAAGTACTTCAACGTCGTACCAAAAATAACCCCGTCATTATAGGTGAGCCCGGTGTAGGTAAGACAGCTATCGTAGAAGGACTAGCACAACGCATCATTAATAATGAAGTCCCTGAAGGCTTGCGTGGGCGTCGTGTTCTTTCTTTAGATATGGGCTCATTGGTGGCTGGTGCTAAATATCGTGGTGAATTTGAAGAGCGTTTGAAATCAGTCCTAAATGAACTAGCTAAAGAAGAAGGTAACATCATTCTATTCATCGATGAGCTGCACACTATGGTTGGTGCAGGGAAAGGTGAGGGTTCGATGGATGCAGGCAATATGTTAAAGCCTGCATTAGCTCGTGGTGAACTGCACTGTGTCGGTGCGACAACATTGGATGAATATCGCCAGTATATTGAAAAAGATGCGGCGTTAGAACGACGCTTCCAAAAAGTATTGGTTGATGAACCAAGCGTCGAAGACACCGTAGCGATATTACGTGGCTTGAAAGAGCGTTATGAGCTCCATCATCATGTTGAAATTACTGACCCTGCTATTGTTGCTGCAGCGAGTTTATCGCATCGATATATTACTGATAGACAACTACCCGACAAGGCGATCGACCTTATTGATGAAGCCGCGTCGAGCATTCGACTTCAGATAGATTCGAAGCCGGAATCTTTGGATAAGTTAGAACGTAAAATCATTCAACTAAAAATCGAGCAGCAAGCTCTCAAAAATGAGTCGGATAATGCCAGTGAAAAGCGCTTGCTTGCTCTAAATGAAGAGTTAGAGTCAAAAGAGCGTGACTATGCGGAGCTGGAAGAAGTCTGGAATGCAGAAAAAGCAGCGCTATCGGGTACTCAACATATTAAGTCTGAACTCGAACAGGCAAGGCTCGATATGGATGTGGCAAGACGTGCAGGTGATTTGAACCGAATGTCTGAGCTACAATATGGCCGTATTCCAGAGCTAGAGAAACAACTCGATTTAGCGACTCAAGCTGAAATGCAAGAAATGAGCTTGCTTCGCAACAAAGTGACAGATGCTGAAATCGCGGAAGTATTATCAAAGCAAACTGGGATTCCAGTATCTAAAATGCTTGAGGCAGAAAAAGATAAGCTTCTAAAAATGGAAGATGTTCTGCACAAACGCGTTATAGGGCAAGCGGAAGCTGTCGAAGTTGTATCTGATGCCATTCGCCGTAGTCGAGCTGGCCTCGCGGATCCTAATCGTCCAATAGGTTCTTTCTTATTCCTTGGCCCAACTGGTGTGGGTAAAACGGAACTGTGTAAAACGCTTGCAAGTTTTATGTTTGATAGTGAAGACGCCATGGTGCGTATTGATATGTCTGAGTTCATGGAGAAACACTCAGTCGCTCGTTTAGTAGGTGCGCCTCCCGGTTATGTAGGTTATGAGGAAGGTGGATACCTAACGGAAGCCGTTAGACGTAAACCATACTCGGTTATTTTGCTGGATGAAGTTGAGAAGGCGCATCCTGATGTCTTCAATATTCTACTGCAAGTTCTAGACGATGGTCGCTTGACCGATGGACAAGGTAGAACAGTCGACTTTAGAAATACGGTAGTCATTATGACATCGAATCTTGGTTCATCTCGTATCCAAGAGAATTTCCAGGTGCTTGATTATGAGGGTATCAAGCGAGAAGTAATGGATGTTGTGACCTCTCACTTCAAACCGGAATTCTTAAATCGTGTAGATGAAAGTGTGGTCTTCCATCCATTGGGGGCGGAGCACATTAAATCTATTGCGGGTATTCAATTGCAACGCTTGGGCAAACGCATGGAAGACAATGGCTATCACCTAGTGGTTGCCGATGCAGCTTTAGATTATATCGCCAAAGTCGGTTATGACCCAGTATATGGAGCTAGACCGCTTAAAAGAGCGATTCAACAAAGTATCGAAAACCCGTTGGCTAAAGAGATACTTGCCGGCAAAGTCGACCCAACTAAGCCAGTTCGTCTGATAGTGAACAACGACAAAATTGCTGTTGGGCAGTAAATAGCAAGGGAAATAGAGTAATAAAAGGGGGCTTAGCCCCCTTTTTTGTGTCTTTTTTCGACGCTTTGTTTCTTTTGTGTTCGAACGGCTGTAAAAAACGATTTTATTTCAAATTAGCGCTTGCCAAGAATTGGTTCATCTCTATAATGCCACCTCGCTGACACGGGATGAGGCAAAGAAAAGCCTTTACGAGTTAGCAGGTCAAGTTGCTTCTAAGAAGTAAAGCAAAATTAGTTAGGAAAGTGGTTGACACGATAACTGAAATAGCTAAAATGACCGTCCGTTTTGAGTAAGGCTCAAAACAAGCTCTTTAACAATATAAACCTATCAATCTGTGTGGGCACTCGTTGATGATAATCAAATTAGATACTTCGGTATCAAATTAGGTTTTCAATGAACTGAGTGACCAATCAAGTCGAAAGACTTGGCACAGTCAATTCATTATCGTTCTGTTGGAGCGATAATAGCTTTAGATTACTAAGGTAGTTTAAAGTCAGTATTCATTGAGCCGAACAAAATCTTAAATTGAAGAGTTTGATCATGGCTCAGATTGAACGCTGGCGGCAGGCCTAACACATGCAAGTCGAGCGGAAACGAGTTAACTGACCCTTCGGGTGACGTTAACGGCGTCGAGCGGCGGACGGGTGAGTAATGCCTGGGAAATTGCCCTGATGTGGGGGATAACCATTGGAAACGATGGCTAATACCGCATAATRCCTTCGGGCCAAAGAGGGGGACCTTCGGGCCTCTCGCGTCAGGATATGCCCAGGTGGGATTAGCTAGTTGGTGAGGTAATGGCTCACCAAGGCGACGATCCCTAGCTGGTCTGAGAGGATGATCAGCCACACTGGAACTGAGACACGGTCCAGACTCCTACGGGAGGCAGCAGTGGGGAATATTGCACAATGGGCGCAAGCGAGATGCAGCCATGCCGCGTGTGTGAAGAAGGCCTTCGGGTTGTAAAGCACTTTCAGCAGTGAGGAAGGCGGGTACGTTAATAGCGTGCTCGTTTGACGTTAGCTGCAGAAGAAGCACCGGCTAACTCCGTGCCAGCAGCCGCGGTAATACGGAGGGTGCGAGCGTTAATCGGAATTACTGGGCGTAAAGCGCATGCAGGTGGTTCGTTAAGTCAGATGTGAAAGCCCGGGGCTCAACCTCGGAACTGCATTTGAAACTGGCGGACTAGAGTACTGTAGAGGGGGGTAGAATTTCAGGTGTAGCGGTGAAATGCGTAGAGATCTGAAGGAATACCGGTGGCGAAGGCGGCCCCCTGGACAGATACTGACACTCAGATGCGAAAGCGTGGGGAGCAAACAGGATTAGATACCCTGGTAGTCCACGCCGTAAACGATGTCTACTTGGAGGTTGTGGCCTTGAGCCGTGGCTTTCGGAGCTAACGCGTTAAGTAGACCGCCTGGGGAGTACGGTCGCAAGATTAAAACTCAAATGAATTGACGGGGGCCCGCACAAGCGGTGGAGCATGTGGTTTAATTCGATGCAACGCGAAGAACCTTACCTACTCTTGACATCCAGAGAAGCCAGCGGAGACGCAGGTGTGCCTTCGGGAGCTCTGAGACAGGTGCTGCATGGCTGTCGTCAGCTCGTGTTGTGAAATGTTGGGTTAAGTCCCGCAACGAGCGCAACCCTTATCCTTGTTTGCCAGCGAGTAATGTCGGGAACTCCAGGGAGACTGCCGGTGATAAACCGGAGGAAGGTGGGGACGACGTCAAGTCATCATGGCCCTTACGAGTAGGGCTACACACGTGCTACAATGGCGCATACAGAGGGCAGCCAACTTGCGAAAGTGAGCGAATCCCAAAAAGTGCGTCGTAGTCCGGATTGGAGTCTGCAACTCGACTCCATGAAGTCGGAATCGCTAGTAATCGTAGATCAGAATGCTACGGTGAATACGTTCCCGGGCCTTGTACACACCGCCCGTCACACCATGGGAGTGGGCTGCAAAAGAAGTGGGTAGTTTAACCTTCGGGAGGACGCTCACCACTTTGTGGTTCATGACTGGGGTGAAGTCGTAACAAGGTAGCCCTAGGGGAACCTGGGGCTGGATCACCTCCTTATACGAAAGATTATTGCGATGAGTGTTCACACAGATTGATTAGGTTTGTAAAGATAAAGAGATTTTGTTTTTGCTGAAAAGCGAAAGCAGAAAATAGTAAGTGCCCAACACTTACTGCTTAGTGTCCCGTTCGTCTAGAGGCCTAGGACACCGCCCTTTCACGGCGGTAACAGGGGTTCGACTCCCCTACGGGATACCATTGGGTCGTTAGCTCAGTTGGTAGAGCAGTTGACTTTTAATCAATTGGTCGCAGGTTCGAATCCTGCACGACCCACCATTTCCTTCCACGGGAAATGTAAAAAAACTAAATGTGGGCGATTAGCTCAGTTGGGAGAGCACCTCCCTTACAAGGAGGGGGTCACTGGTTCGAGCCCGGTATCGCCCACCATTCTCTAAGTAATTTTGGATTAAGATTTTCCAAACCACTTCATTAAAACGTACGTGGTTGGAATTTTTGCCGCCGAGATTCTTTAGAAAATGCATTAAGTTTGCATTGCTCTTTAACAATTTGGAAAGCTGACGAATAACATTTGATTAATGTTATTTATTTAAAAGTTCTCAAATCCTAATCGAAAGATTAGGTACCAACACACATTCAAGTGTTCTTGGAATTTGAGTCCGGCAAAATCGAGTCTGCACATGTATAAAAATGCAGACAACTTTGGTTACGTAACAAAGACCCTTTGGGGTTGTATGGTTAAGTGACTAAGCGTACACGGTGGATGCCTTGGCAGTCAGAGGCGATGAAAGGCGTATTAACTTGCGATAAGCTCAGATTAGGTAGTAAAAACCTGTGAGTCTGAGATTCCTGAATGGGGAAACCCAGCTGCATAAGCAGTTATCGCTGAGTGAATACATAGCTCAGCGAGGCGAACCGGGGGAACTGAAACATCTAAGTACCCCGAGGAA